>CANJQH010000066.1 GCA_947476335.1 Anaerolineae bacterium | reverse complement strand
GCGAGGTCGAGCTGTTTGTTGACGTTCATCGAAGCGTGTGGCGGTCTGCGGTCCAGGAATGGGCATTATAGGCTGCTGGCAATTGCTCTTGTCCGTTGTCGGGCGCATCCGCGGTTGGTGGCGAAATTCACGAAATGGCGGCGGCGGTCACCTGGACCGAGACCGAGGGTCCGCAGCGTCGCGCCTTCGACGCTTTTTCTGCGGAACATGAGCGCCGGAGGCGCGGTCCACCGCGGCAGGCCAGCAGCCAGCCTCGGGTGACGGCAACGGCGATGCGCTGTCAAATTTCACCCCAACGGCGGATGTGCGCTCAGCCGGCGGGATGGCTGCCGTATGATGCGCATATGAACCAGGCCGCCTTCGACGCTTATCTTGACGCGAACCGTGAGCGACTGCTCGAGGACTACAAGGATTTTCTGCGCCAGCCCAGCGTGGCCGCCACCGGGCAGGGCATTCCGGAGATGGCCGCGCTCGTGGCGCGCCGTCTGGCGTCGCTCGGCGCCGAAGTGAAGATTGTGCCGACCGAAGGGGATGCTCCGCCGGTGGTGTGGGCTGAGCTTGGCCCAGCTGATGCCGAGCGCACGCTGTTGATCTATAACCACTACGACGTGCAGCCGGCCGAGCCGTTTGATTTGTGGGAATCGCCGCCGTTCGAGCCGACGGTGCGCGACGGGCACATTTTTGCGCGCGGCGCCGCCGATGACAAAGGGGAGCTTGTCTCGCGCATCCACGCCGTCGAAGCGTGGCAGGCGACGCAGGGTGCGCTGCCGATTCGCATTAAATGGCTGATCGAGGGTGAAGAGGAAGTCGGCTCGCCGCATTTCCACAAGTGGGTTGCGGCGCACAAAGATTGGTTCACGAACACGCGCGGCGGCGTCATCGACGGCTGTCTGTGGGAGTTCGGTGGCTTCGACGAAAAAGAGCGCTTTCGCCTCTCGCTCGGTGTGAAGGGCATCTGCTACGTCGAACTGCGTGTGAAGGGTGTCGATCATGATCTGCACTCGTCACTGGCGCCGCTGGCGAAGAATGCGGCCTGGCGCCTGACGTGGGCGCTCGCCTCGATCAAGGACATTCACGAAAACATCCTGATCGAGGGCTACTACGACCACGTGCGCCAGCCCACGCCTGCCGAAGAGGAAATCATGCGCGAGATGCCCTTCGAGGGCGATCAGGAGGAGTGGTACAAGCAGAACTGGAAGGTCGACGAGTTCGTCGGCGGCGTGCACGGCTACGAGGCGCTCAAGAAGCTGTTGTTCTCGCCGACCGCCACGATTTGCGGTTTGACGAGCGGCTGGCAGGGCGCCGGCACGAAGACGGTGCTGCCGGCGCTGGCCAGCGCCAAGGTCGATTTTCGGCTGGTGCCGAATTTGACGCCGGAGATCACGCTCGATTTGCTGCGCCGGCATCTCGATAAGCATGGCTTCACCGATATTGAAATTGAGTGGCTGGGCGGCTACCGCGCCGAAATCTGCGACCCGGCTGCGCCCATGGTCATGGCGGCGACGGTCGCGGCGCGGCGCATTCACGGCCATGAACCGATCATCGATCTGCTCAGCCCGGGCTCCGGGCCGATGTACACGCTGTCGTCGTTCATCGGCGGCGTGCCGGTGGTGTGCGCCGGCATCGCCCACGCCGACACGCGCATTCACTCACCGAATGAAAACGCCAGCCTGAAGAATTTCTTCGCCGGCATCCGCTACGCCGGTGCGCTGTTTGAGGCGCTGGCGGTGCAGAAGAAGTAGATAGTGATCGTGGATAGCGATGATGGCCCCGGTCTACTATCACTCTCCACCCTCACTAAGTTCCTGTCCATAAGTTCTGGCGGCAGATTCGCCTCCCCCGCAAAGCGGGGGAGGCGAATCTGCCGCCAGAACTTTTGGCGATTCACTTAGCCACCCATGCTCTACGACATCACCCGCACCCTTACGTTGCGCAGCGCCGCCTTCCCGGGCGATACGCGCGTGTCATTAGTTCCGGTGGCCGAAATTACGCGCGGGGCGTCGGTCAATGTCACGGCGATCACGTGCAGCTCGCACGCTGGCACGCATGTCGATGCGCCGCGGCATTACTCGAGCGACGGCGTCGGTATCGATCAGGTGTCGCTCGATGTGCTGATTGGCCCGTGTCGTGTGCTGACGATCGATGAGCCGGGCGATCTGCTGCTCGCCACGCTGCAGGCACGCCTGAGTGGCGCACCGCCGCCGGCGAGGCTTTTGCTGCACACGCGTGCCAGCGCTGTGCCCGACGATCTATGGGACGACGGCTTTGCCGCCATCGAGCCTGCCGCTGCTGAGTGGCTTGGTGCGCTGGGTGTGCGCCTGATTGGCGTCGATGCGCCGTCTGTCGACCCGGCCGACAGCAAAACGTTACCGGCGCACAAGGCCTTTCTGCACAGCGGCGTGACGATCATGGAAAATCTGCAGCTGACCGGCGTGCCGGACGGCGAGTATGAGCTCATCGCGCTGCCGCTGCGCATCGCCGGCATCGACGCCGCGCCGGCGCGCGTGGTCTTGAGAATTTCAGATTTCAGATTTTAGATTTCAGATTTCAGATTTCAGATTGAACGTTGTGCATTCGAGTCGTAACGAGCACGACTGCTCATTTCTCTGGCCGTCAATCTGTCAATCTGAAATCTGAAATCCCGAGTGCTATACTCCTGCCCACAACCAAACGGGGAGTCCCTTATGCGGGACTGAGAGGGCGCGAGCAACGCGTCGACCCTTCGAACCTGATCCGGATCATGCCGGCGTAGGGATGGATAGTCGCAGGACCAATCGCCTTACGCAATCGCGTAAGGCGTTGTGCTTTTCCGGGTTGGGGCTGATGAACTGATGCGCATTGTCATTCTCGCCAATGGCGAACCTCCTTCCTCGACGGACCTGCAGCGCTGGCTGCGGCCGGGTGACATGTTGTTCTGTGCCGATGGCGGCGCGCGCACAGCGTTGCGCCACGGCCTGCGGCCGCAGGTCGTCATCGGTGATTTCGACTCGCTCGAACCCTTTGAACTCGAAGCACTCGTCGCTGGTGGTGCGCAGATGTTGCGCCATCCGCCCGCCAAAGATGAGACCGACCTCGAACTGGGTCTGCTGCTTGCGGCGCAGCGCTCGTCCGACGCTGAAATCGTCATTCTTGGCGCACTTGGTGGGCGCATCGACCATGCGCTGGCGAACATGCTGCTGCTGGCGATGCCGGCGCTGCGCGGTCGCGCCGTTTGCATCGCGCATGGCGCCGACCGTGTGATGCTCATCGATGCGCGCGTTGCGCCGGCTGAGCACGGTATTGACGGCGGTGCAGGCGACACTGTTTCATTGCTGCCTTTCGGCGGCGATGCGCACGGCATTCATACGGAAGGGTTGCATTACCCCCTGCGCGGTGAATCACTTTTTGTTGGCCCGGCGCGCGGCGTCAGCAATGTCATGCTGACTGAGCGCGCCGTCGTGCGCGTCGGGGCCGGGCTTCTTCTCTGCGTTCACACCGCGGCCGCCTGAAAACGGCGCCGCTGGATTTCAATAAAATGAAACTGAATCCAAATGATTCAAACTTTCCGATGAAACGAATTTTTGCGTTCGCCTGCGCAACCGTGATGCTTGTCGGCTGTGCAGTGCCGGCGGCTGCGCCCACGCCCACGATCGCAGCGCCGACTGCCGCACCCGAAGTGGCTGCGGCTCCTACGGCAACGGAGCCGGCCCTGCCGCCGGGCACGCAGATGCTCACCGTGATGGTGCACGACAGCTTCGGCATCAGCGAAGAAGCGGTGAAGAAATTCGAAAGCGAAAATAAAGTCAAGCTCGTCGTGTTGAAGTCCGGCGACGCCGGCTCGATGCTGAACAAGGCCATCCTGGCGAAAGGTGCGCCGACGGCCGATGTGCTCTATGGCGTCGACAACACTTTCCTCAGCCGCGCGCTGAAGGCCGACCTGTTCGATGCCTACGAGGCGCCCGGCTTGGCGAGCGTGCCGGCGAAGTTCAAGCTGGACCCGAGCAATCGCATGCTGCCGATCGATTTCGGTTACGTCAGCTTCAACGCCAATCCGGCCGGCTTGACGAAGCGAAATTCGCCGACGCCGACTTCGTTGCGCGACTTGACGAAGATGGACTACATGCACAACATCGTTGTTGAGAATGCATCTACGTCATCGACGGGCCTGGCCTTTCTGCTGGCGACTATTGCTGCGTTCCCGGAAGGCAGCGAGTACACGTGGCAGCAGTTCTGGCGCGAAATGGTGAAAAACCAAGTGCACGTGTCGCCGGACTGGACCGATGCGTATTACACGTTGTTCAGCGGCAGCAGTGGCAAGGGCCCGCACGATATTGTTCTGTCGTACGCCACCAGCCCGGCGGCAGAAGTTTTTTACAGCGAGGGCAAGCTGAAAGAGCCGCCGACGTCAAACCTCGACATTGGCGCGTTCGAGCAGGTTGAATTCGCCGGCGTGCTGAAGGGGACGAAGAATCCCGAGCTGGCGCACCGCTTCATTGATTTCCTGCTCGGCCCAGATTTCCAGAAGGATATTCCGACGCAGATGTGGGTGTACCCATCCGTCGACGGCACGCCGCTGCCGGATGTGTTCAAGTTTGCTGCGCAGCCGAAGACGGTGTTCACCCTTGCGCCCGACCAGATCGACGCCAATCGTGAGCGCTGGATCGAGGAGTGGACGGTGATTATTGCGGGTGGGTAGTGGGGAGAGTAGAAGGTCAGAGTGGAGAGTGAAAACTAAGTGAGTCGCCAAAAGTTCTGGCGGCAGATTCGCCTCCCCCGCAAAGCGGGGGAGGCGAATCTGCCGGACAAAACTTATGGACAGGAACTTAGATACTGTCCACTCTGACTGTCTACTCTGATCTGACTCTCTACTCTCTGTTCTTCGCCGCCTGCTTGGGTGAAAAGCGCGGGCGGAAGCCGTGGCGGAGTAGTTCTTGTTCCAATGCGGCCTCGATTTCGTGCTGGTCGTCGCGGGTGACGACGGCCTGTTCGTGGGCGGCCTTGAGAATAAAAGGATAGCCGTCGGGGTCGAGCGAGGCGTGGCGGCGCAGGACGGCAGTGACGACGGCGATGTCGGCGGGGCTGGCGCACCACTGTGGCATTTCGATGCGTGCGAGGGTGGCGCGTTCGCCGAAGCCGTCGCCGAAATTGGCGTAACAGGCGCGCATGGCGTGTTCGCCGAGAAAATTGGGTTCGTTGACCTTCCAGCCTGGATCGAACAATGCGCTGCGGCGATCGGGAGGCAGGATGCGTTCGAAGATATGGCGGTCGAAGACGCCTTCGATACTGGCGGCAGCGGCACGTGTGGCGGCGTCGTCGCGTGCGTCGGGCGGCAGGCTGAGCAGCGCACAGGTCTGGGCGATGGCGGCGCTGTTGGGCCGGTCGATGTAGCCGGCGACGAGGGCGCCGGCGGCGCGCATGGCATTCAGCGCGGTGATGAGCGGGCGCAGCAATTTTTCAGTTTGCAACGGGTTGGCGAGGGTGCGTTCGTTGAGCAGGGCGAACGGCACGATCGAGCCGTCGGCGATGACGAGCGGCGCCACGCCGAGGGCGGCGAAGCGCGTGCAGGCGTCGGCCAGCAGCTGAATCTCCATGACGTCGCGCAGATTCGACACTTCGGCGGCGGCGTTGGCGGTTTCGCCGAGGGGCAGGTCGATTTCAGACAGCAGGCGCGTGCGTTTGTCGCGTTGAATTTCCTCGGCGAGGCGCTGCGCCTGTGGAATTTCTGCACAGCCGTAGAGGATGCAGGCGCAGGCAGCCTGGACGAAGGCGAAGACGACGGGCTTGTGGCGATCGGGCAGGATCTGCGAGCCGTCGGCGGCGATGAGTGCGTAGCTGTGGGGTTCGGCGCCGAATGTGAACTGCTGATGTGGCGCTTCGCCGATGCCGCTTGAAAGCGCGTCGCTTGAAAGCGCGTCGCTTAAAAGCGCGTCGCTTAAAAGCGCGCTGTTATTCAGCGTCTGTATGAGCGCATCGAGGCGTGTGCGGCGCTGTTCGAGCAGCGCGGAGGTGCGCACGGCGTATTCCTGGATTTGTGTGCGCAGTTCGCTTGCGTGCGTCAGCATATGCGAAGGATTTAACCCGGCTTCTTAGAAGCCGGGTTTGCTTATGAGTTTGTGTCAGCGGATGTCAGCTACAGCATGTGCAGAAAATTCCCCAGCAGCTGCTTGCCGTGCATGGTAAGCACGCTCTCCGGGTGAAATTGCACGCCGTAGGTTGGGTGTTCATGGTGGCGCACACCCATCAGTTCGCCCTCGGCGGTGTGTGCGGTGGCGATGAGCGCCGGCGGTAGAGGCTCTTCGATGATCAGCGAATGATAGCGCGTGGCCTCAAATGGATTCGGCAGGCCTTCGAACAGGCCGGCGCCATTGTGGTACACGAGCGAGACTTTGCCGTGCATCAGCCGCGGCGCGCGAATGACGCGCCCGCCGAACACGTGCCCCATGCACTGCTGCCCGAGGCACACGCCCAGAATCGGGATGCGTCCACTGAACGCGCGCAGCACGTCGTTGCTGATGCCGCTGTCCTTCTCCGGCGAACCCGGCCCGGGCGAAATGACGATGCCGGCCGGCTGCATGCGCTCGAGTGCGGCCACGTCGGTTTTATCGTTGCGCAGCACGCGCAGGTCGGCCCCCAGTTCGCCAAGGAACTGCACGAGGTTGAACGTAAACGAATCGTAATTGTCGATGACGACGATCATAGTAATCAGCCCTCCGCTTCCGCTTCGTCGATGGCGACGAGCGAACCGCGCATTTTGTTGGCCGTCTCTTCGTACTCGCCCGTCGGTGTGCTGTCGGCGACGATGCCGCCGGCCGACTGCACGTAGCACGCGTCGCCGAGCATGACGATGGTGCGAATGGCGATGCAGGTGTCCATCTGCCCGTTGAACGAGAAGTAGCCGATGGCACCGCCGTAGACGCCGCGGCGCTCGCCTTCGAGCTGCTCGATGATTTCCATTGTGCGCACTTTTGGCGCGCCCGTGAGCGTGCCGGCTGGGAAAGTTGCGCGCAGCACATCGAACATGTCGAGGCCGTCGCGCACTTCGCCCTGCACTTCTGAGACGATGTGCATCACGTGCGAGTAGCGCTCGATGATCATCAGGTCAGGTATGCGCACGCTGCCGTAGCGCGCAATGCGGCCGACGTCGTTGCGGCCGAGGTCGATCAGCATGACGTGCTCGGCGCGCTCCTTCGGGTCGGCCAGCAGGTCTTCGGCGAGCGCTTTGTCCTCGGCTTCGGTGGCGCCGCGGCGGCGTGTGCCGGCGATCGGGCGGACGGTGGCGATGCCGTTTTCGAAGCGCGTGTTGAGTTCGGGTGAGGCGCCGATGATGCGCATCGGCTCGGCGCGCGGCAGCAGGCCGGCGAAGTTCATGTAGAACATCCACGGCGACGGGTTGATGCGGCGCAGCGTGCGGTACAACGTGAACGGATGCGCGGTGGTGCGGCGCTTGACGCGGCGCGAAACCTGGATCTGGAACGTGTCGCCGGCGGCGATGAATTCCTTGGCCGCGCGCACAGCGTCTTCGTATTCGGCCTGCGTGCGGTTGCTGATTGCCGGTGTGCACTCGGCGTTCGGGTCGGGTGTGAGCGTGGCCAGCGCGGCGTTGACGCGCGCGTGGATCGTTTTGATGCGGGCGACGGCCTCTTCGTAGCCGGCTGCGACGCCGCCAGGTCCGTCTGTGCGGGCGTTGGCGATGAGCAGGATGCGCTGGCGGGCGCGGTCGAAGGCGACGAGCGTATCGGCCAGAAAATAAATTGCATCGGGGATGCCGAGTACGTCTTTGGCGGTGCCGGGCAGTTTTTCGAACTGGCGCACTACGTCGTAGCCGGTGTAGCCGACGAGGCCGCCGCAGAAGCGCGGCAGGCCGGGGACGGGGACGAAATGGTACTGCTGCATTTCGGCGCGCAGCATGTCGAGCAGGTCGGGCGTGCGCGGCGCTTCGAGCTCGTCGTGCGATTGCACTGGCTGCGAGAGGTCGAGCGCAGATGAGCTCCAGGGTTCGATGGAGAGGCGGCTGCCTTCGAGGCGATGGCGGCGCAGCGCGCCGTCGGCGAAGACGAGCGCCTCGCGCAGGCGCACGCCGAGGAATGAGTAGCGGCCGACATGTTCGCCGCCCTCGACGCTTTCGAGCAGGAAGGACGGCTCCTCGCCGGCCAGTTTGAGGAACAGCGACACCGGCGTGTCCAGGTCGGAAGCCAGCTCGGCGTAGACGGGCACCATGTTGCCCTGCGCGGCCAGCGCACGCACTTCGTCGAGAGTGGGTTTGATCGTCAGTTTTGCCATGTTGCCGGGAAGCGCAGACGCTTGGTTTTCATACGATTTCATACGAAAGATCACCCGTCTGCCGGAAAACAAAAAACGGCTCCGTCCGCAGGGACGAGAGCCGTTGCTCGTGGTGCCACCCTAGTTTTGCGCCGCATTGACGGCGCCTTCTACGCGTACTACCATACGCTCCGCCCGCTAACGGTGGCGGTTCCGGCTCGCCTACTATGGCGCTTGCGCGCTCAGTTCAGCTTGCGACTCACGGGTCCATTCCGCACTGCTTTGCGCACCGGGCTTGCACCAGTGTGCCCGGCTCTCTGAGCGCCTGCGTTGCGCGTACTCGTCCCGATCGACGTCGATGGGGCGAAATTGTAGCAGAGGGGTGCATCCGCCGTTTGGGGCGAAATTTGACAGTGCGCCATTGCGCCGCCGTCGCCCGGGCTGGGGAAGCGCTATTTCGTGAAATTCGCCCCAAACGGCGGATGCACCCGGTGCCGAGTCCCGAGTCAGAGTTGAAAGTCAGAGCATGGCCCCATCGATGCTCACTTCAACTCTTCACTCTGACTCTCTATTCCGACTCTCTATTCCGACTCTCTATTCCGACTCTCTATTCTTTCTTATTCGACAGCATGATCGAGATGGGCAGTGCGACCACAAAAATCGCTGCACCGAAGAGCCACCAGGCGACGAAGCTGCGCCCTTTTTTCTGGGCGATTGCCCCTGGGATGCAGCCAAGCACGAGAGCCCAAACGCACGTATAAAAAATAAAGACCGAATCCGAGTTGTTCATGGGTATCAGAGTAGCAAGCAGTCGATACAAAAATTTGTAACATCACGTATAAATATTCGTAGTTTTAAAAAAATACTGCGGCTTGGTATTCCAAATGCGTCAGCCGTCGAAAGCATGTGTCCTGCATGCATCCTGTATGCATCTTGTATGCATCTTGCATGCATCTTGCATGCATATGGAGGGAGCGGTGCATTTCGCGGTGGAGGATGGTGTTGATGGCGTCGGAGAGCAGGCCGCGGCCGAGGGTGACTTCGGCACGTTTGTGATAGCCAGAGCTGGAGAAAGCGGACATGTGCAGAACATTGTCGGCAGCGACGCCCATGGTCGGCACATAAGTTCTCAGAATTCGAAACTCGAAACTCTTCTCATACCCATTACAATACGAACCGTTGCGGGCCCATAGCTCAGTGGCAGAGCGGGAGACTTTTAATCTCTGCGTCGCAGGTTCGATCCCTGCTGGGCCCATTTTTATTGATCCGTTTCAGACCTCGGATTTCGTAAATACTCAGGGCGGCCGGTTTTCCAAGGCGAAAAACGCGCGTGATTTACGAACTCCATACGGGTTTAGTCACTCCCTCAGATTCCCTCAGATTCCCTCAGATTATTGAAGAAGTGCACGCTGGCTCTTAAAATCTGAAATCTGAAATGAATACCCCTGAAATCTCTAACGTAGCCTGGCTCGATGCGCTCGCGCCGTCTCGCTTCGAAATTCGCACCCGCGCGGCCGGGCCGGCCGGTGCGCTGCCACTGACGCCCGATCAGCTCTCCTTTGCCTCCAGTGGTGACTTGTTCGGCTGGACGCAGAATGTCGGCATGGGCTGGGACCCGGCGGAACTGACGCGGCCGCAGGTGCTGATCCTCAGCACGCAGGGTGGCATCCGCGCTTCCGACGGCAAACCGATTGCGCTCGGTTATCACACCGGCCACTGGGAAGTGGGCCTGCAGATGCAGGCGGCGGCCGAAGCGTTGCGCGCACTCGGCGCGATGCCGTTCGCCGGTTACGTCACCGACCCGTGCGATGGCCGCACGCAGGGCACCGTCGGCATGTTCGACAGCCTGCCGTACCGCAACGACGCCGCGATTGTGCTGCGCCGCCTGATCCGCTCGCTTCCCACGCGCCACGCGGTGCTCGGCGTCGCCACCTGCGACAAAGGCCTGCCGGCGATGCTGCTGGCGCTGGCCGGCATGCGCGACCTGCCGAGTGTGCTCGTCCCGGGCGGAGTGACGTTGCCGACCGCCGACGCCGAGGACCTCGGCAAGATCCAAAGCATCGGCGCCCGCTTCGTGCAGGGTGAAATTTCGCTCGAATACGCCGCCGAAATGGGTTGTAAAGCCTGCGGTACGCCCGGCGGCGGCTGCCAGTTCCTCGGCACGGCGGCGACGGCGCAGGTGATCGCTGAGGCGCTCGGCATGGCACTGCCGCACAGCGCGCTCGCGCCCTCGGGTCAGGAGCTGTGGCTCGAAATTGCGCGCGCCTCGGCCGCCGCATCGCTGCAACTATACGAACGCGGCCTGCGCACGCGCGACGTGCTCACCGACGGCGCCGTTCACAATGCCATGACTGTGCACGCCGCATTCGGCGGTTCCACGAACCTGTTGTTGCACATCCCGGCCTTCGCTCACGCCGCCGGTCTGCGCCGACCGACCGTCGACGATTGGATCGCAGTGAACCAGAAGGTCAGCCGCATCGTCGACGCGCTGCCGAACGGGCCGCAGAATCACCCGACCGTGCGCGTCTTCCTCGCCGGCGGTGTGCCCGAAGTGATGTTGCATCTGCGTACCGCTGGTCTGCTCGATCTCGACGTGCTTACCGTCTCTGGCCAGCGCCTCGGCGACGTGCTTGAATGGTGGGAGAAGAGCGAACGTCGCACCGCGCTGCGCGAAACGCTGCGCGCACAGGACGGCGTCGACCCTGATGACGTGATCCTGCCGCCGGCGCGTGCGCGCGAACGCGGCCTCACCAGCACGATGACTTTCCCGCGCGGCAACATTGCGCCGCTCGGTTCCGTCATCAAGAGCACCTCAATCGACCCGAGCGTGATCGGCGCCGACAACGTCTATCGCCGCGTGCATCGTGCGAAGGTGTTCATGCGCGAGGCCGATGCGATCCGTGCGATCAAGCAGGGGCGCGTCGAAGCCGGTGACGTGATCGTGCTCGCCTGCAGCGGGCCGATGGGCACTGGCATGGAAGAGACTGCACAGGTGACCTTTGCGCTGAAGTATCTGAGCTGGGGCAAACAGGTGGCGCTGATCACCGACGGCCGATTTTCCGGCGTGAGCACCGGCGCATGCATCGGCCACATCAGCCCGGAGGCACTCGCTGGTGGGCCGATTGGCCGCTTACGTGACGGCGACCGCATCGAAATCGTCATCGATCGCAACGACATGACCGGCGTACTCGACCTCGTCGGCTGGGAGGATGCCGGCGGTGCGCTGACGATGCGCGATGCTGCGGCTGGCACCGCCGAGCTGGCGGCGCGTCCGTCGAATCCCAACATTTCATCGCATCCGCAGCTGCCCGAGGATACGCGCCTGTGGGCGGCGCTGCAGAACGCCAGCGGCGGCGTGTGGGCGGGCTGCGTGTACGACCCGGACGCGATCATTGACGCCCTGCGCAGGGGCGACGTTCGCGCCGCCGGTTCCGTGTGAATTTCGTGTGAACTATGAAAATCATCAAACCTCGTCGGCTGGCGCCGGGCTGTACAGTCGGCATCGTCGCCCCATCCAGCGCGCCGGCGGAACCGGATGCAGTGCGCTTCGCTGCGGACATCGTGCGCTCGTTTGGCATGCACGCGCGCATCGCCGCGCATGCCTTCGATCGCAGCGGCTACCTGGCCGGCAGCGACGCCGACCGTGCGGCCGATGTGAACGACATGTTCGCCGATCCTTCGATTGACGCGATCTTTTGCCTGCGCGGCGGTTACGGTGCGTCACGCCTGCTGCCGCTGCTCGACTACGACGCCATTGCGGCGAATCCGAAGCCGTTGATCGGCTACAGCGACATCACTGCGCTGCATCTGGCCATCCACGCACGCACCGGGCTAGTGACCTTTCACGGCCCGATTGCGGCACAGCAGTTTTCGCCGTATACGCTCAGCGAATTCAAGCGCGTCTTGTTTGGCTCTGACAGTTCTGGCGAAGCCGAGTGGCCGGCGCGCATCGCGGCGCCGCCGCCATTCAAGGGGCGGGAAGGGCAGGTGGAAAAAGCCAACCGTGTGGTGATGCTTGCTCCGGGCAAGGCGTGCGGGCGGCTGCTCGGTGGCAATCTTTCGCTGCTGGCACACCTGTGTGGGACGCCGCATCTGCCCGATTTCACCGACACGCTGCTGTTCCTTGAAGACGTTGGCGAGGCGCATTATGCGATCGACCGCTATCTGACGCAGCTGTGGCTGGCGGGCATTCTGCAGAAAGTGCGCGGCGTAGCCTTCGGCAAATTCACCGACCCGGCAGCGGCGAGTTGGTTGCATAACCGTTCGCTCGAAGATGTGCTCGGCGAACGCTGCCGCGCGCTCGGCATTCCGGCCGTGATGGGCCTGATGATCGGCCACATCGACGATCAGGCGACCGTGCCGCTCGGCTGCATGGCCGAACTCGACGCCGACGCCGGGACGCTGACGCTGCTGGAGGCGGCGGTGGGAAGGTAGGAGATTGCACATTGCACATTGCACATTGCACATTGCACATTGCACATTGCACATTGCACATTGAAGACTTCGCCCCGTATGTGAACTCAAGACATTTACATGTGGATATTTACATGTGGATATTGACATGTGGATATTGACATGTGGATATTGACACACGCGACAGTCTGCTTTTTCTTTGAATGTGCAATCTGAAATCTGAAATCTGAAAGTTCAAATGCACAATGTCCAATGTCCTGCTACCATCCGCCCATCATGGCTAGCAAACTTAAAGTTGCCGTCGTCGGAGTCGGCGGCATCGCCAACACGCACATGCCCGGCTGGGCTGCATCGGAACATGCCGAGGTCGTCGCCGGTGTCGACTTCGCGCAGCCTGCGCTTGATGCGTGGAGCAAGAAGTACGGCGTTTCACGCACGTACACCGACCTGCAGGATGTGCTGAACGACAAGGACATCGACATCGTCGATCTTTGCGTGCCGAATATGGCGCACGCACCGTATGCCATCCGCGCGTTAAACGCCGGCAAGCATGTGATTTGCGAAAAGCCGCTCGCGCCGACGCCCGATGCGATTCGCGAAATGATCGCGGCGCGCGACGCCAGCGGCAAGATGCTGATGACTGCGCAGCATTTCCGCTTTGCTGGGACTTCGCAGGCCGTCAAGAACCAGATCGAAACCGGCGCGCTCGGCGAGATTTACCATGCGCGCAGCTGGATGTTGCGTCGCGCCGGCATGATCCCGACGCCGTCGTTCACCAAGAAGAGCGTCAGCGGCGGCGGCCCGTGCATCGACATTGGCGTGCACGTGCTCGACCTGACGCTGTGGCTGATGGGGCATCCGAAGCCCGTCGCCGTCACCGGCGTCGCCAAGCAGACCTTCGCGGGCCGCAAGGGCCTGTGGGCGCACTGGCGTCCGGACGCCCCGATGCCCGCGCCTGAGAACTTCGACGTCGAAGATTTCGCCAACGCCTACGTGCGCTTCGACAATGGCGCTACGCTGATGCTCGAAGTGTCGTGGTTCATGCACCATGACGCCCTCGGCGAGGACATGCAGATCTGGCTGTACGGCACCGATGGTGGTGCGCACTGGCCGAAAGCCGAGTTCCTCAGCTCGAACTACGAGACGAAGCAGTTCTATAACACCACGTTGAAGGCGACTGCCGACAAGATGGAACCGCACGCGCTCGAGTGCGTCGAGTTTGCCCGCGCCGTGGCGGAAGGCCGCCCGTCGCCGGTGCCGGCCGAACAGTCGCTGCAGGTGCTGACGATTCTCGACGGCATCTATCGCAGCCAGATCGCTGGCGGCGAGATTCGACTTTGATATTTCAGATTTCGTAACTACGCAGGCCCAAATCAGTATTTCCCGCGAAACACACTAAGTGAGTCACCAAAAGTTCTGGCGGCAGATTCGCCTCCCCCGCAAAGCGGGGGAGGCGAATCTGCCGGACAAAACTTATGGACAGGAACTTAGTCTCTCCCCCCGAAGGGGGAGAGACTAGTGTGTTTCGCGTTGGAAAAATGGCTGGCCTGAGTAGTTACCAGATTTCAGATTTCAGATTTCAGATTTCAGATTTCAGATTTCAGATTTCAGATTGAATATGAAATTTGAAACTTGAAATATGAAATCTGAAATTCCCATCTTGATCCCCATGCTTCTCCACCATGCTCTCCTCATGCAGGACGGCCGCACGCTGACGCAGTGGCTGGGCCGGCGGGGGCAGATGGATTGTGCTGCGGACCTGTTCGACGATGACGTGCGCGGTGTGCTGACCGGTGTGCAAATTGACGCGGTGCGGGCGGCGGCGCCATTGTCGGGCGAACAGCAGCGGGTGGCGAAGGCGGCGATGCTTGCGTTATGCGGGGCATCGGCTGCGTCCGACACTGCGAACGATCGCTTTGTGCGCATCGCGGCTGCGCATGCTGCCTTCGGCCCGGGCTCGACGGCACAGGTGTGCGACCTCTCGGTCGGTGCGCTTGCAGTGCTTCGTGAATTCGGTGTGCAGCGCGTGCTGTGCCTGGCGAATCTCACGACGGAGCCGTTGCTCGTCCCCGTTCCATGGCGCGTGCTCCTTGGCAGCGCCAACGTGCGCGATCTTGTGCGCAGCACGCGCCTCGCTGTGCACGGCCCATCGTTCGAACTTGGGTCGCTGGAAGTGCGCTGGCTGGGGAATTGAGCGGAGAGCAGTGAGCAGAGAGTCAGAGTGGGAGAGTGCGGATCTACTCTGACTTTCTACTCTGACTTTCTACTCTGACTTTCCACGGGTGCATCCGCCGTTTGGGGCGAAATATGCCCGCGCGTCGTCGCGCCGTTGGCGCTCATGTTTCGTCGAAAAAGCGCCGGAGGCGCGACGCTGCCCCAGCCCGGACCATCGGTCCGGGTGACCGCCCGCGCCCTTTCATGAAATCTGTCCCAAACGACGGATGCACCGCTCCCACACTCTGACTCTCTATTCTGACTCTGACTCTCTACTTTCTGCTCTCTGACACTTCACTCCGTGCGTACAATCCCCTCCCCATGACCGCACTTACTGAGATCCGCTCCATCTCCGCCGCGCGCTGGCTGCGCCTGTTTTTCGGCCTGTATGTTTTTGGCGCCGGCATCGCGCTGATGCACGGGGCGAACCTCGGGCTGGGGCCGTGGGATGTGCTGAGCGACGGCATTTCGAAGATCAGCGGCCTGCAGCTTGGCACGGTGACCATCCTGGTTGGCGCAGCGGTGCTCAGCCTGTGGCTGGTGATTCGCGAGCGGCCGGGCGTCGGCACGGTGGCGAACATCCTGCTGATCGGCACGGCGGTGAATCTGACTGAAAAGTTCCTGCCGCATTTTGAACTTGTGCCGGTGCGTTTCGTCCAGCTGCTGCTGGGCGTCGCCGCCGTCGGTCTTGGCAGCGCGCTCTACCTCGGTGCGAAACTCGGCCCCGGCCCGCGCGACGGGCTTATGCTGGGCCTGCATCAACGCACCGGTCTCAGCATTCGCGTTGCGCGCACGAGCATTGAGCTGGTCGTGCTCGTCTTTGGCATCCTGCTCGGCGGCACTGCCGGCATCGGCACTGTAATATTTGCCTTTGGCATCGGGCCGACCGTGCAGTTCATGATGCGTCTGCTGAAGACAGCTCCGCAGCCGGCTTCGTCCTCTGTGGAAGCGCCAGTGCTTCCGTAGCACTCTACCTTAGACTTTGCTAACAATACTTGACAGTCACAAATCGACTGTGCTAGCATCATGTCGCGTTAGCACTCATTTTGTTTAGTGCCAACGTGAAGCAGGAATCAGCGCCGATGGTGCTGGTGATGCTAATTTCAAGACATAAGCGATTGGAGGCTACAAACATGGCGAAGAAAGCAGAAGCGGCGAAGTTGAACATTCGTCCCCTCGGTGACCGCGTAGTTGTTCAGGCGGCAGAAGAGGACGAAGTGACGTTTGCCGGTGGCAAACTGGTGCTGCCGGAGACGGCCAAGGAAAAGCCGCAGAAGGGTGTGATCCTGGCGGTTGGCACTGGCCGCAAAGATGACAGCGGCAAGTTGATTCCGCTGGATGTGGAAGTCGGTCAGCACGTGCTGTATGCGAAGTACGCCGGCACAGAAGTTAAGGTCGACGGCGGCAAGTATCTGATCCTGAAGGAAGCCGACATCCTCGCGATCGTGGAATGAATGTAGTGCCGAGCGCTGAGTGCGGAGCCCCGAGATATTTCCTCGGAGTTCAGGATTTGGCGCTTGGGACACAGATTCGCGCCGAAGTTCAGACCGTGCGGATTTTGCTCGGAATTTGGAACTCGGCACTGGGAACTATAAAAGATGGCCAAGCAACTTATTTTCAACGAAGAAGCCCGCCGCAAGCTGAAGAACGGCGTGGACATTCTCGCCGCTGCGGTGGCGACGACTCTGGGCCCGAAGGGCCGCAACGTTGCGCTCGACAAAAAATACGGCGCCCCGACGGTCACGCATGACGGTGTGACTGTGGCGAAGGAAATTGAACTGGCGGATCCGTTCGAGAACATGGGCGCGCAGCTTCTGAAGGAAGCGGCGACCAAGACGAACGACATCGCCGGCGACGGCACCACCACCGCGACGGTGCTGGCGCAGATCATCGTGCACGAGGGCCTCAAGAACGTGGCCGCCGGCGCGAACCCGATGCTGATCAAGAGTGGCCTCGAAGCCGGCGTTGAAGCCGTGATCAAGGCGCTCAAGAGCATGGCCGTCGAAGTCAGCAAGCACGACCAGATCAAGCAGGTTGCTTCGATTTCGGCGCAGGACGATGAGATCGGCACGCTGATCGCCGATGTGATGGACAAGGTCGGCAAGGACGGCGTCATCACGGTTGAAGAGAGCAAGTCGCTCAGCTTCGAGACCGAGTACGTCGAGGGCATGGAGTTCGATCGCGGCTATTTGTCGCCGTACTTCATCACGTCGCCGGAAACGATGTCGGCTGAGATCAAGGATGCGCACATCCTGATCTACGACAAGAAGATCAGCGCGGCGCAGGACATCATCCCGCTGCTCGAGAAGCTCGTGCAGCGCGGCAAGCGCGACCTGGTGATCATCGCCGAAGACGTCGACGGTGAGGCGCTGGCGACACTGGTGCTGAACAAGCTGCGCGGCATGCTGAACGTGCTCGCGGTGAAGGCACCGGGCTTCGGCGATCGCCGCAAGGCCATGCTGCAGGACATCGCGATCCTGACGGGCGCGACGGTCATCACCGAAGAACTCGGTCGCAAGCTGGAAGGCGCGACGCTCGAGGATCTCGGCCAGGCCGTGCGCGTGGTTTCGACGAAGGACGACACCACGATCATTGACGGTTCGGGCAACGACAAGGCGATCAAGGCGCGCATCGAAGAGATTCGCAACGAGATCGACAAGAGCACCAGCGACTACGACAAGGAGAAGCTGAACGAGCGCCTGGCCAAGCTGGCCGGTGGCGTCGCGGTGATTCGTGTCGGTGCTGCGACCGAGACCGAGCTGAAGGAAAAGAAGCATCGCGTCGAGGACGCACTTTCGGCCGCACGCGCCGCGGTTGAAGAGGGCATCGTCCCCGGCGGCGGCGTTGCGTTGATTCACGCTGCGAAGGCGCTCGATAGCGTCAAGCTCGACCAGCCGGATGCGCAGGTGGGTGTGAACATCCTCAAGCGTGCGCTCGAAGAGCCGATGCGCCGCATCGTCGGCAATGCCGGCCAGGACGGCAGCGTCGTGGTGCAGCAGGTCCGCTCGATCGGCAAAGAGAAGAAGTACATGGGCTACGACGTGATGACGGGCGAGTACATCGACATGATCAAGGGCGGCATCACCGACCCGGTCAAGGTGACGAAGGGCGCGCTGCAGAACGCGGCTTCGATCGCTGCGATGATCCTGACGACCGAGGCTCTGATCACGGACATCCCCGAGAAGGAAAAGTCTGCTCCGATGCCCCCCGGTGGCGGCATGGGCGGCGACTTCTAGTCACTCGTCACGACCCGCACCGCGGTCGGTGTTTCCCGTGGAACGCGCTGTTTCTTGCTCCGAAGGGAGCGAAAACGGCGTGTTCCACGCCGAGAAACCGGCTGACAGGTGAAGCTGACAGGCATCCCCGTCTTCTTAGAAGACGGGGATTTTCGTTACATAAAGCGTGCGCATGCTGCGCAGCGCGCCCATCTCGCGCCGCCAGTCCTGCTGCTCGCGCGCCAGCTGCACGTGCGGGAAGCGCTCCAGCAGCGACAGCAGCGCGGCCGGCGCCTCGATGCGCGCCAGCGGCGCCCCCAGGCAAAAGTGGATGCCGCGCCCGAACCCCAGATGCGGATTCGGATTGCGCGCAATGTCGAACGTCTCCGGCTCGCGGAACACCGCCGGGTCGTGGTTGGCCGCGCCGATCACCTGCATCACGAACTGGCCCTTCCGCAGATGCTGGCCGTGGATTTCGACGTCTTCGCCCACGATGCGCCGATTGCGCTGCAGCGACGTGTCGTAGCGCAGCATCTCCTCGATCGCCGTCGCCGTCGCCGTCAGGCTCGGATTCGCCCGCAAGGCCGCCAGCTGCTCGGGGTTGCGCAGCAGCGCCAGCAGGCCGTTGGCGATCAGGTTCGTCGTCGTTTCGTGCCCGGCCACCAGCAGCGTCACGCACGTGGCCAGCATCTCCTCCTGGCTCAGCCGGTCACCCTGCTCCTCGGCCTGCACGAGCGCGGTGATCAGGTCGTCGCGCGGCTCGGCGCGGCGCTGCGCGAAAAGATCCTCGAGCGCGGCGCGAAATTCAAACAGCGCGCGATGTGAAATGCGCATCTCGTCCAGCGCCGCGCGCCCGCTCGATTGAAAGCGCATCACTTCGTCCGACCAGCGCTTGAACTGCGGCCCCATCTCCAGCGGCACGCCCATCATCTGCGCGATGACCAGCACCGGCAGCGGGTTCGCCAGGTCGCGCACCACGTCGAATTCGTCACGGCCGGCGCAGTCGTCCAGCAGCTGGTCGACGATGACCTGCACCGGCGCGCGCATGGCGTCGAGCGCGCGCGGGGTGAACGCTTTTTGAATCAGCGCGCGCATGCGCGTGTGGTCCGGCGGATCGGCGCCGATGATGCCGTGCATGAAGTGCCGTCGCATCGGCGCGAACTCGGCGTGTACTTCGGCCGGCAGCGCGTCGAACACCGGTTCGAAGCGGCCGCCGTTGCGGAAATGCTGCGGGTCGGAGAACGTGCGCAGCACGCCGTCGTAGCTGGTGACCACCCAGCCGTTCATGTGTTCGCTCCAGAACACCGGCGCTTCCTCGCGCAGCCGCCGATAGGTCGGATAAGGATCGTCGATCAGCGCCGGGTCGGCGAGGAGCGCATCAAGAGGGTGCATGAGGGGATTGTGCACCGGTTTCGGCGATGGTGCACGGGGGCAGGGAATAGGGGATAGGGGCAGGGCCGGAGCATCAAACCTGAGCGCTCTTGAGCACTTTGAGCACGTATCCGTTGTCGAGTGCGCAGGTGAAGCGCTTTTTGCGCAGTGAACGCGTGTTCGTTTTCTCCTGCCGCAGCAAACTCAGTGCCAGGCGTTTGATGGCGG
>CANJQH010000065.1 GCA_947476335.1 Anaerolineae bacterium | reverse complement strand
TTGCGAAACTCGATCAGGTTGAACCCGCCCACGGCTGCCAGCGTCTGATCCTGGCATCCGACGCGATCTCCGAGCACGTTGCGCTCGATGTGGATGGCCTCGTACGCCAGCTCGATCGGCCGGCGAAATTCACCCTTGAACGCGTGCAGCGCGTGCAGCAGGGAAACTGTGAAAGTCGACGACGAACCCAGCCCGGTGAACGCCGGCAGGTTGGCGATCGTGTGCAGCTCGATGTCGCGCTCGATGCTGCAGAAGCGCAGGCACTCACGGAATACGGCGTGTTCGATCTCGTCGATGGTGCGTGCGGATTCGACCTTGCGATACTGCACGCGAATCGCGTAGTCGAACATTTCGCTGCGATGCCGATGCGCGGTGACGTAGTTGAACTTATCGATGGCCGTCGCCAGCACTGCCCCGCTGTGGCGCAGGAAGTGTTCCGGGTAATCCGTCCCGCCGCCGAGAAAGCTGATGCGAACGGGTGCTCTGGTGATGATCATTTCAGTGTTGACGTTCAGGCTCTCATCGGAATTCTCGAATCAATCCATTCACGCCACGCGGCAGCGACGGCTTGATTCAACGGTTTTGCCGACGATGAAGAGAATTAATGCAGATTCTGCTGTTCATGGAGTGCAATCGGCTTCGCCGCGAAGAGTGGCCGTCGAACTGTGCACGCTGCATGCCTTCACACATTCCCAAACGCGCCGCCGCGAATGATCGTGTACGCCTTGATCAGTTCCACGATTCCACTCTGCAGTGAATGCTGCGGCGTGAAACCCGTGGCAAGCAGACGCGCATTCGATACGATGTAGTCACGCTTGTCCGGATCTTCACCAATCGGCGCTTCGATATACGTGAACTGCGGCACCTGCTTTTTAATTTCGGCGCACAGCTCGAGCTTCGACAGGTTCGCGGAGTCGAGGCCGAGATTGTAGGGCTTGCCCGCCATGCGTTCAAAATTTTCAAGCGCAAATTCGAACGCGGCTGCGACGTCGCGAATGTGCACGAAGTTGCGTTTGAAGTGGCCCTCAAAAACGACCAGCGCGCGGTCGACCACGGCGCGATAGACGAAGTCGTTCACCAGCAAATCCAGCCGCATGCGTGGGGAGGTGCCGAACACCGTGGCGAGTCGGAAGCTCAGGCTGTTGCCGCGTTCGAGCACCGCTTGTTCCGCCTGCGATTTCGTCACTCCATACAGTGAAATCGGGCGCAGCGGCGAATCTTCGGTGCAAAACTTGCCGTGTTCGCCGATGCCGTAGCCGCTGTTCGTGTTCGGAATCATGATGCGCTGTTCTTTGCTGGCGATCCGGCACAACAGTTCGACGGCGCCGCGATTGATCGTTTCCGCCCCAACTTTGTCGCGGTCGCACAGCGGCGCGCCGACGAGCGCCGCCAGCGGAATAATGACGTCTGCATCTTTCAACGCAGACCGCAGCGTGGACTCATCCCGACAGTCCCCTCGAACGACTCGGAAGTTCTCGTAGATGCAGCAATCCATCAGGCTGTTCGACCTGAACATGAAGTTGTCGAGCACGGTCACGCCGTGGCCGCGCGCGAGCAGCATGGGCGCGAGGACGGAACCGATATAGCCGGCGCCGCCGGTGATAAGAATGTTCATTTTTCGTTTTCCTGACGATCGAAAAGTACACGCTCGGTCAGATCGACGAGCATGTGATACAGCGGAAGGGTCGCTTCCTGAACGAGTTGTGTGCTGTGAGCCGGGATGTCGATCGGCACGTCGGCGATGCGGGAGAGCAGCCCGCCGGCGCCGCAGATCGACAGCACGCTCATTCCGAGCGCGTGCGCCGCATCAGCAGCGCGGACGCAGTTGCGCGAATTGCCGCTGGTGCTCAGGCACAGCAGCAGGTCGCCCGGTCGGCCGAGCGCTTCGACCTGCCGCGCGAACACGCCGTCGAATTCGATGTCGTTGGCGTATGCGGTTAGAAACGAACTGTCCGTTGTGAGCGCGATCGCTGGCAGCGCCGCGCGTGGAAAATCCTGCGTCAGCCGGCTGACGAATTCGGCTGCCAGGTGCTGGGCGTCGGCTGCGCTGCCGCCATTGCCGCAGATCAGCAGCTGCCCGCCGCTGCGCAGGCTTGCGACGAGCATCTCGACCGCGTCGAGCAGCGCTGGCGTGCACGCGTCTGCCGTGCGTTGCAGATTCTCTGCACTTTCGCGCAGCCGATTTCGCACGCGTTCGGCGCGGCGCTCGCGCGTCCATTCGCTGCCTGCGCTGGCGAATCGCGCCGCTTCATCGGCAAGCACACGCTGCGCTTTTTCGAACGACTCCGGTGTGCCGATGTCGATGAACGGCCCGCGCACGGCGACGCTGTGAATGCCGCCTGCTGCTGCGCCGCTCAGCACGTCGCGCTCGATCGAATAATTTGCGCCCGGCGTGAGCGGTTCCATCAGCGCGCGTTCGAGCACGTAAATTCCGGCGTTGATCCAGCCGGGGCCGGCGTCGGCGCGCTTCTCGGTGAATGTGCGCACCGCGCCGTCTGGTGCACGCTGCACCGCGCCGTAGCGCCCTGCGTCTTCAACATATGTAACAGCGATGGTGCTGCGTGCACTGCGCTGTATGTGCGCACGCAGCAGCGCATCAATGTCGAAGCGGCAGTATGAGTCGCCGTTCAGGGCGAGGAAGCGCGCACCGCGCACATGCTCCATTGCCGCCCGCAGCGCCCCTCCCGTGCCGAGTGGCTGTTCTTCGTGCGTATACACGATTTCAAGTCCGAATCGCGTTCCATCGCCGAAGTGCGTGACGATGCTTTCAGCCAGATGTCCGACGCTGAGCACGACGCGCTGCACTCCCTGGCTGCGCAGTTCGAGCAGCAGCCATTCGAGAAACGGGCGGCCGGCGACCTCGGCCATCGGCTTTGGCCGGTCGGAAACGACGGTTGCCAGGCGGGTGCCTTTGCCGCCGGCGAGGACGATTGCTTCGAGCATGGTCAGTAGGAGCGTTACGACTGAGACTTGCGATTGCGTCCGGAGATTATCCTTCTGATCGACGGACTTTCTGCCACAGTTCCTGCAAATGCGCTGCGAAACTGTCTTCACTGTGAAACCTGCTGAAGCGACGGCAGAATTCTCTGCTTCTCTGCTGATGCTCTGCGTCGCTGGCGATGCTGAGGATGTGACCGAGCAGATCGGGTCGCGTCCAGTCGATGATGAATTCCGGGTATCCGTACCGGCGATATTGATGCGCCATCCATGTTTCGTCCGTAACCAGGGCCATTCGGCCGGCGGCTGCAGATTCGACGAAGATTCCGGAGCCCTGCTTGCCGTGGAGTGATGCGTCGTAGGGCAGCAGGATCACGTCGGCTGCGTGCATCCATGCGCTGAATTCTGCGGGCGTAAGCGGATCAGGCACTGCAACATGAGACATGATGCTGGTGCGGGGTACCGCATGCCGTTCCGAAGTGAGCATGGCTGCATTTTGCGCAGATTCACTCGGGACCATCATGATTGCGTCGATGACGGCCTCACCCTTACGCGGAAATGGGCGCCCGGGCCACCAAAGGCGTTTTTTGGTCTTCGGCAGCGCCGATTCAATTTCATCGAGAAGCACCTGCGACGCGGATGTCAGTTGATTGGTCGTAACGATCGGCATCGTGAAAAAATCTTTTCGAAAGCTGCGGGCATTCGAGTCATCGACGAGTTCACTGTCTCCCAGCAGCTGAAGTCGATGACTGCCCAGCCTGAGTTCGATGAGGAAGTGCAGAATCCGATACGGAATTGCCCTGCGAGGCGTCGTAGGTGTGCGATACGTGAACCAAAAGTGTAGATCTTTCGGAAGTCTGGTGAGGTAGAGCGATACCGTCATGATCACGAGATGCACCAAATCGAACCAGTCTGCGTACAAAATCACCGGACGCGACTCGGTGGAGCGAAGCTGGCTAAGACGCACTATCTGCGTTCGCAGAAACGCGAGCAATTTGGCAATCTGGCCGGGTAACCCTGAATGTCGAATGTGTCGCGATCCGAGATTGAGTTTCCAGTTCGGTGGAATCGTTCGTATGCGTGCGGCGGCCCGTGCCCAGCCCGCCGACCCCCAGCCGATCCGCTCAGCACTTCGGCCCACCGTGATATTTTGCTTGTAGATGTGACCGCCCTCATCGTCCAGGGTGAACATCACCGAAATCAGTAGCGGCGTCTCAGTGGTTGCTTGCAAACTGACAGGCATAGTGCAAGCGAGTGTATTCCCGGGATCGGTTGAAGCATCTACACGTACGGGTTAATCTGCAGGCAGACGGTTGCTATTGACTTCTCTCACTGCCCTCTATCTTCGAGGCGATCACCTCTGCAATCGACAGACTTGCCGTGGCGGCCGGGGAGGGAGCGTTGAGCACGTGCAGCGTGCGCGCGGTCGCGGCGAACTCGAAGTCGTCGACGAGTGTGCCGTCGCTGCGCACTGCCTGCGCGCGCACGCCGGCACCGCCGCGATGGATGTCTTCGCCGCGCACGCTCGGCACCAGCCGCTGCAGCGAACGTACGAACTCTGCCTTGTTCAGCGAACGGTAGTATTCGTACGCGCCGACGCGCCACCACTTTTGCGCCAGCTTCTGAAAGCCTGGAAAATACAGCGTGCGCGCCAGTTCGCCCATGTTCACGTTCGTGTAGCCGTAGCCTTCGCGTGCGAATGCCAGCACTGCGTTCGGGCCCGCTTCGAGCTCGCCGCTGGTTGTGATCGTGAAGTGCACGCCGAGGAATGGGAACTCGGGATTCGGCACCGGATAGATCAGGCCGCGCACCAGGTCGCGCCGCTGCGGATTCACGAAGTAGTACTCGCCACGGAATGGCACGATCTGCACGTCAGGTTCGATGCCGGCCATGCGCGCGATGTCGTCTGCATGCAGGCCGCCGCAGCTCACCAGCTTCTCCGCATGAAGTGATCCCTGCGTCGTATGCACGGTCACGTCATTCGCGCTTTCCTCGATGCCGGTGACGCGCGTCTGCAGCCGCACAAGTGCGCCTGTTTCCGTAAGCCCGCGTGCCAGCACATCGCACACACCGCGGTAATCGGCGATGCCGGTGTTTGGCGACCACAGCGCAGCGATGCCAGCCGCATTTGGCTCGACCTTCTTCAGCTCTTTTGTATCGATTTTTTTTACGCCCGGCACGTTGTTGGCTTTAGCGCGCCGATGCAGTTCATCAAGCCGCGGCAGCTCATCTTCACTCACCGCGACGATGACTTTGCCGCAGCGCTGATGTGCGATGCCGTTCTCAGCGCAGAACTCATACATGCGGCGCGCGCCATCGACGCACAGCTGCGCCTTGAGCGAGCCCGGTTTGTAATAAATGCCGGAGTGAATCACGCCGCTGTTGTTGCCCGTCTGATGGTGTGCGACGTGCACCTCTTTTTCCAACAGCGCGATCCGCAGATTTGGCTGGCGTATCTGCATCGCGCGTGCAGCCGCCAGCCCGACGATGCCGCCGCCGACAACGATGAGGTCGAAGTTGCTGTTCATGTTTACACCGTCTGTCGGATCAGTCGTGCAATGTTGTCGTAGCGCCGAAATGCAGGAATAAAGTACACGCCGCGCACCAGCGGCCGCAGTTCGGCAAGGAGTTCGCCCGCCATCTGCAATCCTTCTTCACGTGCCTGATCACCCGCACGTTCCATGCGCGCCACCGTCGTATCCGGCAGCATCATGCCGGGTACTTCGTTTTTCAAAAACACTGCGTGCCGCACCGACGACAACGGCAATATTCCAACGAGCAATGGCAGCTCGAGTGGGCCGAACATTTCGGCGTAGCGTGAGAGAAATCTGCGCGCATGTTCGGCATCAAAAACTGGCTGCGTGAGTGCGAAATCTGCGCCGCACTCGATTTTCTTTTTCAGCAGGCGCGCTTCTTTGTCGAGATCGCCGGGTGTCAGGTTGGCCGCCACGCCGACGACAAAATGGCACGCATCGCCGATCGACGTGCCTGCGCTGTCTTTGCCCTCGTTGAAGCCGCTCTTGATCAGCTGCACCAGCCCGGTCGGCACGATGTCGTGGTTGTCGAACGCCTGTGGGTAATCGCCGATGCTCGCCGGGTCGCCCATCGTGACGAACAGGTTGCGCACGCCGAGTGCGTGGGCAGCGAGCAAGTCACCCTGCACGCGCAGCAGATTGCGGCCGCGCACCGGGAAATGCAGCACCGTCTCGATTGCAGCCGCCTGCTGTACCTTAAGTGCAGCCGCCATGCCGGTCATGCGCATGCGCGCCATCGGGATGTCGGAAATGTCCAGCACCGTCGCACCAGCATCGCGCAACATGCGCGCATTCGCTTCGAGCTCGGTGGTGTTGGCGCTCTTCGGCGGCTCCATCTCGACCGTGGTGATGAATGCGCCGCTGTGCAGCGCATTGGCGAGTGCGGACTCGGAGGTCTCGTTGCGTGTGCTTGTCGGTTCTGCCTCGCTGATGCCACGCACGGCATGTATTTTGCTGATCGACGCAGCTGATGCACGCGCATCGACAGCGCGCCGCATGGCCGCAATGTGATCGGGCGTTGTGCCGCAGCAGCCGCCGACGATCTGCGCGCCGGCTTCGATCAGTCGCTGTGCGTACTGGCCGAAATAATCGGGCGAGGCCGGATAGAACAGGCGCTCGCCGCGCGTCTCGGGATAGCCCGCATTCGGCATCGCTGAGATCGGTTGCGTCGCTCCCATTTCGTCGAGCACCTGGCGATAGCGACTGACGACGTCGCATACGCCGCGCGGCCCAGTGGAACAGTTTGCGCCGAGCACATCGACGCCAAGTTCTGTGAGCGCTCGTGCCGCCGCTTCAGGTGTGATGCCGGTGAGCGTGCGGCCTTCGCGGTTGAAGCTCATCGACGCGATGATCGGTATCGTGCATGTTGCTCGTGCTGCGCGAACCGCCTGTTCGATTTCGACGAGGTCGGCGAATGTCTCGAGAATCAGCAGATCGACTCCACCTTCTGCAAGTGCAGTGATCTGCTCGCGAAAAGCTGCAAATGCATCCTCGGCCTTTGCTGATCCGAGCGGCGCCAGCCGCACGCCGAGTGGTCCGACCGATCCTGCGACGAATATGCGCCGTCCGGCTTCGTCCGCTGCGCGGCGTGCAAGCGCAGCACCGGCGCGGTTGATCTCGGCCGTGCGCTCTTCGATTCCCCAGCGCTGCAGCTGCAGCGCTGTGGCACTGAAGGTGTTCGTCTCGACGATGTCTGCTCCAGCACGTACATACGCGCGATGTATCCCAAGGACGACTTCCGGGTGCAGCACATTTAATTCATCGAAACTCTGCTCGACGTCGATGCCGCTGGCGTAGATCTGAGTGCCCATTGCGCCATCCGATAACAACGGCCGCTGGCGCAGTTCATCCAATATATTCACGCGTTCTGCTCCATGATTTCCCTGGCGAGCGCCGCCAGTTCGTCGATTTCTTCTTGGGATTTGATCTTGCTGTGCAGGTAGTGCACCAGCAGTTGGGGGGGCGTCAGCGCTTCGGCACTTTCAAGCCCGATGCGACTGCGCACTTCGCGCTGCACGTCTTTTGCGATACCGGCGATCATGTGCGCCGCTACCAGCGCATCTTCGACGTCGCGCGTGCGCAGCTGCGTTTCCTGCGATTGCAGCATTTTTACGCGCACACGCACGATCGCGTCCGTCGCGTCGTACTTTTCGATTTCGCGCAGCACCGCTTCTGTCGGCTCATCGCCGGCGTCGGTAACATCGATGGCGATCGTCATGAATGTGCGCACCTGCACCGGAACGAAGCGCCAGCTCGTCGTCTTTGGCGTCGCCTCGATCCACACGAATCCCTTCGCTTCGCGCTCCTCGCCGAAATCGATGCGCTCCAGGCTGCCCGAATACACGACGGCCGGATAGCCACCCTTTGTCACATCCTGGTGTTTGTGAATGTGGCCGAGCGCTACGTAATCCCACGCACCAGAGGTGAATGCGCTCGTACGAATTGTGGTGTCGCGGCCGATCATCACCTGGCGTTCGCTGCCATAGACGGCGTCGGAGACGGTGAAGTGGCCGGCCAGAATCGCCGGCGCATCGGGCGTCAGCTCGCGCTCGAGCGCCTGAATCTGTTCGATCACCTTCGCTTCGAGCGCCAGATCGAGTGCGTCGATCGACAGCCCGCGCGTGTCATCGCTCTGCATCAGTCGCGAGCGCTGCGGCCAGGGGATCGTCGCGAGTTGCAGCAGGCCGTGGCGCGTCTCGATGCGATGCAGCATTTCGGTGTTCGCTACGATCACGTGCGGTACATCTAGCACACCAAAAATGTCCATGCTTGTCGCACGTTTCTCGACAATCGGCGTGTCATGATTGCCGATGAGCAGCACCGTCGGAATTTCGCGGCGCGACAGTCTGCGAATCTGACGCGCGAATTCGCGCTGATACGTCGGATTCGGATCACGCGTTTTGAATGCATCGCCCGCAAAAAGCACACAGTCGGCGTCGTTGTCGATCGCGTGATCGACCACCTCAACCAGCCTGCGCACGAAATCGAGCACGCGTTGATTTACACCGGTCGCAGGGTCAATGCGGCCGTAGTTCTCCATGCCGATGTGAATGTCGGCGAAGTGCAGTAATCGAATTGGCTCAGCCATGATGCGGCTGAGATTGTACCGAAGATACGGGAGTGTATGCGCTTAGGGCGCTTAGGGTGCATCTGCGGCTTGGGGCAAACGTTGACTGCGCCTCCGGCGCTCATATTCCGCGGAAAAAGCACCGAAGGCGCAACGATGCGGACCCTCGGTCCCGGTTCAGGTGACCGCCCCGCCGTTTCGTGAAATTTGCCCCCAACGGCGGATGCACGTAGTTCGCACATGCGCTGGCTCGCGTCAGCGGCGCGCCTATCCTGCATTGACAGCCAGGAAATGCAGGACCGCGCCGATGTAGTCGTCGAAGCGATCGTAGCGAATTGCGTGACCTGCGCCGGTGATTTGCGTCCAGCGCACAGATGCGTTGATTGAGCGCGATTCTTCCGCACGCTGCGGCGTGATGATGGCATTGCGCTCGGAGCCGAGCAGCAGCAGCGCCGGGCAGCGCCATGCTGCGACTGCGCTGCGCCACGGCGCAGCCGCAGGTGGGTAATCCTCGAACATGGCCGGGTCGAAGCGTTGCCGCGCGTTGCGCGAGAGCACTGCATCGTCGTGCGACCAGATTGGATTGCCCTCATGCACCATGGTGAGCGATTGCGCATCGTCGGCGCTTTGTACTTCCAGAAGCCAGCGCCGCCATTCGCTGGTGCGTGTGCGCATGCCGGCTTCTGCAGCGGCGCGTTGTTCGGCGGGAATGTCGGCTGTTTCCCACCATGCCGGATCTTCGAGTGCGATGGCACGAAAGACCGTCGGGCGCAGCGCCGCTGCGTTGGCAATCGTCGAGCCGCCCATCGAGTGGCCGATTGCCAACGGCCGATCGAGCTTAAGCGCATCGATCACAGCCAGCAGATCCGCCGCGCGCACCACGTCGTCGAAGGTGCCGTTGCGGCGCGCAGACTCGCCGTGGCCGCGTGCATCGTAGGCAATCACCTCGTAGGTCTGTGCGAGTATCTCTGCTGTGCGCGTCCAGTACATCGCATCGTCAGTGAAGCCATGCACTAGCACGACTTGTGGACGATCGCCTGTGGCGGGATGTGATCGAATGACGCGCAGTGTGGTGCCGTTGACATCGAGGTGGAAATTGGGCCAGTCATGCATGTGCACGATTTTCTCATTACTCTTCACTCGTAACTACTCAGGCCAGCCATTTTTCCAACGCGAAACACACTATTCTCTCCCTCGAAGGGGGAGAAAATAGTGTGTTTCGCGGGAAATACTGATTTGGGCCTGAGTAGTTACCTTCACTCTTCTGCGACTTCGACGTTCAGCGCATCCAGCACATCTTGAATCGGATTGATCAATGTGACGTTGTTTGAGCCGGCGAAGAGCAGGCCGATCACGCGGCCGGTCATGTCGAGCACGGCTGATCCTGAATCGCCGGCTGCGCTGACGGCAGATGCCAGAATCTGGCCGGTGAACGTTGCTGTGCGATTGTCGTAGTCGATGCGTGAGGTGACGTCGATCTGTTCGATTTGCCCCGTGGTGTGGCCCGTTGTGCGGCCGCTCTTCTGAATCTGCATGCCGAGCGAGCCGACGCCGACACCGCGTGGCACACCGATGCCAGCAATTTCGAGCGACAACATACGCTGTTCTTCTGGCAGTGCCAGTGCGCAGTCGACGCGATTTTTTCCGCGCTGATTGAATGTTTCGACTGGAGCTGTGCCGCGGCCATTGCGCACGAGCGCACTGCCGCAGCCCCGTGGCATAGCGACTGCGCGGCTCTTCAACGTTGCTGTCTGCGGCGCAGCCACGGCGTCTTCATCGAAAAAAATTGGCACGAACTCGACGAGGTGCGCAATCGCGTCCTTGTCTGCTTTGCCGCCGTCGTAACGGCCGGGCTGCAGCACGCGGTCGCCGAGTTTGCCTGAATTGCAATTCGCCAGCACGTGGTTGTTGCTCAGCATCAGCCGCTCGCCGTTGCGTTCAACCACGAGGCCGAATGTGCCGGCCGTAATTTTTTCGTGTCCGATGGAAAGTCCAGGGTGTACCGGACGCATGCGTTGCGCCTGCATGGCGCCCAGCGCCTTGAATCGTCCGGTAGCCACTACGTCGATGCGAAAGTCACCGACGTACTGCGGCAGTCGCTCGTGTTCAGCCAGCTCATTCAGCGGCTTCTTTTCTACCACTGAGCAAACGATGCAGAGTTCCCTCATTCCCTGGCGATCTTTGTTGCGAAAGCCGACGCCGACCGCCAGCACGTTGGGTTTGCTGAGAACGACCTCGGTACAGCTGGTTTTGATGCCGCAGGCGTTGCGGATGTGAGCGGCTGCAGCAGGCAAAGCCAGGCTGTGGAATTCATTGTGGACGTTCGGTGCCATCTTCGGTGCCATCTTCGGTGCCATCTATGAAACAGTGTAATGATTCCTGCGCACTTAGGAGGCACTGCTTTCGTTCGAAATTGTAAGTAACTACTCAGGCCAGCCATTTTTCCAACGCGAAACACACTATTCTCTCCCCCGAAGGGGGAGAGAATAGTGTGTTTCGCGGGAAATACTGATTTGGGCCTGAGTAGTTACGATTGTAATGATTCAGGCCATCAAGCCAAGATCGGTATTTCCAACACAAAACAGCCTGTTTTGAGTTGGAAAATTGACCGACCCGAGCAGTTCAGCAGTTACTCGAAATTTACAGCGCACCTACAATCCATTGCATGTCAAATTCGTCCGCAACTCCGTGCCTGCTTCCGCAGCCGCGCTCGCTTGAACTGAGCGGTGCGATGCTCAATCTTCACTCTCTCGGCGCCGACAAACTCATTCTGCTCGCTGCAGACTTTGCCGCTGATCTGAGCAGCGCTGCATACGCCGCACAACGTGCGCTTGCTGGCGCTGGCCTGCGCTGGGAGATTCATGCGGGCGCAGCTCTGGATTCGCAGGCGGGATTGCGCATTGCACTGGATACGCCTGCAGACGTGGACGCACGTTCGACTCAGGCATATTCGCTCGTTATTGATGCGCACGGCATCGTGATTCACGCCGGTGGTGCGGATGGCGCGTTTTTTGGTGCAATGACGCTCGTGCAGCTGCTGCGTCAGTACGGCGCCGCATTACCGTATTTGAAAATTGCAGATCGGCCAGACTTTGCGCGCCGCGGTGTCATGCTCGACATCAGCCGTGACAAGGTGCCGACGATGGAGACGCTCTTTGCGCTCGTCGATCAGTTCGCTGAACTGAAGATGAATGAGCTGCAGCTCTATACCGAACACACCTTTGCGTTTCGAAAACATCCGAAGGTGTGGGCTGGCAAGTCGCCGATGACTGGCGAGGAAATTCTGCAGCTCGATGCGTACTGCCGTGAGCGGCACATCGAACTTGTGCCGAACCTGAATGTTTTTGGCCACATGCGTCGCTGGCTCATCCTCGACGAGTACCGTGACCTCGCCGAAGCGCCGAATGGCTGCGATACGCAGTGGGGACGTTTCGAGCAGCCTTTTACGCTCAACCCGAGCGACCCGCGCAGCCTGGCGCTCGTCGGCGATATTTTCGATGAGACGCTGCCCCATTTTCGCGCCGACGTCGTAAACATCGGTGGTGACGAGACTGTGGATCTGGGGCAGGGCGCCAGCCGCGAGCTCGTCGCACAGCACGGCGTTGGCCGTGTGTATCTCGATTTCCTGCTGAAGATTCACGCTGAATTGAAGCGGCGCGGTCGGCGCATGCAGTTCTGGGGCGACATCATCATGGAGCATCCGGAGCTGGTGGCCGAACTGCCGAAGGATGTCGTTGCGCTCGAGTGGGGTTATGAATTTGACCACCCGTTCGCTGATCATGCTGCGCGCTTCGCCTCGTCGGGCATTCCGTTCTATGTGTGCCCGGGCACATCTGCGTGGAACAGCCTTGGTGGCCGCACCGAAAATATGATCGGCAACATTCGTAGTGCGGCTGAGAATGGCCTGCACAACGGCGCACTCGGTTTTCTCAATACGGACTGGGGGGACGCGGGTCATCTGCAGCCACTGCCCGTGAGTTTTCTCGGCTACGCATTCGGCGCAGCGCTGGGCTGGAGCGTAGATACGAATCGTGACATTGATATCGCCGCTGCGGCCAGCTTACATATCTTTGGCGATCCGAGCGGTGCATCTGGTCGCTTTGCCTACGAAGTTGGAAATCTGTATACGCGCCTGCCGCGCACACACAACAGCACTGGCTATGCGCGTGCGGCGATCACGCGTGCCGATGAGCTGCCTGACGTGCTGCGTACTCTTCCTGCGGTGACGACTGATGCGCTGCTCGTGGAAGTCGATCGGCTTGCGGGAGAGTGCGCGCGGTTGAATATGAACCGCGCCGATGCAGCACATATTCGCGCTGAATATGCGCATGTGCTGCGGCTGATCCGCTATGGCACGCTGCGGCTGCAGCACGCCGCGGCCGGCATTCGCTTGAGCGCAGATGAGGAGCGTGCGCTGATCGACGATCTCGTCGCTGAGCACGACCGCGTTTGGCTGCTGCGCAATCGGATCGGCGGCATGGACGACAGTGCCGATAACCTGCGCTTTCGGCCGGATGGCTGCTGATGACGGAAGAATTGGCGATACTGCGCAGCAAAGCAGCACAAATTCATGAACGCCTGATCGAGGCATACGGCACGCCATGCTGGACGAAGATCGATGGTGTGAGCGAACTGGTGTCGACGATTCTGTCGCAGAACACAAATGATGGCAATCGCGACCTGGCCTACGTGCGGCTGCGCGCGCGCTTTCCAACGTGGGAACAGGTGCGCGACGCAGACGCAGAGTCTGTCGTCGATGCGATTCGGCCAGCGGGCCTGTCGAACCAGAAGGGGCCGCGCATCCAGGCGGCACTGCGGCGCATCACGCATGAGCGTGGCGAACTGAACATCGATTTCCTCGCAGCTTTACCTGTAGAGGATGCGCGCCGCTGGCTGCTGAACATCCATGGCGTCGGCCCGAAGACCGCTGCGATCGTGCTGTTGTTCTGCTACGACATGCCGGCGTTTCCAGTTGATACGCATGTGCACCGCGTGACCGGGCGGCTTGGGCTGCGGCCGGAATCGATGAATGCCAATGATGCGCACACGTTGATGGAAAAGCTCAGTCCGCCGGGTGCGGAAGGGCCGTTTCACTTAAATATGATCCGCCATGGCCGTGAGGTCTGTCCGGCGCGCGCACCAGCGTGCGAACGCTGCGTGTTGCGCGATTTGTGTGCACATGGTGCAGGTGTGTCCGGTGTTGGGGGCAAACCGCAGTTTGTTTCACGCGGATGATTCGGATGCACCTCCTGTTGGGTGTGACTAAACTCTATGACGGGGGCCGTCACCCAGACCGAGGGTCTGGGCTGGGGCTGCGTCGCTCCTTAGGCGCTTTTTCGACGGAACATGAGCGCCAACGGTGCGGTCCACCGCGGCAGACCCATGGCCAGCCCCGAAGGAGGGTGCAAGCCCCGGGTTGACGGCGGCGTGACGATGCGCTGTCAAATTTCGCCCCAAACCGCGGATGCCCCCGTTTTGGGTGAGCATTTCTTCTGCTATACTCACCGCCGTTCGGAGAGATGCCGGAGTGGTTGATCGGGGCGGTCTCGAAAACCGTTGTGGGTCGTATGGCTCACCGTGAGTTCGAATCTCACTCTCTCCGCCTTTCTTTCATCGAATCCTCTTTGATGAAAACTGCAGGAGCGGAAGATGTCCCTGCGATGTGTTGATTGCCTGAACGAAGCCATCGAGCATTGTGAAGTCACCGACGCTGCATTGTGCGCTGATCATCTGTGGTACGTCGATGATGGACGCCGTGTGAGCCCGCGCATTGCGCAGCAGCTGCGCGCGAGCGGATTCATCGTCGAATCGCCGCAACATTACCTGGCACAGCTCGGTCCGGAATTCCCGCCGCCGCGCCTGCCTGTCGCTGTGCCTCCACGCATTCGAGTGATGCGCAATGGCTATGATCTGTTTGGCATCGTGACGCTTCTGCTGTTGCCGGCGGCTGCGGCAGGGGCGTGGTCGCTCGCCACCGGTGGCGCGCTCTGGAATGTTCTGCTGCTGGTTCCGTCCGTTAGTATGGCATGGGCGGCGCATCGATGGCGCCATCTGGCGACGCGGCCGCGCGAAGCTTCATTTATGGCGAAGATCTCTTTGGCTGCGACTGCGATTCTGTTGCTCATGGCATTTGCCCCGCTGTTGCTTGGTGTGCAGAGACAGACGCTGTCTGTGACCGATTTATTCACGTCTTATGCACCTGGCCCGTTTCCGACGTCGGTGCCGTGAAAGTGGGTGAATACCGGATGAATCATTGATGACGTTACGACGTTACGATTTTCGTTTTTCAGACGTGGTACGGTACACTCGCACAGCTAAGTTCCTGTCCATAAGTTTTGTCCGCAGATTCGCCTCCCCCGCAAAGCGGGGGAGGCGAATCTGCCGCCAGAACTTTTGGCGACTCACTTAGTCTGTGAGGCTCTTATTTATGCATGTCCTGATTACTGGAATGGCAGGTTTTGCCGGCCGTCATATGGCTGAACATCTGTTGCAGCACACGGCGGCAACTCTCGTCGGCATCACGCGCTCGAGTGAGAAGCCGCAGGCACGTGTGCATTGGCACCAGGCGGACATGGTGGATGCAGCGGTGATTGCCGATGTCGTGGCCAGTGAGAAGCCGGATGCGATTGTGCACATGGCCGCGCAGTCAAATGTCGCTGTGTCGTGGAAAGATCCGTGGCACACGTATGAGCAGAATATTCATGGTCAGCTCAATCTGATACAGGCGGTGCTGGCAGCGGGGATTCATCCGCGCATTCTGATAATTTCGAGCAACGAGGTATACGGTGCACCGATGCCGGAGGACCTGCCGATTCGCGAAAGCAAGCTTTTGCAGCCGAATAATCCATATGCGGCGAGCAAGGCTGCGCAGGATTTGATGGCACGGCAGTATTTTCTGAGCCACAAGCTTGACGTGATCGTGGCACGGCCCTTCAACCATTTTGGGCCGGGGCAGCAGCCTGGATTTGTCATTCCCTCGTTCGCTCAGCGCATCGCCGAGATCGAAGCCGGATTGCGCGAGCCCGAACTACGCCTTGGCAACATGCAGGCGCAGCGCGACTTTACCGACGTGCGTGATGTTGTAGCCGCTTACGCTCTGCTGCTCGAAAAAGGCCGCGCCGGCGAAATTTACAACGTCTGCAGTGGTGTACCGCGTTCGATTCAATTTGTGCTGGATACGCTTGTTGCCATGACGGGCGTTGTTCTGCGTCAGATCAGCGATCCGGCATTGTTTCGCCCGTTTGATACGCCGGTCAGTTTCGGCGATGCAACGCGCCTGCGCGAAGCAACCGGCTGGGCGCCGCGTATTCTGTTTGAAAGCACACTCGCAGATATTCTGACCGAAGCTCGTATGCGCTGCGTCACAAAAATCCAGTCTGCATAATCACTACTGCATATGAAAGAAAAAACCGCACTTATCACTGGCGTTACTGGCCAGGATGGCTCTTATCTGGCCGAGCTTCTTCTCTCGATGGACTACCGCGTAGTCGGTATGGTGCGCCGCACCAGTACGATCAATTTCGATCGGCTGCGTCATATCCAAGACAATATTGAGATCGTGCAGGGTGACCTGCTTGATCAGTCTTCGATGATGGATGTGGTTAGTCAGTTTCAGCCCGACGAGGTGTACAACCTCGCTGCGCAGTCTTTCGTGCCGACTTCGTGGCAGCAGCCGGTGCTGACCGGCGAGTTCACTGCGCTCGGCGTGACGCGCATTCTGGAAGCGATTCGCCACGTGCGGCCGTCGGCGCGCTTTTATCAGGCGTCATCGTCGGAGCAGTTCGGCAAAGTCGTTGAAGTGCCGCAGAAGGAAACGACGCCATTTTATCCACGCTCGCCGTATGGTGTCGCGAAGGTGTACGGACACTGGATCACCGTGAATTACCGCGAGAGCTACGACATGTTTGCGGTGAGTGGCATTCTGTTCAACCATGAATCACCACGTCGTGGACTGGAATTTGTCACGCATAAAGTAACGCATGCGGCGGCGCGCATCAAGCTCGGCCTGCAGGACGAACTGCGCGTCGGCAACCTCGATGCGCGACGCGACTGGGGCTTCGCCGGCGACTATGTGCGTGCGATGTGGCTGATGCTGCAGCAGGACAACCCCGACGACTATGTGATCGCCACTGGCGAAACACACACAGTGCAGGAATTGTGCGAAATTGCATTCGCGCGCGTCGGACTGGATTGGAAGCAGTACGTCGTGATCGATCCTCGCTACGTGCGGCCGGCCGAAGTCGATCTGTTGATTGGTGATCCGAGCAAGGCGCGTAGCAAGTTGAACTGGGCTCCTGCTGTGAGCTTCTATGATCTCGTGCACATGATGGTCGACTCTGACTTGCGTGAGCTGCAGGATGAAATTCGCTACGGCTGGCATCAGCCGAAGAAGTCGACGGATGTGATGCTCGATAAAACGGTGACGGGCTCATTGGTGAAGACTGAGCCTGGGACGCAGAAGTAACATAATCAATCGGGTAGGTTGATTTTTCACCGTGAAACACATTATCTTTTCGCCTTTTTTGGAAAGAGTTTTTGGAAAGAGGATGATGCAGGATGATGCAATTTGGGGTGGTAAATAGGTAAATAGATGAAACGTTGCAAAGGTGGGTAAGTCGTATTAGGTACGAAATAACCAAGCAGGAGAAGCCAATATGAATGAAGTGCTGAAATTCGGAACGGATGGCTGGCGTGGACGCATTGCGGAGGATTACACCTTCGATAACGTACGTCGCTGTGCGGCGGGCTATGCGGCTTGGCTGCTTGGAGAGGCGGCACGCACGAAGACGAAGAATCCGTCGGTCGTCATCGGCTATGACAAGCGTTTTCAATCGGAGGATTTTGCCGCCGCTGCTGCCGAAGTGCTCGCCGGGCATGGTGTGAAGGTGTATTTGACGAACGGTGCGACACCGACGCCGGTGATCGCCTTCGCTGTGAAGGCACAGCATTCGCTGGGTGCAATCAATATCACCGCCAGCCACAATCCGTCGTACGACAACGGATTTAAGGTGCGCAACTTCACCGGTGGTGCAATTGACCCGGCTGGTCTGCTTGCCATCGAAGGCGGCATCCCGGCCGAGAGTGCCGGCATTTCGCGGCTGGCGTACGGCGCTGCGGTGAAGCAGGGCCTGATCGAGGTGTTCGATGCGTCCACTGAGTACATCGCGAACTTGAAGACGCTGGTCAAGCTTGGCCCGATCAAAAAGGCTGGCTTGAAAGTCCTCGTTGATCCGATGTGGGGTAACGGCGCCGGCTGGTTCCCGCGCCTGATCGGCGGCGGCGCCACTGAGATCGTCGAGATTCACAATCAGCGCAATCCGAGCTTCCCCGAAATGTTGCGGCCGGAGCCGATTCAGCCGAACGTTGATGTAGGCCTGAAGACCACGGTGAAGATTGGCGCAGATGTGTGCTGCATCACTGATGGCGATGCTGATCGCTGTGGCTTTGGTGATGAGAAGGGCGCGTTTATTAATCAGCTGCGCGCCATGGCGCTGATGACGTTGTATCTGCTCGAGGTGCGTGGTCAGCGTGGCCCGATCGTAAAAACACTCAGCTGCTCGTCGATGCTCGATGTGCTCGGTGCGCAGTATGGTGTGCCCGTGCACGAGACCGGCGTTGGCTTCAAGTACGTTGCGCCGAAGATGACTGAGACAGATGCGATCATCGGTGGTGAGGAAAGTGGCGGCTATGCCTTTCGCGGCAATGTGCCCGAGCGCGATGGCATTCTGGCAAATCTGTATCTGCTCGACATGATGGTGCAGACTGGCAAGAAGCCTTCTGAACTTGTGGACTGGCTGTTCGAAAAAGTTGGCGGCGCTCACTATTACCATCGCATCGACAGCATCATCGATCCGGTGAAGCGTGAAGCGATCAAGGCGCAGCTCACTTCGGCGCAGCCGGAAAAGCTGTCCGGCATCAGGGTCGTATCGAAGAACATGACCGACGGCTGGAAGTTCGTGCTTGAGGACGGCAGCTGGATGTTGATCCGCATGAGTGGTACTGAGCCGCTAATGCGCGTGTACTGTGAGACACGCAAAAAGAGCAAGGTAGCTGCGATCCTCGATGCTGGCGTCAAGCTTGCGCAGGTCTGACGCTGTGTTGTTCGACACGCACTGTCACCTTGACACGGATAAATTCGACACCGACCGCGACGCTGTTTTCGAACGAGCGTACGCGGCCGGTGTGATGCGGTTTTTGAATCCGGCGTATGACTTGGAGAGCAGTCGTCGCGCTGCTGCACTGTCCGTCGCTCGCACGGATCTTGTGAGCGCAGTGGGCGTGCATCCAAATTCGGCGGCGGAGTGGGGCGCAGAGGTGCGTGCGGCGTTGCGCCAAATTGCACTCGATGCATTGGGGCGCGTCGTCGCCATTGGTGAGATCGGCCTCGACTATCACTGGAACGTCGCTGAGCCTGCGAAACAGAAAGTCGTGTTCATCGAACAGCTGGCACTTGCTGCTGAGCTCGATTTGCCGGTCATCATTCATTGCCGTGAGGCGTATGACGACACGCTGGATATTCTGGAAGTGGAATGGCGCGATCGGCCGCTGGTGCTGCATTCGTTTGCGGGTGATCTGCAGCAAATGCAACGTGCGCTGGACTGCGGGTTTCACATCGGCATCAGCGGGCCGGTCACATACCCGAACGCAGCCGGAACTCGCGCTGTGGCGCGCGCCGTGCCTGCGGATCGGCTGGTGATCGAGACCGATTCGCCCTATCTTTCGCCGCAGAAATATCGCGGTAAGCGCAATGAGCCGGCATTTGTGCGACTGGTGGCGCTGAAGATCGCCGAAGTGCGTGAAGAAATGCTCAGTGATCTGGCGCTATACACGACGCGCAACGCAATGGAACTTTTTCGACTGGGCTGAAAAATCTTTGGAGAGCGTGTGCTTCGTGATGAAAAATAGACCTGCCTGAGTAGTTACGAAGTCGCCAAATTCCTCGTTCGAAAAACCCCAAAGTCCCGGCGCTGGAGGCGCGGTCCACCGCGGCAGGCCAGCAGCCAGCCCCGGGTGGCGTCGACGCAATGATGCGCAGTCAAATTTCGCCCCCAACGGCCAACGGCGGATACACTCGTTCGATGGGTGCATTCGCCAAAAGGGGCAAACTTTCGACTGCCGGTGATCGGCACTGATTGGAATCCTCGAAACGCGCTATCTCCCTCCCCCTTCGGGGGAGGGAGATAGCGCGT
>CANJQH010000064.1 GCA_947476335.1 Anaerolineae bacterium | reverse complement strand
TTACCGAATCTCTTTACCACTTTTTAATTGTTAATGTGCGTGCTCGGAAGCTTGTCGATGTTATCAAACACCGGCGATTCTGTCAAGCCCCAATCTCGGTTTCTTTTGAAACTCGTTCTCTTTCGCAATGCGCCGAAGTCTTTCGATTCTTTTTGAACCCTTTCGGATTCTCTCGTTTTTCTTCAGCTCGTTTGCCGCTGGGCTTTACTGGTCGAGCGGACGATTAATATACCGAATATCGACGACGTTGTCAACTACCTGGACAGACTTTTAAGGTTCGATTATGCGAACAGCACGGCGAACAGCACGGCGAACAGCACAACGAGCTGTTCGACAGACTATTCGACAGAAACCTGCCACTCAGCACACGAACGACCGAACCAGGCGGCGCATACGCGCTCACATTCCGGCAGATGCGGCAGATGCTCCCGCAGCCGGCATAAGGACAACCCAATCACATTCAACGGACATCCTGTAATCTCCGCTACAGGCTTGAATTGGTCGTGCTGCGCAGCATAGCTGCCCGCCTTGTCAAACGGATCGCCAGTGGCGATATACGCAGCAATTTCGGCGTCGCTGTACTCACGCAGACGCACACCTGAACGCAAAATTTCCAGATGGCAGCGCTCTTCTCCATCTGCCTGGTGCTTCAGAAGCACCAGGCACGACTGTACAACGTGTGTGCGGCCACGCAACCGCCGCAACATGCTCCAAGCTTCTGCTTCATCCACAGGCTTGTTCAGCATGGCATCGTCCAGCAACACGGTGGTATCGCTCGCGATCACCACCCACTGGTCGCGCAAACCACGCACGCCCACCGCCACAGTTTCGGCTTTCGCCAATGTCACACGTCGCTGCGTCTCTGTAGGGGATTCGCCCGGCAAAGGCTCTTCGTCCACATTCGACGAATGTGCCTCAAACTGCACGCCAAGCTGCGCAAGCAGGCCGCGACGACGAGGAGAAGCCGACGCGAGGATGATTCGATCAGGCACACTCACAGTTCAACCAATAAATTCGGTGCGCCGCAACACATTGATATGCTCCAGCGCACGTCCAGTGCCCAGTGCCACGCACGCCATAGGCGTATCGGCCACGTACGCGGGCACACCCGTTTCTTTGGTCATAAATTCGTCCAACTTGCGCAACAATGCGGTTCCCCCCGTCATGGCCATGCCACGATCGATGATGTCCGAAGCCAGTTCCGGCGGTGTGCGCTCCAGCACGCTCTTCACCACTCCCGAAATCTGCGCTAGCGGCTCCTGAATCGCTTCCGTCACCTCACTGGATGTCAGTTCGATCATCTGCGGCAAGCCGCTGACCTGATCGCGGCCCTGCACTTGCATCACAAGCTCTTCGTCAAGCATGACGGCACTGCCAATGCGTATTTTGACCTCTTCAGCCGTCGGTTCACCAATAGCAAGGTTGTATTTACGACGCACGTAGTTCTGGATTGCATAATCTAGTTTGATGCCGCCCACACGCACCGAATTGGCCACAACAATGCCGTTCATCGACACCACGGCGGCTTCTGCAGTCCCTCCACCGATATCCAGCACCAGATTGCCCGTTGCCGTATCCACTGGCAGGCCAGCACCAAGCGCAGCAGCCAGCGGCTCACGCAGCAAAAATACCTGGCTGCGGTCCGCTCCAGCTTCAACCGCCGCCTCACGCACAGCACGACGCTCGACGCTCGTCACTCCATACGGCACGCCAATGACCACACGCGGCGGGAAAAGTGAGAATCCGCGCGCTTTGCGGATGAAATGCCCCAACATAGTCTGAGTGACCTGATAGTCAGCAATCACGCCATCACGCAGCGGACGCGACACTTCGATGGTGTCAGGTGTGCGCCCAAACATCTGACGCGCCTCCTCACCAACTTCCACAACGCGATCTTCGCGCGAAAGCAGCGCCACCACCGAAGGTTCCTGAATCACGATACCTTTGCCCCGTACGTAGACGACTATGTTGACGGTGCCAAGGTCGATGCCGATATCCGCTCGAAATATGCTCATGGAAAACGATTGCCGATTAATCTAAAAATTTCCGGAAACAAAAAACTCGGCGAGCCCGTTCTCTTGCACCGCAAAAGACGAAATCGCCGTAGTCATTCGCCGGATACTCTTCACGGGTACCTGTTCAGCCTCTGTAAATTCGTCCTGAATCGCCTCCACACACCCCTTCAACCTATTCAACCTGTTCAACCCGTTCAAACAGGTTCAAGACAAGTGGGAAGAAGAGAGTCCAGACAGATTTACAAGCAAAAAGCCGAAGTCGTTACCTGCACAGGACAAGCAAGACGCCCGGAACAAACCGGGCGTCGCTCGTCCTTCGGCAATCGAAGCGCGCCGATTAGTCCGCAGTCGTTGCGCGTGGGTTGTACCGGCGTGCTACGTTCAACCGAATTTGGCTGCGACGCAGCGCCGCCTCCATTCGGAACAAATCTTCCTTGCTGGAAGGCGGGTTGCGCAGCAGATCTTCTGCCCGCTGACGCGCAGAATCAGCGCGCGCCGCGTCGATTTCATCCGCACGTTCCGCACTGTCAGCAAGAATGATCACTTTATTGTCATGAATATCGACGAAACCACCGCCAACGGCGTACTCTTCGACATTGTTGCCGCGTTTGATACGCAGCTCACCGGGCTTGAGCGTGGACAGCACAGGCGCATGGTTCGCCAGCACACCCATTACTCCGTCTCTGCCCGGCACCGTCACCATGTCCACTTCGCCTTCGAAGACGGTTTTCTCACTGGTAACGATTTCGAGGTGCAGTGTTGCCATAGGAATTCAGCCCGACGCAGCCAGCAGTTATGCCTGATTGCGGCTTTGCTCGTAATCGGCCCACACTTCGTCAATGGTGCCCTTCAACAAAAAGAGCGACTCGGGAACTTCGTCAAAATCGCCCTTCAGAATGCGGTCGAAGCCCTCTACCGTGTCCTTGATCTTGACGTAGCGACCTTCACGGCCAGTAAATGCCTGCGCCACATACATCGGCTGGCTGAAGAAGCGTTCCATCTTGCGCGCACGCGACACGAGTACCTTGTCGTCTTCCGACAGTTCGTCGATACCCAGGATCGCGATAATGTCCTGCAAGTCTTTGTAGCGCTGCAGCACACGCTGCACTTCGCGCGCCACACGGTAGTGCTCCGCACCGACCAGCAGTGGGTCAAGCAGGCGGCTGGTGCTTGCCAGCGGATCCACCGCTGGGAAGATGCCTTTTTCCGCGATGCTGCGCTCAAGGTTGACCGTCGCATCCAAGTGCGCGAAGGTGGCCACAGGCGCAGGGTCTGAGTAATCGTCTGCCGGCACGTAGACCGCCTGCATCGAGGTGATCGAACCACGCTTAGTCGACGTAATGCGCTCCTGTAGCGCACCCATTTCGGTAGCCAGCGTCGGCTGATAACCCACTGCGCTCGGCATGCGGCCAAGCAGCGCCGATACTTCCGAACCGCTCATGACAAATCTGAAAATATTGTCGATGAACAGCAGCACATCGCGACCTTCGTCGCGGAAGTACTCAGCCATCGTCAGACCCGTCAGCGCTACGCGCAAACGTACACCAGCCGGCTCGTTCATCTGACCGAAGACCATCACGAGCGACTTGAGCACGTTGGCTTCCGCCATTTCCTTATACAGCTGCGTGCCCTCGCGGGTGCGCTCACCAACGCCGGCGAACACCGAGTAGCCGTTGTGGAACTTGGCGATTGAGCTGATCAGCTCTTGAATCGTCACAGTCTTGCCCACGCCTGCGCCACCAAAGATGCCGGTCTTGCCACCCTTCGTAAACGGCGCAATCAGGTCGATGACCTTGATGCCCGTCTCCAGCATTTCAACCGAACCCTTCTGATCCTCGAAGGTCGGCGCCGGGCGATGAATCGCATATTTCGTCGCCGCTTCAGGAGCGGGCATGCCATCGATCGGGTCGCCCAGTACGTTAAAAATGCGGCCGAGCGACGACGGTCCCACCGGAACGGTGATCGGCGCACCCGTCGCCACTACTTCCTGACCACGGCGCAAGCCGTCCGTGCTATCCATCGCAACGGCACGAACCACGTTGCCGCCGATGTGCATCTGCACTTCGAGCACCAGTCGGCCCCAGCTCATCTGAACTTCGACCGCCTCGTAAATCTCGGGCAGCGCTCCTGCGCTGAATTCGACGTCCACGACGCCGCCGCGCACAGCAGCGATTTTTCCCATCGCTTTTCCGTTAATTGACATGTGAGTACTCCAGTAACACAATCGATCCGGCTGTCATTTCGCCTCCAGCACGACATACACGGGCAGACCGCTGCGCTCATGCGCAATGAACGCCTCCGTCACCTGCATGCCCATCTCATCGGCCAGACGCGTGAATTCCAAGCGCCGATTATAAACGGCAAATTTGTCCCAGAGGACTATATAGGCACGTTTTTGCCCGCTCAACATTTCCCGCGCACGTGTGCGAAAACCGTCGTCAGCATCGGATGTATAGCCGAAAATCTCGATCGGCTGCACGCGATCGTTCGTCAACACACGAATCTGTTTCTCAATGCCCCAGTCGAGCGCTACCGGCGCCGGACCTCCGCGCACGTCCAGGTATTCCGCCAGCTCGTACACCGCATCGGAAAATCGGCCAGACCCGCCAGTTTTCGCCAGCTGTGCATGATGCTGTTCGCTCACCCACAGATCGCGCCAAGCGGGCAGCACCAGCAGCATCGGCACCAAAACCGCGAAAAGCGCTGCGCGCTTCCTATCATCAATCCCACGCAGCCGACTGGCCAACGCATCCACCACCCACACCGCCGCACACGCCATCATCAACTGTGGCAAGCCGGAAATAATGAAAAAATGCGTCGCCCACTGCCCCGACACGGTGAAAGAACCCATAAACACTGCCACCAGCAACGCTATCAGCACAGCCAGCCAGCGCCGAAACTCAACACGCCGCGGCGCCAGCAGCGCACCTACAGCCACTGCAATCTCAAGCGCCGGCAACGCATACACATTGCTAAACGTCACACCGTTGTACCAAAAATAACTGCCATCCACAAAAACCTTGAAATTTGACCACGATGTGCCCAGGTTCGTCAAAAAATTGAGGTTGTCTACGCCAAATTGCTGCGTCGGCCGCAGCAACGAACCCAAAATCATCGTCAACGTGTACGGCTGACCTTCACGCAGTAAGCCAACAACGTTGTAGTACAGCAGCGGCGCCGCACCGGCGATAAATCCAAGCAGCGCGAAAGGCAGCCCATTTCGCAGCAGCTCGCGCAGCCGCACCGCAAACCCTGGCCGTAGCAGCGCCAACACCGCCATCGCACCGAGCATCATCAGCCACCACAAGAAGGGCAGCTTCGCCCACAGACCAAGGCCGAGCATCATGCCCGCCCCACCGAAACGCCACGCACGACGCATCGCAGATTCACCCGAACGCTGCAGCGGATATAGAAAAAGCAGGCTCGCCCACGCAAAAACGCTCATGATGCTGGTCACGCTGATACCCTGGCGCGTGAACCAGATGAAGCTCGGCTGCAGCGCCAGCAACAACGCCGCAGCACCCGCCACCCAAGGCCCAAAAAAACGCCGCGCCTGCGCATGCACAAGCACAATCGTCAACGCCGAGAAGAAAATCGGCTGCAGCCGCGCCGCAGTGACGCCAGATCCAAACACCAACAAAAACGGCACCGTAGCGTACCCACCCAGGCTGCCCATGTAATCGAGCAACATGACCGGAAAACGGCCAACGCCGATGCCTCGCAACAGCTCTGGCGCACCGCCATGTAGCCACGTCAACATCGGCGTCAGATCGAGCGCTTCGTCATAGTACAAACCCGGCAAATTCAACTGACGCAGACAGATCGTCAGAAAAACCACGACGGCCAACCACGCCGGCGCATGGCGCAACAAAAATGCAGCGAAACGAACTCGCGGAGAGGAAATCGTGGCCACCATGAGGCGGTGGGATTGTACGACGACCAACTGCGAACGGCGGTCGACAATCGATTCGCTGCCGATTCGCTGCCGATTCGCTGCCGATTCGCTGCCGATTCGCTGCCGATTCGCTGCCGATTCGCTGCCGATTCGCTGCCGGGAGGAAGTGCGTTTCGCGATGGAAAATAGAGCGGCCTGAGTAGTTGCAATGATTGACGATTGCTTAGCGACAGACGAGGAAAAATAGCGCCTCCTCCCAAGCAACTCAGGAGGAGGCGTATAAACAGCAGTCAAAACTACATCTTGCTCGCCATATAGGCAGCCAGGTCGCCGACGCGGCAGGAATAACCCCACTCGTTGTCATACCAGGAGATGACTTTGACCATATTGCCGACCACCAGCGTGTCGATGGCGCTGAAGATCGACGAATGCGTGTTGCCCTTCAGGTCCGTCGAAACAAGTGGCTCCTCGGTATAAGCCAGCACGCCCTTCATGGCGCCTTCGGACGCAGACTTCATCGCCGCGTTGATCTCTTCCTTCGTGGCAGCCTTGTTCAGCACCGCAGTGAAGTCAACCACCGACACCGTCGAGGTCGGCACGCGGAAGGCCATGCCAGCGAACTTGCCCTGCAGTTCAGGGATAACCAGGCCGACGGCGCGCGCAGCACCGGTTTCAGCCGGGACGATGTTCAGCGCAGCGGCGCGTGCATCGCGCAGGTCCTTCGTCGCCACATCAAGCAGGCGCTGCGAGTTCGTGTAAGAGTGCACTGTGGTCAGAATGCCCTTCTCAATGCCCCAGGTGTCGTTCAACACCTTAGCAACCGGCGACAGGCCATTGGTGGTGCAGCTGGCATTCGAAATCACGTTGTGCTTCGTGGTGTCGAATTTTTCGTGGTTCACACCCATCACAATGGTGATGTCTTCACCCTTGGCGGGCGCACTGATGATGACCTTCTTGGCGCCGCCGGCAAGGTGCGCGCGCGCCTTCTCCGCCTGCGTGAACAGACCGGTCGACTCGATGACGATGTCGGCGCCGACACTGCCCCACGGAATTGCGCCGGGATCACGCTCAGCAAAAACCTTCAGGCGGTCACCGTTGATGATCAGATCGCTGCCGTCCACAGCCACGGTGCCGTTGAAGCGGCCGTAGTTGGAGTCGTAGCGAAAGAGATGCGCATTCGTCGGCGCATCAACGAGATCGTTGATCGCAACGATGTCAAATTTATCGATGTGGCGCTCAAGCATCGCCTTAAGCACCTGCCGGCCGATACGGCCAAAGCCGTTGATGCCAATTTTTATCTTTGCCATGTAAATCAATTCTCCTAAATTGCGTGACACAAGAACGCTGCTCCCAACACCGTTGCCGAGGCATTTTTGTGCAATTCTTCTAAAGTGTGAATATTACACCAAGCTGCCTCTCAGATTGAGCGGCTGGAAATTTCCATAATCGCGGTCGCCAGTTTGGCGGAGTTGTGACGCCAGGGCTCGGAATCGCTCACCAGATCAGCGCACAACAAATGCATGCCGCCCTGAGTAAGCTCGGATCCGGCCTGCACCATTTCCACACCGACGGGCGGCGTGAACGTCGGCACTGCATGGTTATTAACGAGCACGTAATCAACCACATCGCGGCCAATGTGGCGTTCGATGGCGTCAATGTGATCGGCCAGCGTGAAATGATCGGTCTCACCACGCTCAGTGGTGATATTCGCAACATAGATGATGGGCGTACGCACCTGGCGCAACGCATCGACGAGGCCGGGCACAAGCAGATTCGGCATGATACTCGTCCACAGGCTGCCGGGGCCAAGCACGATCAGATCGGCATCCAGAATCGCCTTGACCGCACCGGGATACGCGGGCGGGTCCTGCGGTTCAAGCCAGACGCGCTCGATGGGCAGACCCTGCTTGCCAATGCTGGATTCGCCGCGTGCATATGCCACCGCACCGCGAAATTCGGCGCACAACACGACATCACTGAGCGTGCTGGGGATGATGCGGCCAGCACTGGCGACGACGCGACCGGACTCCTCGAGTGCACGTTCGAAGCTGCCGGTGATCTGCGCCAGCGCTGCAATGAACAGATTTCCAAAGGAATGGCCGGCCAGCCCATCGCCACCGCCAAAACGGTACTGCATCAGCTGAGTCACCAGCGATTCATCATCAGCCAACGCTGCAATGCACATGCGAAAATCGCCCGGCGGCAGCATGCCCAAGTCGCGCCGCAGTCGGCCGGAGCTGCCGCCGTCGTCGGCCACAGTAACGATCGCAGTAATGTTCGACGTGTGACGTTTTACGCCGCGCAGCAACGCAGCCAGTCCATGCCCGCCACCAATCGCCACAATGCGCGGCCCGTTTACGCCGATGCGCCGCTGCCAGATCTGCTCCATGATCGGCTGCGTATTCGTCCCGCGCACCGCCGACAACAGCGACTGGTTGAACTTGTACAACCCAAACAATAAAAAACCGACGCCAGGTATGCCTATCAGCACCGCACGTGCCAACCGCGGCACAAACTGCAGCGTCAGGTAATAGAACACGTTCGGCAACGTTGCATCACGATAGATTTCGACCAGCACGAACCCCACACCCAGACCCAGCATGGCGATGCCGGCAGTCATCAACAACAACCAGCGCTTGATGCCAAGGCCGGGCGTCAGCCAACGCAGCGCAGGGCGCAGGAACAGGGAAGTGAATGACATCAGTGAAAGAATTGTATGGGAAGAGAACCATCGCTGTACAGAGGGGTGCATTCGCCGCAAATGGGCGATTTGGTCATCCGCCATCGCGATCGGCCCATCGTTGGTAAATCCCTCGAAACGCGCTGTCTCCCTCCCCCTTCGGGGGAGGGAGACAGCGCGTTTCGAGGATTCCAATCAGTGCCAATCGCCGGCGGTCGAAAGTTTACCCCTTTTGGCGAATGCACCCGTACAGAGGGGTGCATCCGCTACAAATGGGCAGAATAGCGGTCGAAATCGATCACGAGCACTTCACCGTCGAACACCCAGAAAATCGTAACTACTCAGGCCCAAATCAGTATTTCCCGCGAAACACACTATTCTCTCCCCCTTCGGGGGAGAGAATAGTGTGTTTCGCGTTGGAAAAATGGCTAAGTGAGTAGTGACGGAAAATCGCTTTTGGTGTATTGGGTTGGTAATGCATGAATCAGCCCGTGTTTCTCAATCCGGCGCTGACGCCGTTGATCGTCAATTCGATTACAGAGCGCAGCTCCGTCAGCCGCGGGTCGTCCGGCGCAGGGTTTTCCTTCAACAACGCACGCAGTCGGCGGATCATCTCGACCTGAATGTAGTTCAGCGGATCGACGTACGGGTTGCGCAGACGAATCGAGCGGCGCAGCACTGGATCGTTTGCCATCAGTTCGTCGCAGCCGCAGATCGCCAGAATCGCGTCGACGGTGCGTTTAAATTCGGCTTCGAGAATGCCAAAGACGTGCGCGCGCAGCGCTTCATCCTCGACGAGCGACGCATACAAACGCGCAATGTTCAGGTCAGCCTTACTCATGCTCATCTGCGCGTTGTCGAGCATCGCCTGGAAAAAAGTCCACTCGCGATACATCTGCGCAAGCAGATCGCGCATCTCCTCACCTTCGCTCAACAGCGCCTGCAGCGCCGAGCCAATTCCATACCAGCCCGGCAGCACCGTGCGGCTCTGCATCCACGAGAACACCCACGGAATTGCGCGCAGGTCAGCCACCGTACGCGTCTGCCTCCGGAAAGCCGGCCGCGACCCGAATTTCAGCCCGCTAATCTCGGCGATCGGCGTCGCCTGCTCCCAGAAGCGCAAGAACTCCGCATCATGATGCACGAGCTGCTCATACGCCCGCGCACCCAGTTCCGAAATGCGCTCCATCGCCTCGATCCATTCCTGTGGGGTGTCGCGCTCGTGACGCGCCTGTGCCGAAGCAAGCAGCACGCCGTACGTCACCTGCTCCAGATGTCGGCGCGCCAAGTCCGGGTCGTGATAGCGCGTGCTCAGCACTTCGCCCTGCTCGGTGATGCGCAGACGGCCATCGATCAGGCCCGCAGGCTGTGACAAAATCGCGCGCGCCGCCGGCCCGCCACCACGCGCAATTGTGCCGCCGCGACCATGAAAAAGCGTCAGCGTCACGCCGTTCTCGCGGCACGCCGCCGCGATCGTCTCCTGCGCCTTGTACAACTCCCAGTTCGCCGTGACGTAGCCGCAGTCTTTGTTGCTGTCGGAATAGCCGAGCATCACCATCTGCTCGCTCCCACGCGCGCGGACGGTAGCGCGATATGCCGAGTGCGCCAGCATCGCGCGCAGAATCTCCGGCGCGCGCCGCAGGTCTTCGCGCGTCTCGAACAACGGCACGATCGGCATCGCCAGCCGGCACCAGTCCATCATCAGCAGCACTTCCAGCACGTCGGACAACGCGTTCGTCATACTAATCACGTACACGCCCATCACCTCACGGCCGTAGCGCTTCATCGCCTCGCGCGCCAGCTGCATCGGCTCGAGCACGCGCCGCGCATCGTCGCTCAGCAAGCCGACGCTCTCCAGCAGGCTGCTGTTCGGCTGCGTCAGCAACACATCGAGCAGCTCGATCTTCTCGGCTTCGCTCAAATCGACATAGCGCTGCGCCAGTTCGTTCGCCCGCGCATTCGGCGCCAGGCCGGCCGCGCCGAGTTTGCCGAATACGTCAGCCAGCGCCGCCTCGTGCCACGCCGAATGCTGGCGCAGATCCAGCCGCGCCAGATGCAGTCCGAAAATTTCCAGCTGCCGCCGCAAAGTCGCCAGCTCGCCATCCGCCAGCTGCGCCGCGCGCCCATGCCGCATGCCGTCGATCACCACGTCGAGCGTGCGCTCGACCGACTGCGCCGTCAGCACCGCCGGCAGCGGCAACGGAATCGAAAGCGCCGGCGACAACGACAGCGATCGCTGCGCGAAAAATGGGAACAGTGGGTAATTCAGCGTCTGGTCACGCGCCTCGGCCAACTGCTCGGCCAGCGCCGCAAAAATAGCGCGGTACGGCTCGTTCGGATAGCGCGACATCAAGTCGCGCACATGCCCAGCCGCATATCCGGCATCCTCCAGCAGATGCATCACCTCGGGCGGCACATCGTCGCGCTTCGATGACACGCTCAACTCGCGCGACAGCGCACGCGCCACAGCCTGCACTTTGTCGAGCGCCGCGCGGCGATGGAAATGCAGCGTCTCCGCCGTGGCGTAGGTCGTCACGTTCGGATTGCCGTCGCGGTCGCCGCCGATCCACGAGCCGAAGCGCAGCCAGGCATCCGGTGCGCGCACGCCCGGGAAATGCCGCGCCAACGCCGCCTGCATGTCGCGCTGCAGCCGCGGCAGCACTTCCCACAGCGAGGTGTCGAAATACCACAGGCCGGTGCGCACTTCGTCCGTCACCAGCGGCTGAATGCTGCGCGAACGGTCCGTCAGCCACAGCGATGCGATCTCGCGCTTGATGTCGGCGTCAATCTCGCCCGCCGACCAATCATCGACGGATGCGTCGAGCTGCGCTTCCCGTTCGCGCCGCCACAACAGATCGCGGATGCGCTGCAGTTTCGAAAGCATCGTGCGGCGCTTCGCTTCGGTCGGATGCGCCGTCAGCACGATCTCAATCGACATCCGGTCCACCAATGTCTGCATCTCCGCATCTGAAAGCCCGGCAGACTGGAGCGCCGCAACCGCCGCTTCGATTGATTCGCGCAATGCCGGCCCGGCTCCGCTGTTCATGGCGCTGCGCCGCTGCCGCAGCCGGCGCACTCGGTGATGCTCCTCACACAGATTCGCCAGCTCGAAGTAGGTTGTGAATGCCATCGCGACCTCGTAGGCCTCGTGCGGCGATAGTTCAGCGACGGCGTGGCGCAGCGCTGCTTCTGCGTCCGGACTATCCGACGCGCGCGCAGCCCTGGCCAGCGCACGAATGCGCTCTTCAAGATCGAACAGCGCCCTACCATCCATCTCAACGATAACTTCGCCCAGCAGGCGACCGATGTGGCTGATGTCGCGCCCAAGTAGATCAGACGGGGAAAGTTCAGGTTGCGTGGCCATAATGCTTCGGTTTCGTAACTGCTCAAATCGTAACTACTCAGGCCTAAGTTGATATTTCCCGCGAAACACGCTGTTCCTCCTCTCTTCGGGTCTTCGGGAGGAGGAACAGCGTGTTTCGAGACGAGAAATAGACCGGCCTTTGCAGCTGCATTTCGACCGCCGTCGGCAGACTTGACTCACACAAAACCGTGAATGTGCGCGAAGAGATCCGTTTCTTCACGTTTTTCGCGTTTTTCGCGTGCGGCAAGTCCGCCGTCTTTGTCTGCTTCAACGTCTGCCCCAGCCACGGACGCACGCCGCAAAGCGCCGTTTTGAGCGCGGCAAATATAATCGATGCAATGACTCAAAGGCTGGACCGATCTGATGCGTTTCTCATGGAATTCGACGCCTGCGTCGTGGATTCGCAGGAAGTGTCTGCCGGATTCGCTGTTCGCCTCGATCGCAGTACGTTTTATCCAAGTGCTGGCGGCCAGCCGAACGATACAGGAACGCTGATTACCCATGAAAGGGACCACACCGTGCTCGACGTCGTCGAAAAAGACGGCGCCATCTGGCACGTCGTCGCAGCATCAGCGACGCCACTGCCGATCGGCTCGCTTGTGCACGGCTGCATCGACTGGCAGCGCCGCTTCGACCATATGCAGCAGCACAGCGGCCAGCATCTGCTCTCGCAGGCCTTCGCCCGCCGCACCAACTTCGACACCATCGCCGTGCACATCGGCGCGCAGGAATGCACACTCGACCTGCCGACGCCGACGATGTCCATCGCCACACTCGACGCAGTGGAGGACGACGCCAACGCCATCGTGCACGAGAACCGACCGCTGCGCATCTACGAAGTCGATGAGTCTGAAATTTCGCGCGTGCCGCTGCGCAGCGCGCCAAAGGTGCACGGACGCATCCGCATCGTCGAAATCGAAGGCTACGACTGGTCGGCCTGCGGTGGCACGCATGTGCGCAGCACCGGCCAGATTGGCCTGATCAAATTGCTGCGCACCGAAAAGCGCGGCGAAACCACGCGCGTCACGTTTCTCTGCGGCGGACGTGCGCTGCGCGACTACCGCGCCGTGCATCGCGATGCCAGCGAAATCGCCGCCAGTATGTCTATCGGCCGCCCCGAACTGTCACATGCGATCGCACGGCTGCGGGACGAGACACGCACCATCGCCAAATCACTGGCCACAGCCCAGCTGCAGCTCGTCGAATATGAAACGCGCGAGCTGCTCACCTCTGCATACACGTTGCCAAACGGCTGGCGCATCGCCGCCGTCGCCTGGGACGACCACGATGCGACGATGCTGCGCACCACCGCCAAGCGCCTTGCAGGAGAACCCGGCATAATCGCGCTCCTCGGCAGCGCCGGCACACGCGCACAACTTTGCTTCGCCCGCGCCCACAATGTCGCGCTCGACGTGGCGCCTCTACTCCGCAATGCGCTGCAGGCGCTCGGCGGTACCAAGGGCGGAGGCTCGCCAGATTTTGCACAGGGCGGCGGCATTTCGGCCGACCGCGCTACACTTCAACAGGCGCTCAACCATTGCGCCCATCAAATCGAGGATCAAATTTCGACCGCACTATGAAGAAAATCCACAAAAGCGTCTATTACCACGTTACCCGCGATGGACTAAACATTGGCATCATCCTCGGCGAAGACGGCGTCGTTTGCGTTGACCTGCCGATGAGCACCGAAGAGACGCTGGCTTGGAAGGCGCAAATTCGTGAACTAACGCGTCTGCCGATCCGCTCGGTGATCTATACGTCCGCCGACCGCGTCAGCTTCGAAGCCATCGATGCGATGAACACGCCCGTCGTCGTGTGCGAACTCGCGCGCGTCCAGCTCTATACGCCGGTCGAAGTCGCTGCCCTGAACCAGTTTGACGCCTCGGTCACGATGATCGCTCCGGCGCAGAACAAACTACCTGAACTGTCGTTCAGCGATTCGATGACGATTCTGCTCGGCCCAGAAAAAACTGCGCCAGCCATCGACGTCATGCACCAGGGCGGGCATGCGCCAGGCAGCGTCTTCATCTTCGTACGCGACGCCGGCATCGTCTTCGTCGGCGAACACGTCGCCGTCGGCCAGCCCCCGCTCATCGCGCAGGGTAACTTCGAAAAGTGGCACGAAGCAATCTCTGCACTGCGCCGCAATAAGAAGGTCGTCACTCTCATCCCCGGCCGCGGACAGCCGGGCAACACCACGATTACGGTCGAAACGCTCGAATACATCAAAACCGCCACATCCAAGGTGCGCGCACACGTGCGCGCCCGCCGCGCCCGCAACGAACTCATCACGCTCATCCCAGACGTGCTGAAATCTTATGGGCTGACCGAAAAAATCGCCGCCAAAGCCAATCTCAACCTCGACGTGGTGCGCCTGAATGTGCGCGCCGGCCTCGAACGGCTCTTCGACGATCTGAAAAACGAGGCGTAAGCCCATGGACGCTTTTCTCTCTTTCGAAACCGGCGGCACCAAGCTCGTCGCCGCCGTCGCCGGCGCCGACGGCCGGTTGATCGACGTCGCCCTCATCGAACGCCGCCACGACGACGACGCGCAGCAGTCGCTCCCGCGCCTGCTCGACCTGGGTGAATCACTGCTGCAAAAGCACCGCGCGCGCGGCGCACAGTTCCGCGCTGTCGGCTTCGGCTACGGCGGCCAGTTCGACCGCGCCGCCAACCGCGTCATGGAATGCTTCCACGAAGCCGGCTGGGAAGACCTCGACGTGCATGCCATCGTCGCCGCCCGCTTCGGTCTGCCCACCGTCATCGAAAACGACTGCAAACTCGCCGCCCTCGCCGAAGCACAGCTCGGCGCCGGCCGCGGCTTTCGCACCGTTTTCTATATCACCATCGGCACCGGCATCGGCGGCGGCATCGTCCACGCCGGCCATATCCTGCAGCTCGGCGACAAAGGCGAAGCAGAAATCGGTCACATGACCGTCGATCCGTCCGGTGCACTGCCCTGCGCCTGCGGCAAACGCGGCTGCCTCGAAGCGTATTGCTCCGGCCCTGGCCTCATCGACCTGACGCGCTACCTCGCCACAAAATGGACCGGCCCATCACCGTTCGCCACCACCGTGCTGGGAGGAGATCGTTTCACCGGCCGCGACCTGTTCACCGCCTGGGCCGCCACTGACGAATTCGCCTCCAGCGTCGTCCACACTGCAGCCGCACACCTCGGCATCGCACTCGGCGCCACAATTCAACTGCTCAATCCCGACGTCATCATCCTCGGCGGCGGCGTTGCCACCGGCAACATCACATTTCTCAGCCTGATCGAAAACGCCACCGCCGCGCGCGTCATGCCGAACCTCCGCGCCGCCGATGGCCGCCTCCGCACCCGCTTCGTCACCACCGAACTGCGCGAACAGGTCGTCGCCCAGGGCGCAGCCCTGCTGGCGCGGCAGGGCGGCAGAACGGATAGCAGATAGTGGTTAGCAGTAAGCCCACCATCTACTATTTACCATCTACTATCTGCTCGTCCCCCAGATCTCTACTCTGCCGCCGCCAGCAGCGTCCGCCGCATACCCAGCAGCAGCACAAGCATCACGCCGATCATCGCCAGCTGCCCGCCCCACGCAATCGACAACCCCGCCGGCTGCGCAATGATGATGCCCGTCAGCGCCGGCATCGTGATCGCGCCGATCGAACCCGCACTCGTCACCATGCTGCTCACCGATCGCGCAGCATGCGGAAAGCGCGCGATCGCCGTCGACACCAACGTCGGATATACCGGTCCGTAACCAACGCCGACAAGCGCCGCACCCAGCAGCATCGCCGGCAAAAACCCACCCGGCAACAACATCACCCCCACCCCCACCGCCGCCACCATCAGCATAAACAGCAGCGCGCGCAACGGCGTCGTGCGCGCCAACAGCAGCGTCGCAAAATAACGGCTCAGCGCCAGCCCACAGAAAAATGTGCTCGATGCCAGCGACGCCGCCGCCACATCCACCTTCGCACCCAAACGCGTGTATTCAGTCGCCCAACTCGAAAATGACACTTCCGTCCCAACATAGACGGCCATCATCGACATCAGCGCAATCATCGCCGGCACACGCAGCAGTGCCAAGTCGCTCTTCCCCTTTTCCGCAACGCTGGAATCAGCCGACGTCGCGGCAGTGCGCGGCAACGGCATCAGCAGACCAACGACGAGCATCACCGCGTCCAGCACAATTGCCACCCAAAATGCCGGCAACGCATTGCCCAGCCAGCGGTAGCTCACCGCAACCAGCAGCGGCCCGACCAGCGCACCTACACCGTAGAACGCATTTATGCGGTTCAGTTGCCCGCTGGCGTTGCGCTCAGTGCTCAGGCTCGTACCTATCAGGGTGATAAAGCCGACCTGCGTGCTCGCCTGGCCAAAACCAAGCAGAAACGCCGCGAACAGCGCCTGCCACAACGACGTCGCACCCACAAACAGCAGCAGGCTGACCAAAATCAACCCGGTCGCGCTCAGCAGCGGCCGCAGGCTGGCGTTGCTCTTCAGTGAACCGATCACCGGCGCACTCGCCAGGTAGCCAACGGACATCGCAGCAAAAATGTAGCCGAGCTCAGGAATCGCCGCACCAGTGCGCAGCGACAACGTCTGCAGTGACGGGCCGAGCAGCGCAACATTGATTCCAAGGGTAATAAACACGAAGTAGCCAACGAGATGTAAACGAGAAACAGATTTCATAAATTTCGCACGAATCGTAACGGAATAATTCCAGGCGCGCTCGCGAGGGGGGGCGCATCCGCCGTTTGGGGCAGATTTCAGCAAAGAGGAGGTTTTTCACGCGGAGAAGGACAAGGGGCGGAAATCACGGATTTAGTAACTACTCAGGCCCAAATCAGTATTTCCCGCGAAACACACTATTCTCTCCCCATTCGGGGGAGAGAATAGTGTGTTTCGCGTTGGAAAAATAGCTGGCCTGAGTAGTTACCCGATTTATATATAGAAAAAGTCCGCGATCTCCACCCCGCAGCGACCTCCGCACGAAATTCACTGCAGATCACGCATCTATTTCGCCCAGCAGACGCTGCGCCAGCGCACGCGCCGCAGCGACATCCGCAATCTCACCAGCCAGCTGCGCTTCGCGCACAGCGTCGAGCACGCGCCCCATACGCCGGCCCGGCCGCACCCCAAGCGCGATCAGGTCAGTACCGGTAAGCAGCGCAGCCGGCCGCACAGATTCGTGATATCGCGTGAAGTAAAGCTCCACCAGCGCAGCCGCCACATCCAGGCTGCGCTCGCAGTCAACTGCGGCTCCGCTCTCAGCGGCTCCGCTCTTGCCCATGCAGTCGCAGATCGCCAGCAGCGCCAGGTCTGGCAACACATCGCCGGCATGTTGCGCCAGTCGGTGCAGCGCGCGCACCGTATACGCCTGCACATCCCGCGCAAATTGATTCGGCCGCATATGAAGCGCCACAATGCGCTTCACCACATCTACCGCCTGCCCACTCAGCCGCAGTTCACCTGCACGCACTGCAGCCAACTTCGCACCGACCGCCTCGTGTTCAAAAAATCGAATGCGCCCATCCACATCGACGCTGCGCGTGTGCGCCTTGCCGACATCGTGCAGCAACGCAGCCAAACGAAAAAGCACCGTACGGTGTCGACCCTCAACCGCCACCGCGTCAAAATGTGCCGCCAGCTGCGCACGCAGCGGCTCGCTCAGGCGCGCATCAAGCACCGCACGTGCGCCCACCTCCGCTTGAACAACCGCAAATGTATGCGCCAACACATCAAGCACATGCGGCGGCGACTGAGTCACACCGTGCAATGGCGCCAGCTCCGGCAAAATGCGCGCCAGCAGACCGGCGCGCCACAGGTCGTCGAGCGCCGCCGCCGCACGATCAAGTCCGAGCAAATCGAGAAACGCATCCCGCACCCGCTCGGCGCTCGGACGCCCAATCGCCGCCGCACTTTCACAGATCGCACGCCACGTCTGCGCTTCAATTGACAAACCAAATTGATGCGCCAGACGCACGCCACGCACGCCACGCACCGGGTCGTCCTGCAGCGAACGCGGCCCGACGCACCGCAATGTGCGGCTCGCTAAATCAGCACAGCCGCCAAGCGGGTCGACGATGTCACCGCTCTCGATGTCACACGCGATGGCGTTAATCGTGAAATCACGCTCAAGCAGGTCAGCTTTCCACGACTCGCCGCGGCATTTCACGAAATCAAGCACCTGCGCAAGCCGACCTTCCATCGCCGGCAAAAGCACGCGCGCCACGCCCCGTTCGGCGTCCATCACGTAAAAAGCGCCATCCAGTGCGTCGGCACACTGTCGCGCCAGCCGCACTGCATCGCCCTGCACGGCAAAATCCAAATCGCCAGGCTCGACGTCGAGCAAGGCGTCGCGCACTGCACCCCCAACGAGGACGATGGGAATTCCACGCTGGCGCGCACGCTCAGCGGTGATGTGAACAGAACGGTCGGCAAGTAAAGCTGAAAGGGACAAGCTACGAGATCGTAGCATAGCCATGCGAAGTGATGATCTCTCGCGCTTCCTGGCTATATATCCAGTTGACGAATTCGCGCAACGCCCCCACAGGTTCTTGTGGCGCAATCAGATGCAGATCGCGGCTGAGCGGGTAACTGCCATCCGCGAACGCAGCAGCATCCGCCGCGATGCCACCCAGCCGCACCGCTTTCACCAACGGCTGTGCCGCATGAACCAGAAAACCGCTCGCAACGTAGGCGATGGCATCCGGATGCAGCACCACGTAATTCACCGCCGTTTCGGGAGTCGGCATGACGATGGCGCTGGAAATACACGGAGTCCCCGCCATCACCTGCTGGTCGAACAGCAAGCGCGAGTCGTCTCCAGTCTCACGCACCACAACCTGAGTGCCGCCCAGCGTCTGATCCCCCAGCGACGACCATTCGTGGCGGTAGCCGGCATAAATCTGGAGCAGGTCTTCCAGTGAAATATCGCTGACCGTATTCGAAGCATGCACAATGACGGCGATGCCGTCGAGGGCCAGATCTGCAATCCATAGCTTGGAGGTGGCCGCATCCGGCAACACGGCGACGGCGGCGAAGTCGATACCACCGGCATTGACGATCTGATTCACTACCGCAGCGTTACCTTGCTCGATGACAAAAGACCACGACGGACGCATCCGCTGCCAGCTCTGTGCGAGTGCACGCATCAGCGGCTCAATCGCACTGTCGACGGCGACGCGCACTCGAACGGGCGACTCCATCGGCACCGACGTTGTAACACGCGCACGATTGCACGCAGCCAGCGTCAACATCAGCGGCGCATACAAACACAGGCGGCGAAACGGATCAACAGGCTTACTCAAATCGTGATGATTCTACCTATCTCAGTTACCAGACACTTAGAAACGGGTGCATTCGCCAAAAGGGGCGATTGGGTCATCCGCCATCGCGTGCGGCCCATCGTTGGTAAATCCCTCGAAACGTGCTATCTCCCTCCCCCTTCGGAGTAGGGAGATAGCGCGTTTCGAGGATTCCAATCAGTGCCGATCGCCGGCGGTCGAAAGTTTGCCCCTTTTGGCGAATGCACCCCTTAGAAACCCCCGCACGCATCAGCGTAGGGCACACGTCGGGTGAACGTAGAGTTTTTTACGTTCGATCGCGCTACAGTGAACACCAAGAGTTAGGGTGGGACCTCCTCTTCTCCTCCTTTTGGTAGAGAGCCAGCGCTCGGCGTCGCTGGCTCTCGTGTTTTTCCACAACTTCGACCCAATCAATTGCCCTAATAGTGCGTCCAGGCAAAACTTGCGGGTCCCCACTCAACATCCTGATATCGGCGCCACGCCGTGCCAGGGCCGCGCCTTCAGCACAAACCCTGGCTGAATCGAAGTACTCCCTTTCAAGGCCGAAATAGCGCCAAAGGCGCGACTCAGTCCT
>CANJQH010000063.1 GCA_947476335.1 Anaerolineae bacterium | reverse complement strand
GCGATCTGCCGCACCGTTGTCGAGCGCGCCAGACACAGTTGCACTGCGTTCTCTTTGAACTCTTGAGAGAACTTTCGCTTTGTCCTTTCCTTGCTCATCCTGACTGACATGCTGACTGACATGGTACTCACCGCTTGCATCCGGGAAAGCGGGTACGTACCACAAACGGGTGAAATACAACAGGTAGCGGATCTGGCTACCAATTGTCTACTTGACAATTAAAGTGGTTCAGTCTTAAATATTACCCATCTTATGGGATCACCACGTATCGTAATTGTCGGCGCCGGCGGGTATGTATTTCCGTTGCGGCTCTCGCTCGATATTCTTTCGTTCCCCGAACTACAGTCTGCGAATCTGGTGTTGTACGACATCAGCGAGGAAAACCTCAAGCGCACGTTCGAACGAGTGAAAACTGTCATTGGCGCGAACAAGCTGCCGGCGAAGGTTGAAATGACCACGCAGCGGCGCAAGGCGCTGAAGAACGCCGATTACGTGATCGTGGCTTTTCAGGTTGGCGGCGTTGAGGCGTATGCGCACGACGTGGAGATTCCGCGCAAGTATGGGCTGGACCAGTGCGTGGGCGACACGCTCGGCCCCGGCGGCGTGTTTCGCGGCCTGCGCAGCATCGGGGCGCTGAAGGAAATTGCGAAGGACATGCTGGAGCTGTGTCCGGACGCGCTGATGTTGCAGTACGCCAATCCGATGGCGATGAACTGCTGGGCGACGAGCCAGCTCGGCATCAAGACGGTGGGCTTGTGCCACAGCGTGCAGGGCACGAGCGCGATGCTGATCAAGCGCGCCGGCTTCGTGCGCGAGGACGTCTATTTCAAGTGCGGCGGCATCAATCATCAGGCGTGGTTCACGCGCTTCCATGACAAGGATGGCAACGATATTTATCCGGCCATCCGCGAGGCGCTGCTGACGCAGAATCCGTCGCCGTTGTCGGGCGAGCCGGGTGCGCAGGCCGACAAGAGCAAGTTCACGCAGACGGGCATGGACCACGACGTGAACGACGATATTTACTACCATGAGCGCGTGCGCACCGAAATCATGCGCACGTTCGGATATTTCCACACCGAAAGCAGCCATCACGGCAGCGAGTACACGCCGTGGTTCCGCAAGAACGCAAAGACGATCAACGCCTATATCCGCAAGCGCTGGGATTATTTCAAGATCAGCAGTGGCCGGGATACGCCGGAGCAGCAGAAGCATCTTGAAGAGATGATGTCCGGCCCGTTGAAGCGCAGCGAGGAATATGGCTCGCTGATTATTCACAGCATGGAGACCGACGAGAAGCGCGTGATCTACGGCAATGTGCCGAACGATGGCATGCCGGGCGCGAAGGGCGCGAACGCCATTTCGAACCTGCCGCAGAACGCGCTGGTCGAAGTAGCGTGCCTTGTGGATCGCAACGGGATTCAGCCGACGCTGCACGGCGCGCTGCCGCCGCAGTGCGCGGCGATCAACCGCACGAACATCAATGTACAGGAGCTGGCTGTGCTCGGCGCGCTGACGGGCGATCGCGACGCGGTGCACCATGCGATCGCCATGGATCCGCTCACGGGTGCGCTGCTGACGCTGCCGCAGATTCGTTCGATGGTGGACGAAATGTTCGCTGCCGAAGCACAGTGGCTGCCGCAGTTTGCCTAAAACTAATAGACTTTGCACTGGAAAGTGTCCGTTAAACCGAGTAGGATTTACTGTATATCTTCGAGTTGGAATGCCGCCGGCAGCAACCGAAAAACAATTGGTTCAGTGACCGCAAAGAACGTCATGAAAGCGCCCAATTCAGGAAGCGAACAATGACCCAGACTGCAAATGTGGCCGGTTCCGCAGCATCCGCTGCGAGCGAATCTCCAGTGTTGGAGATTCGTGATCTTAAAACCTACTATTTTCTGGAGCGCGCAACGGTGCGTGCGCTGGACGGCGTAGATCTCAAGCTGGAGGAAGGCACCACGCTGGGCCTTGTCGGTGAGAGCGGCTGTGGCAAGAGCCAGATGGCGATGTCGGTGATGCGGCTGCTACCGTCGCCGCCCGGCAAGATCGTCAGTGGCGAGATTCTGCTGCGCCGGCGTGATGGCAGCACGGTGGACATTGCGAAGCTGGATGCGCGCGGTTCGACGATGCGCAACATCCGCGGCGGTGAGATCGCCATCGTTTTTCAGGAGCCGATGACGTCGATGAACCCGCTGCTCACGATCGGCGACCAGATCGCTGAAGCGGTGCGGGTACATCAGAAAGGCTCGAAGAAGGACGCCATGGATCGCGCATTCGAGATGCTCACGCGCGTGCAGATGAGTGCGCCGCAGCAGCGCCTGCGCGAGTACCCGCATCAGCTCAGTGGCGGCATGCGCCAGCGCGCCATGATCGCGCTCGCACTTTCGTGCAACCCTTCGATTCTGATCGCCGACGAACCGACTACGGCGCTGGATGTGACTGTGCAGGCGCAGATTCTCGACCTGATGCGCGACCTGCAGCACGACTTTAATTCTTCCATCGTGCTGATCACGCACAATTTGGGCGTGGTTTCGCAGATGACGAAGAAAGTGGCGGTGATGTATCTGGGCCGCATCGTCGAACTCGCGACGACGTCGGATCTATTTCGGCATCCGCTGCATCCCTACACCGAGGGCCTGTTGAACTCGGTGCCGGTGCTCGGACGCAAGGGCAAGCAGGTGCTTATGCCGATCAAGGGCATGGTGCCTTCGCCGACGGAGAAGATCCGCGGCTGCCCGTTTGCAGATCGCTGCCCGCATGTGATGGCAAAGTGCCGTGAGGAGCGGCCGGAACTTAAGGAATATCAGACCGGACATTTTGCCGCCTGCTGGCTGCATGACTAGTGATCGTTGCAGAGAGTCATAGTAAATAAAGGTAACTACTCAGGCTAACCATTTTTCCAACGCAAAACACACTATTCTCTCCCCCGAAGGGGGAGAGAATAGTGTGTTTTGCGGGAAATACTGATTTGGGCCTGAGTAGTTACAAATAAGGTAATTTCTACACCATCCCCGAATGCCATCATCTTTCTGACACAGATATATTTCTGACACAGACACAGTCTGACACAGACACAGATAGAGATGACGGCATTCGGGGGCTGTGTAGGGCCCGATCTGGGCAGTCGCCCAATCAGACGAATCCAGGAGGATTATTTAGAGACCATGAATACCAAACTGACACGCCGAGATTTGCTTCGCTTGTCGGCCATCGGCAGCGCTGGTGCGCTGCTGGCCGCCTGCGGTGCCGCGCCGACCGCAACGACTGCGCCGGCCGCCGTTAAGCCGACCGAGGCCCCCGAGGCCGTCGAAGCCGTCGAGCCGACCAAGGCTCCCGAAGTTGTTGCGCCCACCGGCACGGTGAAGGATCCCATTCCCTTCCCTGATGCGCCCGCAATCGACCTGGGCGGCGCCACGGCTCAGAAGCTGCCGATCAGCCAGATCGTGAGCTACAAGGCCTTCGATGCGTACGTCGAGCCCGAGTGGATTGCCAAGGTCGTCGCCGACGGCAAACTGCCCGCAGTGAAGGACCGCCTCCCCAAGGAGCCGCAGGTATATCTCAGCGGCGCCATGAAGGACGGCCCGGGTGAGTACGGCGACCTGTGGCGCGCGTTCTCGGCCTGCCCGACGGCCGGCTGGAACCGCATGGCTGGCGTCAGCGCCGGCTGGTTCGGCATCGAGTCCTACTCGCTGCAGTATTCGACGCTCGTCAAAATTGGCCCGCTCTTCCGCGCTGATCAGGACATCGAACCCTTCCCGCACCTCGCCAAGAGCTGGGAATGGAGTGCGGATGGCATGTCGCTGACGATGAAGCTCGTCGAAGGCGCCAAGTGGTCGGATGGCCAGCCCTTCACCGCCGACGACGTGCTCTTCACGTGGGAAGGCTACGTGATGGACCCGGGCGTCAACTCGATGCGCACGCTTGATGCGTTCAAGTACGGTGAGAAGGACGCGAAGCTCGAGAAGGTCGACGATTTCACGGTCAAGTTCACGTTTGGTGCGTCGAAACCGCTGGGCGTCTATAACGACCTGAGCGAGAACGGTTTCATCATTTCGCCGGCGCACGCGCTGAAGGAATTCCACCCCAAATTCAGCACGAAGGACCCGAAGCCGAGCTACAAGGACTTTGAGAATGCCCTTCCGCCGGACAAGCTGCCGGTGCCGACGATGGGCCCCTGGGTCCCCACCGAATACAAGACCGATGAACTGCTGATCATGCGCCGCAACCCGTTCTACTGGAAGGTGGACGAGAAGGGCCAGCAGCTGCCGTACTTCGATGAAGTGCAGTACAAGAAGGGTCCGAGCGGCATTGGCCGCGACCTGTGCACGATGGCCGGCGACTGCGACCACACGAACCTGGAAAACCCCAGCTCGTATGTCAACACGATGACGAAAGCGCAGGAAGCGGATGCCAAGTTCTCCGTGAACTGGGGCCCCGAATTGCTGGGCTACGGCGTCGAGTTCAACTTCGCTGAGGAGCTCGGCACCAAGGACGACCGCGACAAGGCCGTTCGCCAGTTGTCGCGCAATGCGAAGTTCCGCAAGGCGCTGTCGTATGCAACGGATCGCGACGGCATCGCTCAGGCGATCATGCGCGGCCCGTTCCTGCGCGGCTACGCGGGTGGCCTGTATCCGGGATCGCCGTACTTCGACAAGACCCAGGTGGTGTATTACCCCTACGACGTCGAATCTGCGAAGACGCTGCTCGAAGAGATCGGGCTGAAGGACACAAACGGCGACGGCGTGCGCGAGTGGACGGATGGCCCGCAGAAGGGTCAGCCGGTTGTGCTGCAGATGCTGGCGTCAGAAGACGCGGCGGAGACGCAGTCGGTGGCGGAAGCGCTGGTGAATCAGTGGGCTGCGATCGGCATCAAGATCAACAGCCGCATCGTCAACAGCTCGACGCGCACGGACATCGACACCAAGTCGGAGTGGGACATCGCCGTGTATCGCGGCGGCCAGGCCTTTGGTCTGCCGCAGGTGAACATTCAGCAGCTTGGACCGCTCACGAAGACGTTCAACCCGCATCGCGAGGGTGAGAAGCCCCGCAACCTGATGGACTTCGAGAAGGAGCTGGTGGCTATTCTCGAGAAGTACCGCCTCACGTTTGATGCGGCTGCCCGCCTCGAGCTGATGAAGCAGTACAACAAGATTCACACGGAGAACGTCTACCACATGGGCGTCTTCTGCGGTCGCTACGGCCTCGGCCTGGCGAAGCGCGTGAAGAACATCCCGGTGGCGTCGCCGACGTTCCTCTACACGTGGGTCGAAGATGCGATCCTCCTGGATCAGCTCTGGACGCCGAAGGCGGATCAGTTGCCCCAGAATCGCCCGGACACCTATCCGGTGTACAAGGCGTAAGTATTTGTCTGAAAGTGCAGACGTCGATTTTCGCAGCCTTGAAAAGGGAAGTGGAAATCGACGTCTGAAACTTCGTAACGATTCAGGCCGGTGGGTTTTCCAACGTGAAACACGCGCGTGTTGCGCGGAAAAACTGATTTAGGCCTGAATCGTTACGAAACTTTTGCACAGCTGCTGCGCTGTGACGCATAGCACAATAAGCTGCAGCTGGGGGCAGCCATCTGGCCGTCTCCGTCTGCTCGATGAGTCCTGATGCTGAACTATATTGTTCGCCGCCTGATCGTGGCGTTTTTCATGTTGATCGGCGTGGCGTTCGTCTCCTTCGTGGTGATTCAGTTGCCACCTGGAGATTTCGCCAGCAGCTACAAAGGCTTCCTGCTCACGCAGGCGGGCATGACCGAGGAGAACGCAGAACGACTGGCGAACAATGTGCGCAAGCAGTATGGGCTCGATCAGCCCGTCCCGGTCCAGTTCTTCACGTGGATCAAGGGCATGGTCACCGAAGGCAAATTCGGCTATTCCTTTGCGTATCGCCGCGATGTCGGCGAGCTGATCGCTGAGCGCATGCCGAAGACGATCTTTCTGGCTGTGTTGTGTCACTTGTTATCGACGGTGATCGGCATCGGCTTAGGTATTTTCGTCGCGCCCAGAAAATATGGCTTCTGGGACAATTTAACGGGCATATTAGCCTTTATCTTCACGTCGGTGCCGCGCTTTGCCATTGCGCTGATCATCATGTACGTGCTGGTGTTTGTAATGAAAGGCTCCAGCATTTCAGGCTTTTTCTCGCCGAAGTATGTGTTGGAACCGTGGAGCCTGGCCAAGGTTTTGGACATGTTCAAGAACATCTGGCCGGTGCTGGTAATCGCCGGGCTCGGCGGCGTTGCGCGTAATATGCGCGTGATGCGCGGCAATCTGCTCGACGTGCTCAACGCGCAGTTTGTGACGACGGCGCGCTCCAAGGGCCTGCGTGAGGCGGTGGTGATGTATCGCCACGCTGTGCCGAACGCGCTGCATCCGATCGTGGCATATCAGGGAACTGTGCTGCCCTACATGATGCAGGGTGAACTCGAGGCCGCCATCGTGCTTAACCTGCCCACCATGGGCCCGATGTTCTATCAGTCGCTCGTCGGCCAGGACATCTACATCGCCGGCTGCTTCCTGCTGATCTATGGCGTCATGATCGTGCTGGGCAACCTGATTTCCGATCTCTTTCTCGCTGTGTTGGACCCCCGCATTCGCTTCAGCTAATCGCATTGGCAGGGAATACGATGGAAACAGAACTCTCCATGGCCGCTCTGCAGGCGCAATTGCTGCAGAAAGGGAATACCGAAAGCTACGTACAACTGGTGTGGCGCCGCTTCAAGCGCAACCCGATTTCGATCATCGGCGCGTTGATCGTCATCATGCTCACCATGATGGCCATCTTCGCCGATTTTCTGTCGCCGACGTCGATCGATCGCGATAGTCTGAAATTTGCGTTCATTCCGCCGCAGCAGGTGCATTTCATCGACGCTGAGGGCAAATTTTCGCTGCGCCCCTTCGTCTATGCCTTCGAAACCACGCTCGATCCGAAGACGTTTCAGCCAACGTGGGTCGAAAACACGAAAAAGAAGTACATGGTCCACTTTTTCGTGCGCACGTGGGAGTACAAGCTGATCGGTTTGTTCCCGACCAACCTGCACCTCTTCGGCGTCGAAGAGGGGGGGACGCTCTTCGTGCTCGGCACCGATAAGCTCGGCCGCGACTTGTGGGGCAAGGCCTGCCAGGCTGGCCGCGTCTCGCTCAGTATGAGCCTCTTCGGCACCATCGTCAGCATCGCCATCGGTTCTGTGCTCGGCGTCGTGTCGGGCTACTATGGCGGCCGCATCGACGATGTCTTGCAGCGCTTCGTCGAGTTCATCAACGCCTTCCCACAGCTGCCGCTCTGGATGGCGCTCGCCTCCATCGTGCCCAAGACCGCCGATTCGTTCACCGTCTTCGTCATCATGGCGTTCATCTTTGCACTGTTGTCGTGGACTACGCTGGCCCGCGAAGTGCGCGGCAAGGTGCTCTCGCTGCGCCAGACCGACTTCATCCTCGCTGCCAAGGAAATGGGCGCTTCGGACGCGCGTATTATTTTTAAACACCTCTATCCCAATACGCTCAGCCACGTGCTCGTCATTCTGACTTTGACGATCCCGGGCGTGATTCTGGCCGAATCCTTCCTCAGCTTCCTTGGCATCGGCATTCAGGAGCCGCTGACCAGCTGGGGCCTGCTGACGCGCAACGCGCAGAACTTGCAGACGCTCAGCCAGCAGACGTGGATCATGGCGCCGATCGGGTTTATCCTGTTCGCGGTGCTCGGCTTCAACTTCCTCGGCGATGGCCTGCGCGACGCTGCGGATCCCTACGCTTCGCGCTGACGGCAACGGAGGCTCGCGTGGGCGCAGGTCTTGGCGCTTTCCAATTTCGACTGCTGCGCTGGTCGGTCGGCATCGTCTGCGGCGCTGCCGTCGTCGTCGTGCTGGCCGCCTGCGCTCAGTTCGGCGATCGCGGCCGCCTGCCGTCTTCGCTCAGCGGTCGCGTCGTCGATGCCTCCGGGCCTGTCGCCGATGCCCTCGTCCAGCTGCAGGGTACGCCCAACCAGGTGCGCACCGATGCCGCCGGCCGTTTTACGCTGCATGGCCAGGGCCTCGGCGGGTCGCAGGCAGTCACCGTCACCGCCTGGGCCGCTGACCATTTCATCGCCTGGACGACGGTTGTTCCCGGTTCCGCCGCCACGGCCACTGCCGGCGTCGAACTCACCCTGCGCCCACTCTTCGATCGCGACAACCACCAGTACACGTGGTTCAAATTTGAAGGCAATTCCGGTTCGGCCAGCTGTGGCGTCTGCCATCGTGAATATAAGGAATGGCAGGCCGACCCCCATAGCCAGTCCGCCGTCAATCCGCGCTTCGTCAGCATGTTCCGCGGCACGGATGTGCACGGCCGCAAAGGCCAGCTGACGCAGTTTGTCAGCGAAACCAAGGTGCTGCCGCCCGATCCGGCGCTGCCGCATTACGGCCCCGGCTTCCGGCTCGACAACCCCGACACTGCCGGCACCTGTGCCGCCTGCCACGCGCCCGTCGCCGCACGGGTTGAAACGACGAATTCCTGCTCGTGGTCCGGCTGCCACAAATCGCTCACCGCTGAGAAGGCCGCCACTCAGGGGTACCACATCGGCGGCGTGTTGCCCGTTGGCAACGTCGGTATCGGCGAGGAGGGCGTGGCCTGCGAATTCTGCCATGTCATCGTCGGCTCGACGATCGATCCGCGCACCGGCTTGCCGCCGCCCGATCAGCCGGGCATCATGTCGCTGCACCTGCGCCGCCCGCCCGATGGCGAAAAGCAGTTCCTCGGCACCATCACCGACGCCAGCCGCGAAGTCAGCTATCAGCCATTTTTCAAGGAATCGCAGTACTGCGCATCCTGCCATTTCGGCGTCTTCGGCGGCGTCGTCAGCAATATGAAAATGACCGGCGGCACGGTCATCTACAACTCCTTCGGCGAGTGGAAGGACAGCCCATATAGCGACCCGCAGACGGGCAAGACCTGCCAGCAGTGCCACATGGCGGCCAAAGATACGCTGTACAGCGTGCCACCCGATCGTGGCGGTATCGCGCGCGATTACGTCACTTATCACGATCACACCATGCTTGGCCCATCGACGAGCGCGGCGTTCATGTGGAGCGCCGTCAGCGTCACGCCCACCGCCGCACTGGACGGCACTGCGCTGCGCGTGCGGGTCGATGTGATGAACGACCGCACCGGTCACGCCGTGCCGACCGACGCGCCGATGCGCTCTGTCATGCTGGTGGTCGAAGTGCGCGACGCCGCCGGTGAGCTGCTTGTGCTGCGTGACGGACCGTCGTTGCCGGAGTGGACCGGCGACCAGGCGGGGAAACCAGGGCGTGCATTCGCGCGCATCCTGAAGGACAATTGGACCGGCGAGGCACCTGCGTCTGCGTTCTGGCGGGCGACTACGGTGCTCGAAGATACGCGCCTTTTCCCATTTCAGGCGAATCGATCGGAATATGTGTTCGCGCTGCCGGAATCGCATCGCGGTTCACTGCAGGTCAGCGTGCGCTTGATATATCGCCGCGCCTTTCAGGCGCTGGCGCAGCAGAAGGGATGGAACGATCCCGACATCATGATGTACGAGTCGACGGAGGAGATCAAACCGTAGCATGAACGACCAAGATCCGAATACCCTGCTCGAGGTCACTGACCTCAAAATGTACTTCCCGATTCGCCAGGGCTTTCTGCAGCGCGTCGTCGGGCAGGTAAAAGCCGTAGACGGCGTCAGCTTCAAGCTGCGCGAAAAAGAAGTACTCGGCCTCGTCGGCGAGAGCGGCTGTGGCAAAACCACCGTCGGCCGCACGCTGCTGCGCCTTTACGATCCGACCTCCGGCGAAATTCGCTTTCGCAGTAAGGCGGGCGACTGGGTTGATATCGCCAAGATCAGCCAGCACGACATGAAACCGCTGCGCAAGGAAATGCGCATGATCTTTCAGGACCCGTTCAGCTCGCTGAACCCGCGGCTGACCGTCGGCGAATTGATCGCCGAGCCGCTGGAGATTCACGGCGTGGCGAAAGGCAAGGAAGCCGAAGATCGTGTGGCGGAACTGATGCGCTCGGTCGGCCTCGACCCTGCCTACATGCGCCGCTATCCGCATGAGTTCTCGGGCGGCCAGCGCCAGCGCATCGGTTTGGCGCGCACGCTGTCGCTGAACCCGCGCTTGATCGTGGCTGATGAGCCAGTTTCTGCGCTGGATGTGTCTGTGCAGGCGCAGGTGCTGAACCTGCTGCAGGAGCTGCAGCAAAAACTTGGGCTGACGTTGATCTTCGTCGCGCATGATCTGTCTGTGGTCGAGCATATTTCGGATCGCATTGCGGTGATGTACGTCGGCCGCATCGTGGAGATGGCCGACACCGAAGTGTTGCTGAATGACCCGCAGCATCCGTACACGGAGGCGCTGCTGTCGTCGATTCCGCCGGCGAGCCCGGACATCGTCGTTGCGCGCATCAAGCTGCAGGGCGAAGTGCCCAGCCCGGCGCGCCCGCCTTCTGGCTGCGTCTTTCACACGCGCTGCGCGTACGCGCGGCCGGAATGCAGTCAGCGTATACCGGAATTGCGCGAAGTACGGCCTGGCCATTTCGTAAGCTGCCATTTCGCTGAGGAACTGCAGTTGCATGGCATTGCTGGCTAAATAAAAAAGGGAACTACTCCGGCTAGTCAATTTCCAGGCGCAAAATATGCTATTTCTCCGTTCTTCGACGGAGAAGCAGCATATTTTGTGGAAAATTTCGACTCGAGCCTGTGTCGTTGCCGTGAAGGATGAATATGAGTACTAATGCACGAATCGTCGCTGCCATCGCCTATGTGCCGTTGCTCGGCTGGCTGCTCGCGCCGCTGCTCGGGCGCGGCAATGCGTTCACCCGCTTTCATCTGCGTCAATCGGTCGGGCTGATCGGCTTTCTGCTCGTTGTCGGCCTGGGCTGGGCGCTGGTGAGCTTCGTTGTGAGCCTGTTGATTCCATACGGCTTTCTCATCGCGAATGCGCTCTTTTCGCTGGTAATCGCCGTCTTGATCTTCACCGTCGTCGTCTGGGTGGGCGGCCTGCTGAACGCTGTGCGCGGACGCGTGGCGCTGCTGCCGATCTTCGGCGCCACCGCCAATCGGCTGCCGCTGTAAAAACAGCATGACAAACGCGACTTGCTGCTTTGCCTTGTCATCTTTCTAAATCTGTAACTACTCAGGCCCAAATCAGTATTTTCCGCGAAACACACTATTCTCCCCCCCCCCCCGAAGGGGGAGAGAATAGTGTGTTTCGCGTTGGAAAAATGGCTGGCCTGAGTAGTTACCTAAATCTAATGAATTGCAGCGCTTCTCTCTGTTGCATCCGGCGTTTGGGGCGCAGTCTGCGAATCATTTCACGTGGAAGAGGACCAGTCGACCAGTCCAAGGTAAGGTAATGCGTAGTACAAGATAGCAAGTCGCGTTTGCTGTTCAGGCCTGATCACTTTTAACCGTGCAACAGCCGCCACTCTTCAAAAATTGGGGAGGGGTACTCTGTTGCTTGGAAAAAAGCAACTGTTCAGGCCTTGGTTGATATTCCTGCGAAACACGCTATCGCTCTTTATTTCTTATTTCTCCTTACCCGCCTTACCCGCCTTCGCCTTACCCGCCTTACCCATGAGAGGAGCAATAGCATGTTTCGCGATGAAATAGATCAATAGATCAGCTTGCGTCGTTGTGGAAAGTAAAATACTGACCTGAAGTTGAGTCGTTACCAAAAATCATGCCTACCTCTCGCCGCAACAATTTCGGTGCCAGTTCCAAGGTTGCTGTGCCTGTTGCGTCAGCGCCGCGGCGCTGGCTGCTGCCGCTCATCGTCGGCGTCGCCGCGTTGTTCATCGCCGTCGGTGGCGCTTTTGCCGCCGCCAAATTTGAGGAAACCGACGCCAACTGCGCCTCCTGCCACACACAGCCGGAAATGACTTTCGTCGACCGCGCCGCCGATGCCCGAGTTGGCAAAGCGGTGGATCTGGCCTCGGCGCACGCCGCTGTGCCCGATGCCGTGCGCTGCATCGACTGCCACTCCGGTCAGGGCGTGACAGGTCGTCTTGGCGCCATGACGCTCGGCGCGACCGACGCGCTGCACTGGGTCGTCGGCACTGCGCATCAGCCCGCTATTACGCAAAATCCGCTCACGGATGAGCACTGTTTGAAATGCCACAGTGAAGTCCTCAATGACCGCTCGTTCAACGGACATTTCCACCGCTTCCTGCCGCGTTGGCAGCAGCAGGCGGCGTCGCAGGGCGTCGCTTCCGCCGGCTGCATCTCTTGTCATACCGGCCACAACACCGACGGTCAGCCGCAGTTGAAATTTCTGCAGCGGCAGTACACCGTACAGGTTTGCGAGCAATGCCATCGCGCACTCGGTGCGAGTGGCGATTGATTTCATGTTGAAAGCTCTATTTGAATCGTTTTCGCCTCTGCGCGATCGCAACTACCGCACGTACATCGCCGGCCAGGCCGTCTCGCTGATCGGCACTTTCATGCAACAGGTGGCCCAGCAGTGGTACGTCTGGGAAATCACGCACGACTCGCGCTGGATCGGCGTCGTCGGCGCCATGGCCTTCATGCCGCTGCTTTTGCTCGGCCCGTTCACCGGCTCTATCGCCGACCGAGTCGATCGGCGCAAACTGTTGCTCGTCACGCAGATCGCCGAAATGCTGCTTGCCTTCGTGCTGTCGGCGCTGGTCTTCCTCGGCGTGCGCGAAATCTGGCCTGTGGTGCTGCTCGCTGCGCTGCTCGGCATCTCAGCGTCTTTCAATTTCCCCGCGCAATCGGCTTTTATCGGTGACTTGTCTGGCATGGGTGAAATTCGCAAGGCCATGGCATTCAACGTCACGATGATCGAAATCGGCAGGCTCATTGGCCCGGCGCTCGCCGGCTGGGTGGTGGCCGCCGTCGGCGCCGGCCTCGCCTTCGGCCTGAACGGCCTGAGCTTCGTCGCGGTGATCGTCAGCCTGCTGCTGGTGCGCTCGCAACAGGTGCGCCGCCCGCCCGGCGGCACCGCCCTCGGCGATTTCGTCGAGGCGCTGCGCTACCTGCGCGCCGCTCCGCGCATCGTCGATCTGCTGTTGTGCGGTCTGCTGGTGACGCTCTTCGTGTTCCCCAGCCTTTCGCTGAGCGCACCTATCGCAGATGAAGTGCTGAAGGGCGGGCCGCAGCTGATGGGCTTTCTGCTCGCCGCATCCGGCGGCGGCGCCCTCGTCGGTGCGCTGCTTGTGGCGCCGCAGGTGCAGAAGGTCGCTCGCGCCGGCTTCGCGCTGCTCTTGGCAATCCTGTGGTCCGGCTTCTGGCTGATCGCTACTTCGCTGGCGACGACCGCGCCGCTGGTGATTATCGGCGTCGGCTTGTACAGCGTCAGCATCCCGGTTGTGCTCGCCAGCGTCAACGCACTCACACAGATGCTCGCCCCATCGCACATGCGCGCGCGCCTGCTGAGCGTCTCGCAGATGATCTCCTTCGGCGCCCAGCCGATTGGCGCACTTGTCGTCGGCTGGACCGGCAACGCCTTCGGGCCGATGGTCGCTATTCGCATGAACGGCGCAGCCATGCTCGTGCTGGCACTGGTTATGCTGTCGCTGCGGCCCGCTTTTCGGCGCTGGGTTGTGGAACACTGAAGAGACGACGGACGACCGCTGATTGCCGTCCCTCGTCGACCGTCGGCGGTTGGCGGTCGGCGGTCGGCCGTCCTCTTCACAGCATCGCGTATTCCAGCGAATCCGCCAGCGCGCGCCAGCTCGCGTCGACGATGTTCGTCGATGCGCCGACAGTCGTCCAGGTGCGGTGGTCGTCGCGGGAGTCAATCGTAACGCGCGTAGCGGCGGCGGTGGCGTGGTTGCCGTCGAGGATGCGCACTTTGTAGTCGGTCAGGCGCACGGCCGCCAGCTGCGGATAATGCGGCAGCAGTGCCTTGCGCAGCGCTCGGTCGAGCGCGTTGACTGGGCCGTCGCCCTCGGCGGCGGTGTGCGAAATTTCGCCGTGCACCTTCACCTTCACGTTTGCCTCGGCCAGCAGCCCACGACCCTGACGGTTCTCGACGAGGACCATGAAATCCAGCAGTTCGAACGGCAGCGTGTAGCTCGGCTGTGTGCGGCGCAGCATCAGTTCGACGCTGGCGTCGGCGCCTTCGAAGAAAAAGCCTTGGTTTTCCATCTCCTTGATCTGCGCCAGCACATGCTTGACTTCGTCCTTATCCGGGTCCAGCCCGAACTCGCGCGCCTTCCACGCAATGTTGCCGCGGCCGCTGAGCTCGCTGACGAGCACGCGCTTCTGATTGCCGACGCGCGCCGGGTCGATGTGTTGGTAGCTCTCCTCGAGTTTCAGGATTGCTGCGACGTGAATGCCGCCCTTGTGGGCGAAGGCTGCCTGGCCGACGTACGGAGCGCGGATGTTCGGCGCCAGGTTGGCCATTTCAGCGACGTAGTGCGAAAGATCGCTCAGCCCGCGCAGCTGCTGGTCGTTCACACAGTCGTCGCTGAGCTTCAGACGCAGGTTGGCGATGCTCTCGATCATGTTGCAGTTGCCGACGCGTTCGCCGTAGCCGTTGATCGTCGCCTGAATCTGCGTGCAGCCGGTGCGGATTGCTTCGAGCGCGTTGGCGACGGCCAGCCCTGAATCATTGTGCGTGTGAATGCCGAAGCGCATCCCGGCGTCTGTGCCGAGTTCGGCGACGGTGGCGCGCACGATTTCTGCGACTTCCCAGGGCATCGTGCCGCCATTGGTGTCGCAGAGCACCAGCCAGTCGGCGCCGGCATCGTGCGCGGCGCGCAGCGTGGCGAGGGCGTACTCCCTGTCAAGTTTGTAGCCGTCGAAGAAATGCTCGGCGTCGTGCATGATCTCGCGGCCCTTCTTTTTGAAATATGCCACGCTGTCGGCGATCATGTCGAGGTTCTCCTCGAGGTCGGTCTCCAGCACATGCGTTACGTGCAGTCGGCTGGTCTTGGCGACCATCGTGACGACCGGCGTGCGTGCGTCGAGCAGCATGCGAATCTGTGCGTCGTCCTCGACGCGACTGTTGGCGCGGCGTGTGCTGCCGAATGCACTGATGCGCGCGTGCTTCATGTGCAGTCCCGCGGCGCGCTGGAAAAACTCGGCGTCTTTTGGGTTTGAACCGGGCCAGCCACCCTCGATGTAGTGCATGCCGAAGTCGTCCAGTCGCTGCACGATGCGTAATTTGTCGTCGACGGAGAAGTTCACGCCCTCGCCCTGTGTGCCGTCGCGGAGTGTGGTGTCGTATAGGTAGGTCATGCTCATGGTGAAAAACAAAAAACGCCTTCCCGGTGGGGAAGGCGTTTGCAATTGCACAGAGGTTTACGAATAAAAATGTGCCGGGTCAGCCGTTCCGCAACAGGGCAGGGGTCGGCGGCGTAATCAAGCCGCGACCCAAACTAATGCTGCGAATAACGACGATTCCCCCGAACACGTTGGCGATTATACGCGCGTAGGCGGGGGAATCGGGTGTTTGATGAATCCCTTCGTCACCCTGCGGATAATCCTTGGCTTTAATTTCGTCTGGGCTGTATCCGCGTCTCCCCTCGGGCACCTGTCAGATCGCATCGACCGCCGCACGCGATCTGCACCAGTTGGGTGCTCTACGCCATCGTCTGGCTCGCCGCCTCCCCCGCGTCGGATGCCGCATCAGAGCAAGCTCTGGCTGAATTGAAGTGCGCTCCTGTGGGACTCAAAAAATGCTGCAGGTGCACTTCAGCCCCAGATCTACATTTCTTCGTAGCCTGAACGCGTTACGATTCCTGCCCCGTGGAAAGTAGAGAGTAGAGAGTCAGAGTAGAGAGTGAGCAGGCCCGGCGCCACTCTACTCCGACTCTCTACTCTCTACCAAGCTCGTGTAAGCATAACGGAATGCATTCGCCAAAAGGGGCAAACTTTCGACCGCCGGCGATCGGCACTGATTGGAATCCTCGAAACGCGCTATCTCCCTTACCCGAAGGGGGAGGGAGATAGCGCGTTTCGAGGGATTTACCGACGATGGGCCGTACGCGATGGCGGATGCCCCAATCGCCCCTTTTGGCGAATGCACCCAGCATAACGTGTAGGCATAAAAGGAGGCGAAGGTGATTCCAGGATCGAATCATGTAATTGCATGTCGACATTGTGGGGCTCTGACGCAGTACCGCACCCTGTCACGGGAAAGCGGTTTTCGATTGAGCATATGGACCGATGCGCTGGTGACTGGGCCGTTCATCACGCCGATACGCGCGCTGATGTGCTGTCGGAACTGCGAGCGACTTTCGTGGATATACGAAGCGCGCATGGTGCGCATTTATGAGTCGTGGGAGCATCCGAAGCGTGTGAATGGCGAGCCGGACTGGTACGCTGCGCCGGCCATGCTTGAGGTGGGGGAAGAGCATTACTACGCCGCTTTGCGCGAAGGCATGGCTATCGAGCCAGTCGGCGAAATGCTGCTGCGGATGCTGGCGTGGCGTCGTCACAACGATGCTGTGCGCACGCGCGACGTCGTCATGTCCGTGCAACGCATTCGCCTGCGCCAGGCGGCGCAGATCAGTGACGAATGCCGGGCAAACATGGAACTCCTCGCGGAGGTGCTCAGCCGTCGGGGCCACATCGAGCAGATCATGTGCGCAGAAGTGCTGCGCGAGCTGGGTGAATTCGACTTCGCCCTGGACGTGCTCGCACTGGCGCAGACGCAGTGCCACCCCGCGCTGGCGCGCGCCGTCCGCACGCTGTGCGAACATGAGGACGTGCGCCTCGGCGAAGTCGTGCGCCCGCCGTGGTTGTAGACGGACGACCAACGACGGACGACGGACGTTTGTCGTCCGTCGTCCGTCGTCCGTCGTCTTTATTCCACCAGGAATGTATCGAACTGCCACACGTCCGAATCGTGCGGCCGCGGTTTGCCGTAGCGCTCGTACATGTCGTTCCAGTTCTTGAGCGGCGTCCAGTCGGTGTGCATCGATGGGGTGGGGCCGAGGTACGGCGCCGCCACGGCGAGCACTTCGCGATGCGGCAGGTCGTCTGGCACGCACAGGCCCTTGCGCGGATTGCGAATCATCCACGACAGTGCGCCGAGCAGCGAGGCTGCCACCTGCACCGTGGTCGCACTTTGATGCGGTACCAGGCGGCGCGCCTCGTGAATGTCCAGCTGCGAACCCACCCACCAGCCGTTCAGGTCGTGCCCGAGCAGCAGCACGCCGAGTTCGTCGCGGCCGCTGATGATCTCGTCGTTCATGATGCGGATCTTCGGTTGCAGCGCGTAGCCGCTCATTTTGAACTCGAGCAGCGACGCAATGGCCGCGTCGGTCGGCAGATACGCGTAATGGACCGTTGGCCGGTAGACCGGCTCGCCGTCGCGCAGCACCGTCAGGTAATCCGAGATTGTGAACGCTTCGCCGTGGCGAATCACCATGCCGAAGATGTCGCCGCCGGGCACCCATGAGCGCACGAGCGTGTTCATCCCCATCTGCGACAGGCAGATCTGATTGCCTGGGCCGTAGCTGTGCTTTTGTGCGCCGCGCGGCAGCCGCCGCTCATGCGTGCCCCAGCCCATCTCCGCTGGTGCGATGCCTTCCTCGCGGAGGCCTTCCACCGACCATGTGTTGACGAATTCGCCCACTTCCTTCGGCCGGCTGCTGATTTGCGTGTCGCGCTCGGAGACGTGAATCACCTTGATGCCCGCCGTCATCGCCAGGCGCGGGTAGTCGCCTTCATCGAGCAGCTTCTCCAGCATGTCCTCGCGCTCGCGGCTGGTGCGGCGCCGCAGAATGGCGTTTGCGATGTCTTCCAGCCCGACCTTCACCCAGTGGCTCACCAGCCCCGGATTTGCGCCATGCTCGATGATGAACGTCGACCAGTCGCCGGTCCACTTCGCTGCCTGCTTGCGCAACGCCATCTGCCGCACATAGAGCGTGCGGTCGATCGGATGCTGGTCGGTTGCGCCTGAATAGGGATCCCACAGTTCGACCGAGGTGTTGATGTAATTGACGTCGTTGTCATGGCACCAGCGCATGAGCGCGAGTGTTTCGACGTTCCACGCCACATCCACAAGGATGTCGCCGGAGCCGAGATACTTGCTCAACAGCTGAGCATAGTTGCCAATTGTGACGTAGTCCTGCACATATGAAGCGCCGGCAGCCAGCGTATCGGGGATCATGTGCCGCAGGTCTTCGAAGTCCATCACCGTCAGCCGGGTGAAATCCATGTCGAAATGTCGCAGCACAAGCGGCTGCAGACAACGTGAAACCGAACCGCAGCCGAGGATCAGCATGCGTCCGCCGAAGGGAATTCTGGTCATGGTGTGTCGGAGTAGATGCGAGAATAGCACCTGCTCGCGCGAACGCCTGCCTGACCCGTACATCACGTGATTTTGCGGGATTCGGAAGACGTGCGCAGAGTCGATGCGCAAAACTACAAACAGCTATATAATAACCGACCGTATTTTGGCGCTGAATTAAGAGATCCGCCGCAAGCGGAGGAGGAAGTCAGAATCGCGTACCCACGACCGCATCACAGTCATCACAATCAACCCGAATTTCGGATCAATAATCAGATTCGCGTGGCCACTGTTCGCGTCATCATGGCTGATGGCGAAAACAAGGGCGTTATCGACACGCGCGACGCGCTTGATCTTGCGCGTAATCTGCATATGGATCTGATCGAGGTTGCGCCGACAGCGAACCCGCCCGTCTGTCGCATCATGGACTACGGTAAGTTCATGTACGAGAAAGAGAAGAAGGATCGGGCGGCGAAGAAGAGCCAGAAGCAGTTCGACATCAAGGGCGTGCAGTTGCGCCCGAAGACGACCGAACATCATCTGGGCTTCAAAATTCGCGCAGCGCGCCGATTTCTTGAGTCGGGCAACAAGGTGAAGGTGACGCTTCGCTTCAAGGGGCGCGAAATGGCGCACCTGCATGTTGCGCGCGGCATGCTGGAGAAAGTTGTCGATGCGACCGACGACTTGGCATATGTCGAGACGATGCCAAATATCGAAGGCCGCACGATGCTGCTGATTCTGGCGCCAACCCAGCAGACGCTGGCCAACACGCACCTGAGGGCGACGCAGCAGCGTATCTCGGAAGAACGAGAAGCCGACAAGGTTGCCGGCTACGATGAAGAGGCCGAAGAGGCCGAAGCTCACGAGGACGAGGAAGAAGACGACGGCATGCAGCCTGCTCCGCAGTATGCGCCGGCGCCGGAAGTCAAAGCCCGTGAACGCAAGCAGATCAGCCGCGGAAAGCTGGCGCAGAAGCGGGCCGACGAACAATTCGGTCTGCCCTAAGCGTCGCAGCCGCGGAATACGAATTATTTCGCACAGACGTGAGGATAAAGTAATCATGCCGAAGCTGAAAACACATAAAGCAACTTCGAAGCGATTCAAAGTGACGGGCAGTGGCAAAGTGATGCGCACGCATCAGGGAAAGAGCCACTTCCGCCGCAAGAAGCCGGGACGCGTCAAGGCGCTGTTCATGGAAATGAGCGAAGTGCAGGGCGACAACATCGTACGCCGCATCAAGCGGCTGGCGCCCTACATGTCGAAAAAGTAGATTCGATAAAATAACCCTCGGGTGGTGCCTTTTCAAGGGGTATCACCGGGGTTCAATACACTAATCATGACAAGAGTCAAAGGTGGAGTCAAGGCGCGCAGGCGCCACAACCGTATCCTTGCGGTGACGAAGGGTCAGTTCGGCGCTCGCCACAAGCACATTCGCAAGGCGCACGAAGCGCGTTTGCATGCGCTGGCTTATTCGACCGAAGATCGCCGCAATCATCGCCGTGAGCTGCATGCGCTCTGGATTCAGCGCATCAACGCTGCCGCGCGCATGCACGGCACGACATACAGCAAGCTGATATATTCGCTCAAGGCCGCCGGCATCGCGCTGGATCGCAAGATCCTTGCGGATATTGCCGCGCGCGACAACGCCGCCTTCGGCGCAGTCGTTCAGGCCGCAGCGTAAACGTCGCGTCTTTTTCGTCGTTTCGTCGTTTCGTCGTTTCGTCTTATTGACGCATCGCCCGCAGCGCATCCGCGCCGCGGGCTTTTTTTGTAACTGCTCGGGTCAAGCCTGGATCAGGATCAGACGGATGCACGCAGCAACCCAGACCACCCAGACCGAGGGTCTGGGCTAGTAGTTCGTCCAAGCAAAACTTGTGAGCGTCTACCCTGTGCGAACCTTGCCTACAACCCACATTGCGCCCACATTGCGCTCACATTGCGCCCACATTGCGACGCAGCAATTTCCCACGGGTGCGGTTGTGCATCCCAGACCGATGGTCTGGGCTAGGACTGCGTCGCGCCTTTGGCGCTTTTTCAGCCTTGAAAGGGCGTACTTCGATTCAGCCAGGGTTTGTGCTGAAGGC
>CANJQH010000062.1 GCA_947476335.1 Anaerolineae bacterium | reverse complement strand
GCACCGAGCGTTTCGCGTGTGCCTTGCTGCGCAACATAAACTTTGATGCTCTGGCATCCTTTGCCAAGGCCCTCCGCGTTTGAGCCTTGTTTATTCCGGAAATCTATAAGTTCCTGTCCATAAGTTTTGTCCGGCAGATTCGCCTCCCCTGCAAAGCGGGGGAGGCGAATCTGCCGCCAGAACTTTTGGCGACTCACTTAGCGCCTGAGTAGTTACGCGGAAAAACGAATCATCCGCAGCGCCCCAGCCGCGGATGATTCTCCAGGAGGTTACAGTTGACTCAGCGAGACGCACAGCCCCATTTTGCGTGCACTCGTTTTGTCCTAACTCTTTCTCGACGTCGCTTTTCAGAACCACTGAATCGCGACTTCGATAGTTTTATTTCTACACCCACGGGATGAAGAGAAGATGATGTTTCTTGTCAATCAACTTACCCGGCCCACAGCAACAATTTGACAAGTTTGGCAAGTTTTTGCAAAACAACATCATGGTGCATATCTGAGAAGTAGAATTCACCTTATCCCATGGCCGAAACCACTTCCGAGTTCACGTCGTTTGGTACGATGCTGCGGCATCTGCGCCGACGCGCACGCATTACACAGCGCGAGCTGGGCATTGCGGTCGGCTACTCCGAAGCACACATCGCCCGCTTGGAAGCCAATCAGCGCCGACCCGACGTTGCCGCAGTTACCGGCCGCTTCCTCGAGGCGCTGGACCTCAAAGATGATCCCGGCGCTGCTGAACAACTCGTCGCACTGGCGACGGCAGCGCGCAAAGGCAGCATGCAGGCCACGCAGTCAGACATCCTTTCGGAAGCGCCGCCCACCAATCTGCGCGAACAACTGACGGCGTTCGTCGGCCGTGAGGACGAAATGGCCGAAGTCAAGCGCCTGCTGCGCACGACGCGGCTGCTCACCATCACAGGCATGGGCGGCATCGGAAAATCGCGGCTGGCCGCGCAGGTCGCCGCCGAAATGCTTTCGCAATACAGCGACGGAGTCTGGATCGTCTCCTTCGCCAACGTCACCACTGCCGATCAGGTCATCACCAGCGTGGCGGCGACGATGAATCTCGCCAGCAGCGATCTGCTCGAAGGCCTCAAATCGTATCTGCGCAATCGCAAAGCGCTGCTCGTGCTCGACAACTGCGAGCACGTCATCGGCCGCTGCACGCAGCTCGCCGTTTCTCTGCTGCAGGCATGCCCGAATCTGAACATCATCGTCACCAGCCGCGAAGTAATGAACGTGCCCGGAGAGACCGTGTGGCACCTGCCGCCGATGTCGTGCGAAGAAACGCAGCTCATCTTCCTGCAGCGCGCGCGCGCCATGCGCCCAGATTTCGAACCAACCGCTGAATCGATACCGCTGCTGAATCGCGTCTGCGACGTGCTCGAAGGCGTCCCACTGGCCATTGAACTGGCCGCAGCACGGCTGCAAGTGCTGTCGCTGCAGGAAATCGTGGCTATGCTGGACGATCCTTTCCGACTGCTGGCGGGCGGCAGCCGCCTCGCACACCCGCGCCACCAGTCCATGCGCGCGCTGATCGACTGGAGCTATAACCTGCTCCCCCCCGCCGAGCGCACGCTCTTCCGCGCCCTCTCCGCCTGCGAGCAGGAATTTGATATGGACGCCGTGGTGCGGCACTTCGCCGAGGGCGCTACCGTTGGTGGCGCAGATGTGCTCGATCTGCTCACGCAGCTGGTGAAAAAATCGCTCGTCCTGATCGATGACAGCGCCGCTCACGTGAGTTATCACATGCCACGCATCGTGCGCATGTACGCCGCTGAGCGCGCCGAAGAATCCGTATGACACCGCCGCAATCGCCCATCGCCCCCTTCGAACTCGAACGCTATTTCGCACGCCACGAATTCGTCACCCAATTTCTGCTGTGTTCGTCGGATATCGAAGGCCTGACCCTGCGCGAGCTGCTGACACTGGCCGACGACGACATGCGCGAACGCTGGGAATCACTCACACTCGGCTACACCGAATCACCTGGCCATCCACTGCTGCGCCACGCCATTGCATCGCTTTATACAACGCTGCACGACGACGACGTGATCGTCACCAACAGCGGCGAAGAACCGATCTACATCGCCATGCGCCTGCTCCTACGCCCAGGCGACCACATGATTGTGACGTGGCCAGGCTACCAGTCGCACTACGAAATCGCGCGCAGCATCGGCGCACATGTGACGCTGCTGCCATTGCACCCGCGCAACGGGCGCTGGATGATCGATCTCGATGAGCTGCGCGCCGCCGTGCGGCCGAACACGCGCGTGCTGCTGACGTCATTCCCACACAACCCGACGGGGGCGCTGCCGACGCACAATGAATGGCGCGCGATCGCACAGCTGGTTGAAACACACGGCTTGCGCTGGATCTCCGACGAGGTGTACCGCGGCCTGGAAATTGTGGTGGCGGATCAACTGCAGGCAGCAGCAGACATCAGTCCTCGCGCACTGTCGATCGGAGCAATGTCGAAGACGTACGCCATGGCCGGCGCGCGCATCGGCTGGTCCGCGACACAGGACGCGCATCTGCGCGAGCAATTCCTGATTTACAAGGACTACACCACGATCTGCAGCAGCGCACCGAGCGAAATTCTCGCCACGATCGCACTGCGCGCCGGCGACGCCGTGGTCGCGCGCAGCCGCGCCATCATCGATGTGAACCTGGCACTCGCCACACAATTCTTCGCCACCCACACCGAACACTTTGAATACATCCCGCCTGCAGCCGGAAGCATCGCATTCCCACGCCTGCGGCACAGCGACGCCGACGAATTTTCTGCAGCACTGCTGCGTACGCACAATACGCTTCTGCTGCCTGCGAGCGCCTTCGGCTACCCGCAGCCACACTTCCGCATCGGCTTCGGTCGTCCCAATTTTGCACAAGCACTGGCGCAGCTCGAGGATTTCCTGACCGTATAAAACGCCTTGCGCGACATTTTTCTTTTCAAGCGAAAGATGCGCTTTCACTTCTCAAAACGCCCGAAGGCGAGAAAACGCGTCGTCGATCGCAGAAGCAGCAGTGCCAGCAACACATATACAAGCGACAACGTGAGATGTGGAGCCGGCAACATCACGCCAGAAATGGCGTTGAAAATCGGCTGCCGAAAACGCCACGGGTCGCCCGCTGCAAGGTAGTACTCGCGGCCGCCAGTAACGGCGGTGTACGGGCTCAGACACAACAGCAGACCAAGCACGACTTCAACCAGACCAGACAACAGCCCCGGCCCGCTCGCGCGCACAGACGCACCGAACAACTGGCGGACACCGACCGAACCAAGCCATACGAGCAGCGGCATGCCGAGCAGCAGCGCCGCAGAAAGTGCGCCGACAAGGATCGTCGCCTGCTTCACGGACTCGGCCCGGCAAGCGACATATAGCGCCGCCGCCGTCCCCAGCATCAGCACCGCCGTCACAATGCTCAGCCCCGCCGCAATTTCAAAAACTTCAACCCCACCCAGCAACAACACCATGACGTAATACGGCGCACATACAAAAATAAACAACAGCCCGAACGCCACCGCAACGGCGAATTTTGTCAGCACGATGGCGCGCTCGGTGAGCAACGCCGATTTCAACAGCAGGAACACACCGCACAAATACTCGTCACACGCGCGACGCGCCGTATACAGCGGGATGAAACAGGCGCAAACCACCACATGCACGGTGATCAAAAAATAGAACAGCGCCTCCCCACCGCCGCCAGACATGCCGGCGCGTTGCAGCAAACTGGAAGCGCCGTAGGCATACAGCAGAAAAGCAACGACAGCCATCACCGACAACACACCAATAAACAGGAAGGGCGCCGCACGACCCCGCATCAACAGAGACATCTCTCGTCGGAGCAGAGACGGAAAAATCATGTCAAATTTCATACCGTGTCCTTTGCTAAAGTGCTAAAGCGATTCAAGTTCAAAAAAAATGCGCAGACATCTGCAAAAGAAGTACACACTTTCAGCAATTCAGTGCGATTCAAAAGAACGGCGGGCAAGGTCACAAATTATGTTGATTACGGTTATTCACTAAAAGGTAACTACTCAGGTCAGCCATTTTTCCAACGCGAAACACACTATTCTCTCGCCCTTCGGGAGAGAGAATAGTGTGTTTCGCGGGAAATACTGATTTGGGCCTAAGTAGTTACACTAAAAGTCATCACCTGGACTGCGCTGTGCATCAGCGAACGCAGCAAGATACCGGCATCCGAATATCCGGCATTAAAACAAATTCGCATTTCTTTAAGCGGGTTCGGCGGATCCGTGTCCTCCATGCACTGTGCGGCAACGACGCCGCGAACGGCGCGCACGAGCTGCAAAGCGACTTCCCGGTCGCCCAAAAATCGAAGCGTAAACGTGCGCGTCATGTCGCAGTCCGCGGCGTTCTGCACAGCGTGGATGCGCCCTTCCCGCAGCTCAATGATCGATGCAGCCAGGTCAGCCACATCGACGGCGTGCGAAGCCGTCAGCAGCACGATGCGGCCGGCAGCGCTCAAATCGGCGAGCAGCGCGCGAAATTCGACGCGCGCACGCGGATCAAGGCCGCGCAGCGGATCGTCAAATAAGAGCACAGAAGGATTGTTCACCAGCGCACGCGCCATGCACAACCGCCTCCGCATGCCAAACGAGAGTGCGGACGCGTCATCGTCACGATGACGCTGCAAATCGACCAGCTCAAGCAGATCGGCCGCAAGCTGCGCACGATCAGCGGCGGGTACGCCGAAGCATCCAGCGTAGAAGCGCAGATATTCGTCGCAGCTCAGGCCGGCCTCGATCGCGTTCCCTTCGGCCACGTAACCAACGCGCGCTGTCACCGCGGCTGAATCAGCGACGACGGATGCGCCGAAAACGATGGCGTCGCCGGAGGAAGGCGGCACAAGGCCGGCGACGAGGCGCAGCAGCGTGCTCTTGCCGGAACCACGCGGGCCGACAATGCCGACGACCGAGCCGACATCGATCGACAGGCTGATGCCGTCGACGGCGCACAGATCGCCAAAGCGTTTGGTGAGGACATTAAGTTCGATCACTGTGCCAGGTGCACCAACCTGAACTTGCGAAAAGAGTAACTACTCATGCCCAAATCAGTATTTCCCGCGAAACACACGATTCTCCCCCCCTTCGGGGGGGAGAATCGTGTGTTTCGCGTTGGAAAAATGGCTGGCCTGAGTAGTTACCGAAAAGATGATTTAGTTGGCGCCAGCCGCAATCGTACGCCGAATCCCCTCTTCGAGGGGAATTTGCGGAGCGAAGCCCAATCGTTCACGCGCGCGCTCGAGATCGGCGCACAGATGTGACACGCCTCCACTTTCGGCAGTGACGCGCAATGGCGTCAGCTCACGCGCAAGCACACGGCCGACCGTCGCGACAAGGTCATTGATGCTCGTCGGCACGCCGCTGCCGATGTTGATGGTGAGGCGGTTGACGTTCGGCGCAGTAGAGGCGGCGATAAGCGCACGCACGACGTCGTCGACGTAGACAAAATCGCGGCGCTGGCGGCCGTCGCCGTGCACAATGATCGAACCGCCACCAAGTGCCTGGCGCAACAGCGCAGGCACCACCGGCGGATGCGATGGGCGCAGCGACTGTCCAGGTCCATACGCATTGAAAATGCGCAAAATAACGGTATCAATTCCCCACAGCGCACCAATTGTGTTTACGTAGTACTCAGCAGCGAGTTTGCTGACGGCATAAGGCGACGCCGGATGCGGCGTAGCCAGCTCGTCGACGGAGTCGCTGTTCTGCTCCCCATATACTGCGCCGGATGACGCGAACACCAAACGCCGCACGCCGGCGTCGCGCACCGCCTGAATCAGCGACACTGTGCCGCCGACGTTGGTGGCGTTGTAATCGCGCGGATACAACACTGACTCAGAAACGCTAACGCGCGCGGCGAGGTGATAAGCACAGTCGACGCCCTGCAACAGAGTCCAGAGCTTGGGCACGTCGTTGACGTCGCCGCGCGTGAAGAGCACGGACGAATTCAGCCGTGCACGCTCTCCCGCACTTTCGTCATCGAGCACACGGACAACATGACCGCCTTCAACGAGCCGATTCGCCAGCGCTGAGCCGAGAAATCCCGCTCCCCCTGTGATCAGAAATTTCATGTGCGTATATGTAGCGGATTACTGATCCGCGCTCAGCCAGGCGGCCATGTCAGTCTGCGCCCCCCCAGCAAGTGCAGATGAATATGCGCAACGCTCTGCCCAGCGTCGGCGTTGGTGTTCATGACCACACGGTAACCAGATTGGTCGATGCCCAGTTCACGAGCGAGCCGCTGCGCCGTGAGAAAGAGCTTGCCCAGCAACACCTCGTCTTCAGCGGAGGCGTCGTTCAATGTCGGAATCACCCGGTTCGGCACGATCAGCACATGCACCGGCGCAGCCGGGTGGATATCCCGAAATGCCGTAACTTCATCATCCTGATACACGATCTGCGCCGGAATTTCCCCGCGCACAATACGCGCAAAGAGCGTGTCGGTGGTCATGAGCGGCAAGTGTAAACGATGGACGGCGGCGGATGCGTCCCCACCGACCGCCGACGGCGGACGACCGACGGCGGACGACGGATGACGGATGACATACGGCCGACCGACCGCCGATCAAATCTCGGCGGTCAGCGCCCGAATCGCCGCCTTCATGTAACCCAGCGCATACGCCTTGCCCGCGTGCCACGGCGCCGCGCACGCCATCTGCGGCGTATGGTCGGGAATCAGCACACCCTGAAAATCATGCTTGTGCAGGATTTTGATCACCTTCATCATGTCCACGTCACCGTCGTCGACGAAAACTTCGTCGTAGTTCGGCACCGTGCCGCGCACGTTGCGGAAGTGCACATAGTGAATGCGGCCGGTGGCGGCGTAGTGTTCGACCATCTCGTAGAAGTCGGTGAATTCACCATGCCGGCTCATTTCGGCGAGCGTTCCCAGGCAAAATTCCATGCCATTGTGCAGGCTCGGGAACATCTGCAGCAGACGATCGTACATCTCCCATGCGTACACCAGCCGCGGCGTCCCGCGCAGTGTCGGCAACGGCGGATCGTCGGGATGCAGCGCCAGTTTCACGCCAGCCTCTTCTGCTACGGGCAACAGCTCACCAAGGAAACGCCCCAGCCGATTCCACAGCTCGTCATGTGTGATCGGCGCCACTGTCCCGCGCCGGCCCTGCGGGTCGTAGCGCTCGACGTCATAGACCATGTTCCACACCATGCCGTCGGGAATCGGCGTCTCCACAGTCTCATGAAAACCCACGCTCGGTGCGCTGCCACGCGCGACGTGAACCGTCTGTCGGCCCCACACACCGGCAAGGCTGAAGTTGTAGCCCATCACTGGGATGCCCACACGCCCCATATCGCGAATCAGCTGCTTCAGCCGCGCCATCTGCGCAGCACGCTTCGGCCCGTCCAGCAGCACGTCGTACCAGTGCGCCGGCTCGAAGTTTTCAATCGCCTCAAATTCCAGCCCCTCCGCGTTGATCGCCGCCTTCGTGTCGCGCAGCCACTCATACGACCATGCGTATTCATCTGGATTGCTGATGCCGAATCCATAATCGAGTGAGCCGTCGGTGATGACGCTCTGCGTGCCTTCCTTCTGGAAATAGCCCACCACATGAGCAACGATATGCGTCGCCCCCGCCTGCTTCGCGAAGCGGTAATGCTCCTGGTTCAGCATGCCGCCGTACAGTCCGAGTCCAAGTTTCATGATTCAGGATTGAAGCACATGTATGGGGAATTGGGGCAGCCGGCCGACGACGGATGACGGACATCTCTGCCGCGTGCAACCCAGGCGACGAAGCGAGGTTCACACCTGACGCCCAATCGTCAGCCTTGCGTCACTCACACCCACGATTTCGGGCCTACACTTGTCTTCTCTGTTTCATCGCTCACAATCGTGAGCGCAATTTGTTCACAAAGATTCACTCAGGAGGTCCCCATGTCCATCGGACTTGTCATCGGGCTTGTGCTCGGCTTCGGCTTATGGCTGCTGCTAAACGCAGTGCCCAAGCTGTTCACCGTCAATCAAGATGAACGTGCTGTAAAAACCAGTTTCGGACGCGCACAACGCATTGGTGATACCACGACGCTCGAAGATCCGATCGCCGAGAGCCTGCGGCCGGAAGAGCGCGAGCGCTATCGCTACCCCACCCTGAAAGTGATTCAACCCGGCGGCCCATACGTCGTCTTCCCGTGGGAAAAGGTCTACAAGGTTTCAATCGCCACCCGTACCGAAAACATGGCGTTCGATCCGGAAAGCCCGGAAGCCAATCGGGGCAACACGCTGCTCGAAGCGGTCACCAAAGACCAGTTGAACACAGATTTGACCGGCCAGATTCGCTATCACGTCAGTGAGCGCAACCTCTACGCCTATCTCTTCGGTGTGAAAAATCCGACGGCGCACATCATGGGGTACTTCGTCTCGATCCTGCGCGAACGCATCGCCAATTACGCCGCACCCACCACAACCCAGCCGACGGACGGCAACGCAGTCGCCGGCATCTCCATCAACGACCTGCGCAAGAACCTGCGCGACCTCAACGAGAGCATGGATCGTGAATGCGCAAGCTCCGCCGCGCGCTACGGCGTGGTGCTCGACGCGTCGCTCATCACCGCCATCGATCCGCCTCAGGACGTCGAAGGCGCACTGGCCGCCATCAACACCGCCTATAACCAGATCTCGTCCGATATCTCGCTCGCACAGGCCACCGCCGATCAGACCATCGTGCAGTCGCATCGCGCCGTCGAAATCGAAACCCTGCGCGCGCAGGCTGAAGTGGAACCGCTCGTCGCACTTTCAGATCAGATCAGCCTGCTGAAAAGCAGCGGCGGCACCCCAGCTGTCAACGGCTATCGCCGCTATGTGCGGCTCGGGCTGCTCGAACATGCCAGCCGCGTCATCAAGGAGGTTGCATAAATGGACTCTCTCATTGGCCTTGCACTTGGCTTTGTCGCCAGCTTCTTCGGCCTGCTGCTTGGGCGCGTCGCCATCTTCAGTTTCCTGCGACTGCTCGGCATCTTCGACATCATCGAAGAACGGCGATGCCACGTATATGTGCTCTGGGGCAAGGTCGTCGGCATCATCGACGAACCAGGGCTGCATATCCTGCCGTTCAAACTCGGCCCGCGTGCGTTTCTCGTCACGCTGCTCGGCGAACGTCGCATCCTCGACCTGCGGCTTGACCAGCGCTACCTGCGCAGCCAGCCCGTCAACTCCGAGGAAGGCGCACCCATGGGCGTCGGCGTGTGGTACGAAATGTTCGTCTGCGACCCAGTCTCGTACCTGTTCAAAAATACCGACCCCCGCGGCTCGCTGGCCGCCAACGTCAGCAATGCCACGATTCGCACACTCAGCAATATGCCGCTCGCCGATATGCTCGAGGAACGCCATCGTATGAGCCAGCTCGTGCGCACTGAAGTGTCTGAAAAATCGCGCGAATGGGGCTACGCTCTCGGCTCGGTCTATATCCGCAAGGTGCACTTCCGTGACCCAGAGATGATGCGGCAGATCGAAGCCAAAGTTGTCAATCGCCTGCGCCAGGTCACGTCGGCCATCCGCCAGGACGGCGCCAACCAGGTCAACATCATCACCAATACCGCCGACCGGCAGGCGGCCATCGCCTTTGCCCAGGCTCAGGCCATTCGTCCACATATCGTCGGCCAGGCGCTGCAGAAGATCAACGCCGACCCAGAGATTTCCGACGCACTTTTCGAAATTCTCGAAACTCAGAAAATTCTCGTCAGCAAGGCCGCACTCACCATAGTGCCCGAAGGCCAGCCGCTGCTGACGCAGTTGATTGCAGGGGAGAAGAAGTAGGGGCAGAGAGTAGAGAGTAAAAAGTCGTAACTACTCAGGCCCAAATCAGTATTTCCCGCGAAACACACGATTCTCTCCCTCTTCGGGGGAGAGAATCGTGTGTTTCGCGTTGGAAAAATGGCTGGCCTGAGTAGTTACAAAAAGTCAGAGTAAAAAGTCAGAGTAAAGAGTCGGAGTAAAGAGTCGGAGCGGAGAGTCAGAGTGGAAAGTAAATCCGACTCTCCACTCTTTACTCTGACTCTTTACTCTTAGATACCCTGTCGCCCTTCCATCGCCCGGCCGAGCGTGATCTCGTCGGCGTACTCGAGGTCACCCCCAACAGGCAGGCCGCGCGCGAGGCGCGTGACCTTCAGCCCGCTCGCCAGCGCCGTCAGTTTGCGCTGAATGTATGCAGCCGTCTGCTCACCCTCGACGGTCGGGTTCGTCGCAAGAATGACTTCGCGGACCGGGTCGGCGGCGGCGGCGCGCGTGCGCACGCGCGTGAGCAGTTCGGAAATCTTCAGCTCATCCGGCCCGACGCCGTTGATCGGCGAAATTACGCCATGCAGCACGTGATACGTGCCCTTGTAAATGCGCGCCCGTTCGATGGCTGCCACGTCGAGCGGCTCTTCGACCACGCAGATCATCCCGCGATCGCGCGCTTCGTCCGCACACAGCGGACACGGATCGGTCTCGGTGATATTCATGCACACCGAACACAGCCGCGTATGCGCCTTGAGGCCGTGCAACGCCTCCGCCAGCGTCGTCGACGTCTCCGCCGGCTGGCGCAACAGGTAATACGCCAGACGCGACGCCGACTTCGGCCCGATGCCCGGCAGCTGCGCGAACGCGTCGATCAGCCGCGTCACCGACGGCGGCAGGCTCTGATTGACAGGTGGCATTGCAATTCGCAAAAATTTCGTCGCAGGTCGCCCTTGGTGAAAAATCCAGAAAAGCTAGAAAAGCCAGGTCAATCAGAGAAGGCGGGTAACTACTCAGGCCAGCCATTTTTCCAACGCGAAACACACGATTCTCTCCCCTTCGGGGGAGAGAATTGTGTGTTTCGCGGGAAATACTGATTTGGGCCTGAGTCGTTACGAAGGCGGAGATTTCATGTGAAACCCTCCGCCCTCTCATATTTTTCTGCTTTTCTGCTTTTTGCTTTTTTACCCAGATCAGGCGCCTGCGACGGAACTTCCGCTGATTTCCTTAGAACATCCCCGGCAGCTGCATGCCGCCAGTGACTGATTCGAGGCGCTGCGCCGAGTGCTCCTGCGACTTCAGAATCGCCTCATTCACCGCCGTCACCAGCGTGTCCTCGAGCATCCCCACATCATTCGGATCAACCAGCGACGGATCAATCTTGATGCTTTGCACGCGCTGATGACCAGTCACCACAATCGTGATCGCACCACCCGCCGCAGTAACGTTGATCAGCTCAGTCTCCAGAGCCGCCTGCGTCGCCTGCATGTCTTCCTGCATCTTGCGAATCTTGTCGACCATGCCGGGCTGAATGCCGCCGGCTGCAGGTGCGCCGCCGCGCGGCACGAAATCTGTCCTTCTTCCTTTTGCCATGTATTTCCTCTCATAAGGCTGCCGGAGTGTGCTAAATCCAAGTAGATGCCGTAATTCGCCGGTTTCTCTCTACATGGGTTTATCACTTCCGGCTGCCGATTATCCAACCAGACTTGCCGCCCGCCGTGTTTCATTCATTTGCAGCAAAATCATTTGCAGCAAAATCATTTGCAGCAAAATCATTTGCAGCAAAATCATTTGCAGCAAAATCAACACCGCGAAACAACTGGCAATTCTGCTCGTCCAACGCAATCTTCTACTCTCGTACTTGTCCACCCAGCCGCTTCGCCGCCTGCACGACTGGATCTTCATTCGGATCCGGCATCGGCGCCTGTGTGGACAAGTTCAATTCCACCTTCAATCCCAGCAGATCACCAAGTGCCTTGCACAGATAGGCGGCGTTCTTTTCCGACGCAATTTTCTCGCGGATGAATTCGTGGTCCGCACGGATATGCACGACCTTGCCCTCGACAAACTGCGGCCGACAATTGTTCAACAGCGGCTGCAGCGACGGATTCGTCTTGCGCATATCCTGCACGAATCCGCGCCAACCATTCAGCAGCTTCGTCGTCGCATCAGAACCAGAACCGCTCGCGGTCTGCATCGGTATCGGCGGTGCCGGCGGCTCGCTTTTGTGCTCAGGCGGCGACGTGCTCTTTTCAACGACGGTCGGGCGGCTCTCCTGCTTCTGCGGCTCTTCGCGCCGTGGAGCTTCTTCGCGCCGCCCAGTCTCTTCGCGCCGCGCTGGAGCGGCCGCAGGCACAGGCTCCACCGCCACACAATCGAGATACGCCATCTCGACCGCCAGCTGCGCGTCAGTGCCGGTGCGCATATCGCTCTGCGCTGCGCTGAATGCCTTGATCGCCCGCGACAGCACGCTCATGCCAAGCTTGTCCATCTGCACAGTCAGCTCAACCCGCTCAGCATCCTGCGGCGCCGCGCCACCGCGCGAGACTTTCGCCTGCATCAGCGCGCGCAGATGTTCAACCATCTGCCGCGCAATCTGTCGCGCGTCGGAACCCTGATCGAGCGCAGCCTGAATCGCCTCGAAGCCGGCCGCCACATCACCAGCAGCAATGCCATCGACCAGCGCACGCACCGTCGCACCATCGGTTGCGCCGAGCGTCTCGCGCACGTCCGCCGCAGAAATATGCCGCGAATTCGCCGACGCAATCTGATCGAGCAGATTCACCGCATCGCGCAGCGCGCCCGTCGCATACCGCGCAATCAGCGTCAGCGCGTGGTCGTCAGCCTCGATGTGTTCACATTCACAAATCACGCGCAGCCGGCCGACGATCTTATCCACCGGCACACGCTTGAACGTGAAGCGCTGGCAGCGCGACAACACCGTCACAGGAATTTTCTGCGGGTCAGTCGTCGCCAGAATAAACACCACATGCGACGGCGGCTCTTCGAGCGTTTTCAACAATGCATTGAACGCCGGTATCGAAAGCATGTGTACTTCGTCGATGATGTACACCTTGTAATCCAGCTCCGCCGGATGAAAGTTGACTTTGTCGATGATCTCGCGCACGCTGTCAACGCCAGTGTGCGACGCAGCATCGATCTCGATCAAATCAAGTGCACGACCCTCAGCGATCGAACGCGAAATGCGCGCAGCATCTTCAGCACTGCGATTCGGCAAGTTGATTTCTTTGGCGAAAATGCGCGCGCACGTAGTCTTGCCACTGCCACGCGAACCAACGAACAAATATGCATGACCGACGCGCCCGGCTGCAATCTGATTGCGCAGCGTGGTAGTGATGTGATCTTGGCCGACCACATCATCAAATATTTGGGGCCGATATGTAAGATACAGCGCCTCTGCCACGCGGTGAGTCTATCACGCAGGAACGCCTACTCGGGCGCCATCTCTCCAATCTTCATCCGCTCCCCCAAGCGCTCGCCGGTGGCCGCGTCATACAAACCGACAAACACACTCCGCGGGCCGGCGGAAGCACCAGGTTTCAGCCACGCGCCGCGCTCGTCGAGCACATCAACGCCAGGCTCCCACGCATCCGTCGGCGCGTAGCCGGACGCAGGCTCGCTGTCACTCTGCGCAACGGGTGGCGCATCAGCCGCGCCGATGTGCACGAATATTTTGTAACGACGATCGAGCTTATGGTCCGCTCGCCATGTCAGCCGCACCGCCACAACACCATCGCGTCGCGTCAGATCAGCCTCAGCCCGCACGAGCGTGATGCCATCGCCGAAGGCCACGTTCTCGGCGACGGTGCGATAGGCGTTCGCGCCGGAGTACAGCGCCACACGAATATTGCCAATCCACTCCTCGTGAACTTTCGCGACGTGAGTGCCGAGCCAGCGCTCATACCAGCCGTTCGGATCAGCATCGCGTTCGGCGTAGTACAGCGCAAACAACCGCGGCCGCCCAAACGCGATCGGGCCAAGCTGCTGCGCGGCAAAGTCTTCGTACGCCGGCAGATACTGCAATGGATGCAAGTCACGATCGTCGTGCTGGTAGTACGTGTACACCTCCCACTGATTCGGCGCGACGAACACCACGGCCGCGTCGCCCGCATTCTGGATCATGGCGTGAATGCGGCGGTAATCGTCGCGCGCATACGTCGGGTCGTTATACAAATTCCGCAGCGAAGGCGCGAGCAGCGCAATGATCACAGCAGCAGCCGCGATGACGAAGCCGGTGCGTGCGCGCTTCAGGTGCGCTGCGATTTCATCGACGCCGAGCGCGGCCAGCAAAAACAGCGGCGCCACACACACAAGCAAAAATTTAAGGTACGCCTCGCGATACAAATCGAACACGAACAGCAGCGTCAGCGGCGCAGCCGCCTGCAGCAGCAGCGCGACGCGTTCGCCGCGCGGCGTCGTGCGCGCAGCAAGCCCGAGCAGCGCAAAGACGATCACGACAGTCAGCACAGCGACGGCGTCGCGCAGCGGCAGCGTGCCACCAGCCACGATCCAGCGCAACGCATCGGGCAGCGCCTCGCGCACGGTATAAGTCTGCGCTTCTACCGACCAGCCGCCGATTTGTGCCAACGCCGTCGGAACCCACGGCGCGAACGACGCCAGCGCTGCGACGTTGGCGATCACATAGTGCACAAGCGAACGCACATTGCTGCGGCGCAGACGAACCAGCACACCGAAGCCCTGCGCAATCATCACGAATGGATACGCATAGTGCGTCCACAATCCGCCCGCCGTGGCAACAGCGAGCAGCACCATCCACATCAGGCGCGGCGCGCGAAACATGTGGAACAACGCCCACATCGACATCGCCGCGAACAACGCCAGCAGCGCGTACATGCGCGCCTCCTGGCCGTAATACACCGCGAACGGCGAAACTGCAGCGAGCACGCCCGCCGCCCATGCCGCACGTTCGCCGGAAATCAGTCGGCCTGTGCGCTGCACGAGCAGCACCGTGAACACCCCGCACACAGCCGAGAGGGAACGCAGCGCCGCTTCGCCTTCACCAAACAGCACACGCCAGAATTTCAACAGCAGGTAATACAGCGGCGGATGAATATCCCCCGCAGCACCGGCGATGATCAGCGGCACACTGCGCTCGGCGATGCGCGCGCTGTTTCCCTCGTCGTACCACAGCGACTGCGCATCGATTTTGTGCAGGCGCAGGAACGCGGCAAAGGCAAGCAATACAAGCAACGTAAGCAGCGCCAGCAGCTGCGGCAGGTGCTTTGCATCGACGAGTGATGATTGACCCTTGACCATTGGGTGCAACGATACCCGCAACTGAACAACGGGTGCACTTTGATTCAGCCAGGGCTTGCGCTGAAGGCGCGGCCCTGGCTATGGTGTGGCACAGCGCCGATATCGGGATGTTGAGTGGGGACCCGCACGTGTTGCCGAGTGCACTACTAAGTTCCTGTCCATAAGTTTTGTCCGGCAGATTCGCCTCCCCCGCTTTGCGGGGGAGGCGAATCTGCCGCCAGAACTTTTGGCGACTCACTTAGAATTGTGATCATCGAGGAGGTAACTACTCAGGCCAGCTATTTTTCCAACGCGAAACACACTATTCTCTCCCCCGAAGGGGGAGAGAATAGTGTGTTTCGCGGGAAATACTGATTTGGGCCTAAGTAGTTACTCGAGGAGACCAATGAGTGAATTTCAATATTACGAATGGCTGGCGCTGGATCGCCCACTGACCAGCGCACAGCTCGCCGAAGTGAAAGAGCTGTCGAGCCACATGGACCGAGTTACACGGACAAGCGCTTGCGTAAGCTATTCCTACGGAGATTTCAAACATGATCCACTCGACGTACTGGCGCGCAACTTCGACGTGTTTTTCTATCACTCAAATTGGGGAACGAAAACCCTGGCTTTCCGTTTTTCAAGCAACACCTTTTTAAGCAACACCTTCACGAGCAAAGATATCGATCCATATCTGATCGAAGGCTGCGTCAAACTCGATCGTCGCGGCGATTTCTGGATTTTGTCATTCACGCTCGAAAATGACGGCGACGATGCATGGATCGATCCAGAAAATGAAACGGACTCCGCTGCAAGCATCGCAGGCGTGCGACGACAAATTACGCAGGGCGATTACCGCGCGTTGTATCTGATGTGGATCGCCAAGGTCGGTCAATATCGGCAGTCGTATTCGAAACACGACGACTTCGACATATTCGACATAGAAGAGGACATCGGTGAAGCGCCTCCGCTGCCGGCCGGCCTCCAGGATCTCGATGCCGCGCTGAATGAATTCTGCAATTTTTTCGCGATCGATAAAAATATGATCGCCGTTGCAGCGCAACAAAGTGCACAAGTAAGAGACCCGAGCCAAGCAGAAATCAGAGCAGCGATCGCATCACTGCCGCGCAATGAATGCGATGATTTTCTGCTGCGACTGCTCGACGACGGAACTCCGCTCAGCGATGAGCTGCGCCAGCGCCTCGCGCTTGCATCGGATTCGCTGCAAACCACCAGCAAGTCCGTCGCACAACTCATGCAGGACGCGCACGAACTCGAGGCGAATGCTCGACACGAAGCCAAAGCGCACGCACATGCCGTGCGCATTGCCGCATTCGAAGATCTCGCAAAGCGCGAAGCGCGCGTTTGGCAAGCGATCGACGAACTCGTGGCACAAAAAAAGTCGTCGTCCTATGACGAAGCAGCGCGTATGCTCAGCGAACTGCATGAATTGGCGATGCATCGCAGCACGCTTACCGTATTTAAATTTCGCGTGAACGAACTCATCGAACGCAGCGGCAAAAGTCGTGCACTGATCAATAGATTGAAGAAAAAATCAATCGAGTTTTAGCAATAGTTTGTCGCCCGTCGTCGTCCGTCGTCGCCCGTCGTCGCCCGTTTTACTTCACCGCCCCTTCCGTCATTGCCCGGAAGAATATGCTGCGGAACGCGAAGAACAACAGCAGCACCGGCAGCATGATCAGCACGCACGCCGCAGCGAGCACCTGGTAGTTGATCAGGTTCGTGCCGGTGAGGCTGTACAGGCCGACGACGGCCGAGCGCAGTTCGGGGCGCGATGCACCGACGATGAGGTAGTTCACGACGAACTCGTTCCAGATACCGACGAACGAAAGCAGAAATGCAGAGAAGAGGCCGGGCGCGGCAAGCGGCGCCGTCACGCGCAGCAGCGCACCGACGGGCGTGCAGCCGTCGATCTGCGCGGCCTCCTCAAGATCGCGCGGGATGGCATCGTAGAAGCCCTTCACAATCCAGATGCTGAACGGCAGGAACAAGCCGGTGTAGATGACGATGAGCAGCGCCTGGTCGAATGCGGCGATGCCGTCGCCGAGCAGCGGTGCGACGACGCGGCGCGCGCTGACGGTGAGCTGGTACAGCGCAATCAGGTTCGTCAGCAGCGGCATGCCGGTGAGCAAAAGAATTCCCATTTGCAATGCGCGCCGGCCGCGAAATTCGAAGCGCGCGAACGCGAAGCCGGCCATGCCGGCGAGCAGCGTCACAAGCAGCGACGCACTCATCGCGTAGAGCAGCGTATTCGGCAGAAACGTGCCGAGCATCCGATCGATGAACGCACGGCCGAAGAGCGCCGTTGCGTCGGGTCGATTTGCAAGCAGGCGCTCGTAGCCTTCAGAATCGAAGCGACAGGCGAGGAGATCGAAGTCCGCAGCCGGTGTATCGCACGGGAAGAGCAGCGGCGGCTTGCGCGCGACGTCGGCCTGGCGTTTGAACGAAATCACGAACGTGGCGAAGACGGGAAAAATCATCGCCGCGCAGATCGCAATGAGCGCGAAATTCGGCAACCAATGCACACGTCGTGCGCTCATCGTTCTCCCCGCGCGCGCGACGCACGCAGCGCCGCAGCGAGCAGCAGCAGATTCACGGCTGCGATAAACACCGACAGCGCCGCAGCGCGCCCGAGATCGAGTGCGGAAAATCCGATCGAGTAGAGCAGCAGGCTGAGCACCTCCGTCGATGTGCCAGGACCACCGCCGGTCAATGCGAACACCATACCGACCCCATTCATGCCACCAATGATGAGGCTAAACGTCGCCGCCAGAACCTGCGGCAGGATCAGTGGCAGCGTGATGTAGGCGAACATGCGGCCGCCGCCGGCGCCATCGAGAGCAGCGCTCTCGGTTACTTCGCGCGGCACAGTCTGCAGCGCAGCGAGCGCGAGCAGCGTGGTGAACGGCAGCGCCTTCCACACGGCGGCGACGATCAGGTAGATCAGCGCCGGTGCCGGGGGAAAGGGGACGCTGGCGATGAACGTCTCGGTCGGCACATGCGTCAGCAGCGCCGATCCTTGCAGCCCAAAGAGCGGCTGTGCAAAAAACGGCGCGAACAATCCGGTATCGGGATCGACGAACAGCTTGAAAACCAGGCCGACGATGACGTCCGACAACACCCAGGGCACGAACAGCAGCGAGGCGTACGCCGTGCCAAGTTTGAGTTTTCGGTTCAGCAGCAGCGCGATGCCGAGGCCAAGCAGCAGCGTAAGCACCACGTAGCCGAACAGAAAAAACGCGGTATGCCAGAGGCTTTCAGCGAAAGCGCGGCTGCCGAAGACGAGCGCGTAATTGCGCAGGCCGACGGGCGCAGTGCGCACGCCGGCCACTTTTTGAAAGCTCAGCCAGACCGACCAGAGGGCGGGGTACAGCTGCACAACGCCGATCACGAGCAGCGACGGCGCGAGCAGCAGCCATGGCAGCAGCTTGCGCATATTTACGGCGTAGCGAGTTTGTTGTATTCGTCCTGTGCGCGCGTGAGCACAGCGGCGATGTCGGAGTTCTTCGCCTCGGCGCCCTTGATCAGATCGAAGTACGTCGCAGCGATGATCTTGCGCGCGCTGGCCACGTCGACGAGCGAACCATGCCACGACTTGCAATGGCCGGCGGTGGCCTTGGCCGTCTCGGTGTAGTAGGGCACGTTGAAGTCCGGATCGTCGTAACCGATCTTGAGCGACGGCGCACCACCACCGACGGTCTTCACCCACTTCGAGTAATTCGGCTGCGTGAGCACCCAGTCGATATAGGCCTGTGCGCCGGCGAGGTTCTTCGCGCCCTTCGGCACGATCAGCGTGGCGGCGTTGGCCTGGCAGCCTGGCGTCTTGCCGGCCGGCGCAAACATCGGCGCGACCTGCAGATCACCGGCGGCGACGGCGTCCTTCATCGGCGCGCCGGTCGGATCGAAGTCCTTGCCGTACTCCTTACCTGCCGGCGACTTGAGCGGCTGCATGTAGCGATACACGAACACGCCAGTCGGGAAAGCCGCGGCCTCTGCAGTTTTGAATTTATTTTCTTCCTTGAAATCGCCGAGGAAGACGTCTTCGCTGGCGTAGCCCTTCTCGACGATGGTGCGCAGCATTTTGATCGCCTCGATATTTTCGGGCGTATTGAGCAACATAGCGCCCTTGCCGTCGTCCCATTTGCCGCCGTAAGACGCGGTCATCATCCAGAACATGCGGCTGGTGGCATCGCCGTCGAAGGCGCTGCCGTTGCCGAAGAAGGTGATCGCATAGACGCCCTTCTGCTTGAGCGCGTCGGCCTGCGCGAGAAACTCTTCGGGCGTCTGCGGGAAGCCGGCCGGGAAGTGATCCTTCCAGTAATAGACCGCGTGCGCGGTGACGGCGGCGGGGATGCAATAGATGCGGCCATCGGGGCTGGTGCAGGCGGCGAGTGCGTTGGCGTCGATGCCGGCGAACCACGGCTGCGCCTTCGCCCAGTCAGTGAGATCTTCGAGCGCGTCATTCTTGAGGAAGAGCGACATGGCGTCGGTGCCGGCCTGCATGACGTCCGGCACTTCGCCGCCGGCCTGCACCGCAGCAACGAGTGCGGTGGTCATTTTGTTGAACGGCTGCGGCTGATTCACCAGCTTGAACTTGCCGGCCATATCCTTGTCAAATTGCGCGATGCTCTCGCGCATGTAGGCGTTGCCGACGGCCTCATCGTTCTTCGGATCTTCATTTTTGTCATCGAACTGATACCAGGCGACGACGTCGGACGGGCCGGCAGCTGCGGCCGGTGCAGATATCTCCGTTGGCGCAGCCGTCGGCTGTGCAGCAGCGGGCACCTGTGTGGGTGCAGGCGCGGTGGCCAGGCTGCGGCAGCCGGCGAGTAGCAGCGCGGCGGCGAGCCACGATATAAATCCGAGCGAATTCTTTTTCAACATACGACACTTATCCTTTTATCGAACAATCGAACAATCGAGCCAGTAAGCCAGTACGATGCGCCATCGAAAGAGATTGGAAAGTGTACTTGATTCACATCGGGCCGCGGGACGGCCACCGGGTGCATTCGCCGTTTGGGGCAGATTTCACGAAATAGCGCGCACCGTCACCCAGACCGAGGGTCTGGGCTGGGGCTGTGTCGCGCCATTGGTGCTTTTTCCGCGGAAAACGAGCGCCAGAGGCGCGGTCCACCGTAGCAAACCAGCCCCTCGCCCCGCAGGGGCGGTCGCTTTCCCAACCCGGGGCGGAGCACCGAAGGTGCGCAAGCCAAGGGTGGTGGCGACGCAGCGACATGCGATCAACGTTTGCCCCAAACCGCGGATACACCAACGAGTACGGCGGCTTCGAAATCGTGCCGCATAGCGCGACCTACCAGTTCGACAGTGCTTCAACCGGCTTCATCGACTGGGTGAGCAACGTGCTGAAGTAAAGACCGGAAAAAGTTCCGAGTACCGAGTGCTGAGCAAATTGTGATGCTGCTCAGCACTCGGTACTCGGAACTCAGAATTCGTACCTACTCAGGCCCAAATCAGTATTTTCCGCGAAACACGCTATTCCTTCTCCCTTCGGGAGAAGGAATAGCGTGTTTCGCGTTGGGAAACTGGCTGGCCTGGGTAGTTTCCAGAACTCAGAACTATTTACGATTGTCCAGCGGCGCGTACATCGGCCCGACCTGCGGGACGTAGTAGTTGTGCAGGACCAGCGTGCTGAGCGCGTAGGTTTCCATACGCGACAAGCGCACCGTCACCCGCATCGTCGCCGGGTTGTACCTCTGGCCGGGGACCAACGACCACATGCCCGCAGATGAGGAAT
>CANJQH010000061.1 GCA_947476335.1 Anaerolineae bacterium | reverse complement strand
TTTCAGGTAGTCGTCACAAATAACGTAAATTGTGGTAATTTCGGTTTGCATGGTGGGTGTCGCTCTTGGCGTTTTAGGTAAACCCAGTGTAGCGAACAACCCACCATGCTTCTTTTTAACTTCGCTAAGGTAGCAAGTCACGTTAGTTACTGAAAATCTCTCCACGTCCGGAGCCGCAGCGAGGTGCCATGACACAATTGCCGACGACAGGCCAACTACGACAAATTCTCAACGTCGATTGAACGACGGTGTATCGCATGGCTGAAAGCGGCCGTTTGCCGGCGGTGCGTGTCGGCAAGCAATGGCGATTTCTGCAGGTCGATATCGAGCGCTGGCGAACGCGCTTCCGACGCGCTTCCGATTGAATTCGTGCAGGCGACGAGGATCTCGTCGCTGATCCGCTTGGTGTGACGGTCGTCGTGTGCTGTGGGCGCATTTTTTTGCGCGTGCAGGAGATGATGAATATGACAGAGTGGGCACAGATTATGTTTATTTTAAGAAGTAGATAGTGATAGGGGAGTGGCTAAACTCGACTACATGAACCCGCGAATCACGGCATCGCCCCGCCGCCCGCAGGGCGGCGGGGCGATGCCGTGATTCGCGGAATATCCTTGAGTTTAGTCACTCCCGTGATAGCAGTGCGCTATCTACCATCACTATCTACTATCCCCAGTGCCCCTTGATGTGCGGCGTCCAGCGCGAGCACGGCATTGCGTTGCGTTGTGGCATTCGCGTTGTGGCCGAGGCCGAAGTGGCCGAGTGCCATCATGTAGTGGCAGTGGATGCGGTTGCGCTCGTCGAGGTCCTCGTCGAAGACGAGGAACGTCGGCAGTGAGACGGCGAAGTAGTCCATCTGCACGACGTCGTTCAGGTGCGTCTCTCCGTATTCGATCAGCCGATTGAAAATGCGGCGCGCCTCGGCTGCATGCCCGAGTGCGGCGTGCGCCAGGCCCTGATACAGGATCATGTCCGGCGGCTGATCGTTGTAGTACATCGCGGAGGTCGGCTCGGCCAGCCCCTGCGTGGCCGCCTCGTAATACTCGCGCGCCTTCGCCTCGTCGCCGAGTGCGCGATGGGCGTTTCCCAGCAGATACAGCACGTTGTTTTCGAGCGTGCCGGGGAGCTTGCCTTCGCCGAGGTTGAGCGGCCACTCGCGCGCGCGCTCGAGCAGCGCTGCGGCTTCGGCGTGTGCGCCGCGTGCGCGCGCCTGCTGCGCCAGCCCGACGAGCGCGGCGACGTACTGGGCCGGCGATTTGCCTTCGCCGCCCTCCCACGGATGGAACGTGTGCGCCGCAAGCTCGTCGAGCGCCTCGGCGTGACGGCCGAGCGTGTTCAGCAGGCCGACGTATTCGACGCACAGGTCGTCGCGCCGGCGCACGAGCGGAAGGTGCTGCGCGAGCAGCGCTGCTCGTTCCGCGGGCGATGTGTTTCGTTTGTGCGCGAGCTGATCGAGTTCGAACAGCACGCGCGCGTCCTGCGGGTCGCAGGCGAATGCGCGCGCGTAGGCGGCGGCGGCGCGTTCGGCGTCACTGCGTTTGTTGAAATACGCCAGCCCGAGGTTGCGCCATGCGGTGGGGAACGCCGGGTCGAGCGACGCGGCGCGTTCCCAGCATGCGATGGCTTCGTCGGCGCGGCGATGCGCGTACCAGAAGTTGCCGAGATAGTAGGGCGCGCGTGGGTCGCTCACATCGATGCGCATCGCGTTCTCGAGCACGAGCACGTCTTCGATTGTGTTGGGGAAGCAGTACTCGGGCGGGCAGGTGTGTGCGAGCCGACAAGCGGCAGCGGCGGCGGCGTCATCGCCGCGGCGGTCATGTGCGAACGCGGCGGTGTATTGCACGAGTGGATCGTGCTGTGGCGCTGCGGCGAGAAGGGCGATGGCGTCGTCGAACAGGCCGGCGTGAATGTAATCGCGCGCGATTTCGAGCAGCGTGTTTGCATCGCGGCGCAGATCGTGGGCGAAGTTGTCGCCGGCGTGCAGCAGGTGCTGTTCCCAGAGTGTGCCGGGTTCGAGCGCATCGAGGCGCAGCGCGGTGGCGCATTCGGTGCGCGCGTCATCGGTGTAGCCGAGGCGGCGCAGCAGTGCGATGCGCAGATGGCGCGCCTTGTGATGGCGATAGTTGCGGCCGAGCACCGAGTCGGCGTGGTCGAGCGCCTGCCGCAGGCGGCCGCGCAGCGCGGCGATGCGGGCGAGTTCGAAGTAGGCTGCGCTCTGCCATGCGTCGTTCCACACGGCTTTGAAGAACGCGTCGTAGGCCTCATCGAAGCGGCCTTGAAATTTCAGCGACAGGCCGAGGTTGTAGTACGCCTCGCCGTCGTAGGGATTCGGGTTGCGCGAAGTGAGGCGCGCAATGGCGGTGCGAAAGTACGGCTCAGCGGCGGCGAAGCGGCCGCGGCGCAGCAGCAGCAGGCCGAGTGCGTTGTTGCAGCGGCTGTCGAGCGGATCGCGGCGCAGCGCTTCGAGATAGTAGGGTTCGGGCGCGTAGGTGGCGTGGCGATACTGTTCGAGGTGCTGGCCATTGATGAACAGCTCGTCGCTCGATGTGATTTCCGCCGGCGCGCGCGCCGGCGTGGCCGGCTGCGGCGGCGCTTCGTTCGACGGCGGCAGCGGCGTGAACGTGATGATCTCTTCGTCGCCGTCGTGCACGCTCAGCGTGATTTTTTCGGGCGCATATTCGGCCGGCAGCGACGCGCTCGCCTGCAGCGTGTGCTCCGGTGAAAGTGTGTGCGCTTCGTCGTATAACGTGGAGCCGGCGGCGGTGAGCCGCACGCGCACGCGGCGCGCGCGCGTGACGTAGACGCCGAACTCGGCGATGTGGCTGGCTGCGTCGTCGCGGATTTCCAGATTGATGACTGCGTCGGCGTTGGCGTTTTTCGCGCCGCCGATATTTTTGTAGGGCATGAAGAGCTGTGTGAAGCGCTTCTCTTCACCGGGCTGCAGCCACGAAAAATCCGGCTGATTGTCTGTGAACGCGCCGCACATGAGTTCGATGTACGGGCCGTCCTCGTCGGTGAGCTGGCGATCCCAAGCCTGGCCAAAACCGGCGTAGCCCCATGTCCACTGCTTTTTGCCGGGGACGATGTGATGATCGGCCACATGCATCATGCCGGCGCGTTTGCCATGATCGTAGTCACCGACGAAATCAAAATTTGAGTGATATGCCATGTACGACGTGGGCACTGGGATGTTCTTGTAGCGCGAGATGTCGGTGCCGGGTGAGTAATCGACCTTGTAGTACGTGCCGGTGGCGATGGGAAAACTTGACACATCGCGTTTGCCGTGATCCATCACGGCGTGTACGTCGGGCGGAAAAATCGACTGATAGTCATCGTTGACGTGCACAGCGGGGTTGGCCCACCAGAGAAAATTTTGTGGCTCACTGCTGCGGTTATAGATCTGCACATCAATCTGGAGCACGGCGCGTTCGGGATGCAGTGTGAACGAATGCATGCCCTTGGTGCGGAACATGCGCTCGATTTCGCTGCAGTGGAGCGTGACGCTGCCGTCGTTGTTTTCATCGATGCGCCAGTCGACGGCTTCGAACGTCGACGGACGATGATGCTGCGGCCAATTGAATTCGATGCCACCAGAGATCCACGGCCCAGTGAGGCCGACGAGCGCGGGCTTGATGACGCGATTGTGATAAATGAAGTGATAACCGTTGGTCTTATCGAGCGCCATCTGCACACGGCCACCGAGCTCCGGCAGCACCATGATTTTCAAAAAGCGATTTTCGAGAAAGACGGCGTTGTAGGGCTTGTCCTGCTTTTCGTCGAAGACGCGATCGACGACGGCGTGTGGATAGACCACGCCGCTGCTGCCCTGATAGACGCGCTTTTCGAGGAACATCGGATTGCGATCGGGCGCGCCGATGCCATAAGTGGGAATCAGCACGGTCTCTGACCATGCGCGTGCGGCTTGTGAGTTTTCGTTCACGGTAAGTCTGTTTGTGAATAAGGGTAGCTGCTCAGGCCCAGATCAGTATTTCCTGCGAAGTGCTTCGTGTTGGAAAACCGACAGCCTTGAGTAGCTTGAGTAGTTGGATGTAAAGTCGTATGATGACTGAATTAGTATAGGAGCAGTCGTATTCATGTCAAGCGAGCATGTATTTATTCGTAGGTTGCCTGAGCAGGTGGCGGACAGTTTGTGTGAGGAAATTTTTTCCGGGGCGTTGCCGCCGGAGTCGACGTTGCCGACGGAGCCTGAATTATGCGTGCGCTTCGGGGTGAGTCGCACGGTTGTGCGCGAGGCGGTGCGGCTGCTGGTCTCGAAGGGCCTGGTGGAAGTGCGCCATGGCAGCGGCATGCGCGTGCGGCCGCAGGCGATGTGGGATCTGCTCGACCCGCAGGTGCTTTTCGGGCGATTGCAGCATGAACGAAATTTCGATCTGCTCGCGGAGATTCTCGAAGTGCGGCGCATTATTGAGATCGAAGTTGCCGGCCTCGCAGCGCGGCGGCGCACGGACGAAGATCTCGTTCAGCTGCGTGCGCTGCTCGTCGCCATGCAGGCGGCGCTGCATGACGCTGATGCGTATACGGCGCTCGACTACGAGTTTCATGAAATGCTGCTGCGTGCGGCGTGCAATCGCCTACTGATTGAAATACTGCGGCCGGTGGCTGAAGTGTTGCGTGCGGCGCGGTGCATTACGAATCGGCGTGCGCGTTCACTTACGGCGTCGCAGCGTGGGCACATCAAGCTGGTGAATGCAATCGCTGCCAAAGATGTTGACGCTGCGCGTGACGCGATGCAGAGGCATATTGTGCAGTTTGAGCAGGACATTCGGCGCAGCTTTGATGCGTGAAAAATTCCTTCGTGGGCTACACTCCTTGCGCCATGAGCAATTTCAAAAACGGCGACGAAACTGGCCCGATTCATGTCCTTTCCGTTCGCGCACTCAGTTCTGAACAGGTCGAGCGACTGCATGCTGTTTCGCCGCGCATTCGCGTCGAGCAGCGTGTGTGTGAAAACGGCGAGCAGATTGCAGCGGCGCTTGAACCGCACTTCGAGGTGCTGTATTCAGCGCGCGGAGATTTTCAACTGACGAATGCCGGCAGCCTGCGCTGGCTGCAAACCGAATCGGCTGGCGTTGATCATTTGCATGGCACGGACATATGGAAGAGCGGCATTGCCGTTACGAGTGCGAATGGTGCGCATCCGCAGGTGGCTGAATACGCCATCGCCGGCCTGCTGGCGTGTGCACATCGATTCCCCGCTACGTTTGATTTGCAGCGTGCGGGCGTGTGGAGCGATTCTGATCGGCGGCGCATGATGCCGATGGTGTTGCGCGGTCGCACGATCGGCATTGTTGGCTATGGCGCGATCGGGCGTGAGACGGCGCGTCTGGCGAGCGCGGTTGGCATGCGCGTGTGCGTGGCGGTGCGTGATGTGACGCGCCGCCGCTTCGACGGCTGGCAACTGTCTGGGACCGGCGACGCCGATGGGGTGCTGCCCGAAATGTGGTTGCCGATCACGCAGCTGGATGAGCTGCTCGTGACGAGCGATGTCGTTGTGCTGGCGGTTCCGCTGGCGAGCGGCACGCGGCGGCTGCTCGATGCCGAACGCATCACGCGCATGCGGCCTGGTGCGGTGCTGGTGAATATTGGCCGTGGTGCGCTCGTTGATCAGGATGCGATGATCGCCGCGCTCGAGAGCGGTGCGCTCGGCGGCGCGGTGCTCGACGTGACGGATCCCGAGCCGCTGCCGGCTGGGCACGCATTGTGGCGCGCGCCGAATCTGATTCTTACGCCGCACATCTCCGGTATGAGCCCGAACATGCTCGACAACGTGATGTCGATCTTTGCTGAAAACCTGCGGCGTTACGCAGCTGGCGAGGCGCTGTTGAACGTGGTGCAGAGGGAGCTGGGGTACTGAGCCGACGGCGGAAGGGGACGGCGGACGGCCGTCCTCTTCCGCAACAAGGAGAACATGAAATCTGAAATCAACGAACAGCCGGTGGCGGGCCAGATGGCGATTGTGACAGGGGCGGCGCAGGGCATTGGGCGTGGCATTGCGCTGCGACTGGGGCGTGATGGGTATCGCGTACTTGTGGCTGATCTGCGATTGGAAGCGGCGCAGGCCACGGCTGACGCGATTGTTGCGGCTGGTGGTGCGGCGTGGGGGATAGCGGCCGACGTCACGCGTGCGGCGGATCGGGCGCATCTGATGGTGAGCGCGATCGAACGCGGCGGGCTGGATTTGTTGGTGAACAATGCCGGCATCAATCGCGCATCTGCTCCACTTGATGTGACCGAAGAGCATTGGGACGTGGTCATGTCGGTGAATGCGAAGGCGGTGTGGTTCATGTGTCAGGAGGCGATGCGGCACATGGTGTCACGCCGATCGGGCCGCATCGTAAACATTGCGTCGATTGCGGGCAAGATGGCGTCGACGCTGAACCATCCGATTTACAACGTGGCGAAGGCGGCGGTGATTGCGATGACGAAGACGCTGGCGCATGCTGGTGCGGCGCAGCGTGTGCGCGTGAACTGTGTGTGTCCGGGTGTGATCGAAACGTCGATGCAGGACCAGCTTGACGGCGCGTTTGCTGAGTTGACGGGCAAGCCTCCGGAGCAAATTCGTGCAGAGCGTCTGGCGCGCATCCCGATGGGTGCGCTGGGAGGGCCGGAGGAAGTGGCGGATGTGGTGGCGTTCCTTGCGTCGCCTGATGCGCGTTACATGACTGGCCAGGCGATCAACGTTTCGGGCGGCATGATGATGTTTTAGCCATGCAAAAAAAACTCAACATTGGCATTGTCGGGCTTGGGCAGTTCGGCGTGCACTTCGTCGATCTTTTTCAAAAACATCCGGACGTGGGGCGTGTAGCACTGTGCGACATTGATGCGGGCAAGTTGGCGCGCGCGGCGCAGCGATTCGGCGTACGCGAGACATATGACGACCTTGACTCGATCTGTCGCAGCGACCTTGATGCGATTGCGCTGTTTACACAGCCGTGGCTGCATGCGCCGCAGGCGATTCGCGTGATGCAGTCTGGGAAGCACGCATATTCGGCGGTGCCGGTGATCATGCCGGAGAGTGGAAGTGGTGACGAGACCATCGAGTGGTGTGGGCGTGTGATTGATGCGTGCCGCAGCAGTGGCCGCTACTACATGATGGGCGAGACGACGTACTTTCGTCCGGAGACGATGTATTGCCGAGCGCGGGCGCAGGCGGGTGATTTTGGCGCGTTCGTGATGTGCGAGGCGGAGTATTTACATGACACGTGGTTGCCAGCGTGCAACCTCATTCATGTGCAGATGGCGCGCACTGGACTGAGTGAGCGCGAAGTGCTGGCGATTGGCGGCGACGTGCCGATGCATTACCCAACGCATTCAACAGCGGCGCCGATCGCGATCATGGGTGCGCACATGACGGAAGTGTCGTGCATGGGCTACGCGCATCGCAATGACGAATTCTGGCGCACGGACAGCCGCATTGGCAATTTGTTCAGCAACGAGATTGCGCAGTTCAGGATGAGCAACGGTGCGGTAGCGCGCATCACCGAAGGCCGGCGCGTGGGCCATGTTGGGCATGAAGGGGCCGTGCGTGTGCTCGGCACAGAAGCATCGTTCGAGCGTGACACGAGTGATGAGTACGTCGGCATGTGGATTACAAAGACGACGAGCGAGCGCGTCGATCCGCGAGCGTGGCGCGAGCCGCTGCCGATCGAATTGATGGGCGACCTCGGCGGGCACGGCGGATCACATGCGTATCTCGTGCATGAATTCGTGCGTGCGTGCGTCGAGGGGCGGCAGCCGCGTGTGAATGCGTGGCAGGCGGCGCGCACGGTGGCGGCGGGTGTGGCGGCACACAAATCTGCGCTGCGCGGCGGCGAGCTGGTGAAAGTGGTGGATTTTGGGGACAGCAGATAGCAGATAGTGATGGTGATAGTGCCGTCATCTGCCCCGTTCAAATTCATCGATATGGCGCAGCATATCGCGCCCGTCGCGGGTGATTTCGCGGCCCTTGCTGGTGACGGCGATCCAGCGGCGATAGAGCAGGTATGGTTCGATGACTTCGGTGAGTTCGAGTGGCGTATTCAGGTGCAGCGAGCCGACGAGTGCGGTGAGCGACATTGGGCGGCCGGCGTCGGCGAGCAGGCGCATGAGTGTGACATCGCGCTGTGTGATGCCATTGAGATAACTGCCGCGGCTGCGGATGACAGCGCGCACGACTTCTTCAATTGTTTGATGCGCATCGGCGACGGCGATGGCGTCGTTGATATTGACTGCGATCTGCAGTGCTTCGCGCGGTGTAAAGCGCGAGGCATCGGCGATCATCTGGCACAGCGAAAAATTAATATGTGAGTGCATGCGCTGCACAATTTGTGCGACCTCATCACGGTCGTAGCGGCGCAGCTCCATTTTGTCGCAGCGGGTGAGCAGGGCATTGGTGACCTTGCTTTCCATCGTGGTGGCGAGGATGAATGTGACTTGCTCGGCGTTCAGGCGCCGGCGGATCGGGCGTTCGACGATCATCGTGCGGTTATTGGCATCGGTGACTGTGAGCAGCGCCTCCTGTAGTGGTGCGGAGACGAGGTGAAACTCGTCGATAAGGATCACCATCGGTGGAAGCCGGAGGGTGATGATGCCGCCGATTTTGCCCATGGACTGAGGCGAGAGCGCGTTGCCGTCGATGGCTTCGTCGATCATCGAGGCAAGTTGTTCGCGCGTTTTGACGGACGTGCCGTCGACCATGAGAAATGGCAGTTTGAGCACACGCGCGACGCGGCCAGCCAGCTCGGTTTTACCGACGCTGGCTGGGCCGCTGAGCAGAATAACGCGGCTGAGCTTGATGTCGCTGCGCAGCTTCGCCGCCTTGATCATCGTACGCAGGCGCTGGACGGCGCCTTCATTGCCGACAAAGCCATCGAATGCGTCGTCGAGTTCGGCGTCGATTGTGGCTTTGACGTCTTGCAGGTCGAGTGCCTGCTCTTCGGTGATATTCAGCAGAGACAATTGAACAGCCTGCAGGTCTGTTTTCTTGGAACGATTCGACATGACCACCCAATCCCTCAAAGAACGGATGTCGATTATCACCGATGCGGAGGAGGAGGGGGGCGACGGGTGCATCCGCCGCTTGGGGCAGATTTCACGAAACGACGTGGGACGTCACCCAGACCGAGGGTCTGGGCTGGGGCTGCGTCGCGCCGTTGGTGCTTTTTTGACGGAACATGAGCGCGCCAACGGCGCGATCCACCGCGGCAGACCGGCGGCCAGCCCCGGGTGATGGCGGCGCGACGATGCGTTGTCAAATTTCGCCCCAAACGGTGGATGCACCGGGCGACGGACGATTGTCACGGGTTGTTCGTCGTCCGTCGGCTGTCACCTGTTATGGCGCCACGAGTTCGCCGTCGCGGCGGCGGTCTTCGGGGTAGAGATAGCTGCGGGAGGCGAGTTCGGGGTTCAGCAGGGTACGGGCCTTGACTTCGTCGATGTCGATGCCCAGGCCGGGGGTGTCGTTGGCGTAGAGGTAACCGCCTTCGAGGCGAGCGTGGCCGGGGAAGAGGTCATATTCCTCGGGAGCAAAATGATTTTCTTCTTGCACGCCGAAAGAGGGGCTGGCGAGGTCAAGGTGGACGGCGGCCATCTGATTGACGGGGTCATTGTCGCCGCCTTCCTGCCATGCGGTGCGTACGCCGAACATTTCGCAGACGGCGGCGATTTTGCGGCACTGCGTAATGCCACCGCCTTTGGAAACGCGCACGCGAATGAAATCGATCAGGCGTTCGGCGAGGAGGGGCAGATATTCGTGTGGGTTGGTGAACAGTTCGCCCATCGCCTGGGGTGTGACGCAGGCTTGGCGCACCTGGCGGTACCAGCCGACCTGTTCGGGTTGCAGCAGGTCTTCGAGGAAGAAGAGGCGGTAGGGTTCCAGTCGTTTGGCGAGGTGTACGGCGTTGTGCGGCATGAGGTGCTCGTGGACGTCGTGCGTGAGTTTGGGTTCGAAGCCGATCTTATTGCGCAGATATTCGAACATGCGTGGGACGGCATCGAGGTAAGCCTCATCGTCGAAGGCGGCGTCCTGCGGCCAGTGGTGCTGAGGGAAGCCGGCGGCTGTGCCTTTGAGAAATCCGCCTCCGCCGTAGGGGCCGAGCTGGCAGCGGATCACGCTGTAGCCTTCGGCCATATAGCGTCGCACGTCGTCCTCGAGTTCGGCGAGGTCATTGCCGGCGGCGTGGGCGTAGGCGAGCACGGCGCTGCGGACTTTTCCGCCGAGCAGGCGATAGACGGGCATGCCGGCTTCTTTGCCGAGGATGTCCCAGAGCGCCATGTCGATACCGGCTTGTGCGGTGTTTGAGAGCGCGTCGTTGCGCCAGTAGGCGCTGAAGTGAATCGAGCGCCAGACGTCTTCGATGCGCGACGTATCGCGGCCGATGAGGCGTGGCGCGAGATTTTCGATGGCGGCCTGCATGACGGGCGCGCGGAAGTGATCGCTGACCGAGCCGATGCCATAGAGGCCGGGCTGGTCGGTCAGGATTTTCACGAACAGCCATGTGCCGTTGGCGCGGGTGCGAATCGTCTGAATCCCGGTGATTTTTGGCATGCATGCAATGATGCGCTGTGCTGCGGAAGTGCACAAGCGCGCGCACGAGCGTTATGTAACGAAAATCCCCGTCTTCTTAGATCCCGGGGATTTTTGTTACATAACGCAGCCACACATCCGGGGCCTCGAGGTGCACGGTGTGGCCGGCGTTGGGGATGACGGTGAGTGCGGCGTTGGGAAGCGCGCGCGCCATGGACTGGGCGATGGCGACGAATTTTGCGTCGTGTGCGCCGGCGAGCAGGTGAACCGGCATGCGCAGGCTGGGCAGGGCGTCCCACAGCGACGGCTGCGCGCCAGTGCCCATGCCACGCAGGCTGAGTGCGAGGCCGTGTGCGTGATTGCGCAGGCGCTGCGCGCGCACGCGCTGCCGCACCTCGGCTGGCAGCGTGCGTTGTGAGGCGAAGAGCGGCAGACATTGCCACTCGTCGACGAACGCTTCGACGCCGTGCGCTTCGATGCGGGCGGCGAGTGCTTCATCCGCGGCGATGCGCGCGGCGCGCTCCTCGGCCGTTGCCAGACCGGGCGACGCGCTCTCGAGGATCAGCTGCTGCACTTTGTCCGGGGCGTGCGCCGCCAGCGCCAGCGCGACGCGGCCGCCCATCGAGTAGCCGAGCACGTACGCCGGCGCTGTGCCCTGCGCGTCGAGCAGCTGCGCCAGTTCGTCGACGACGCGCGGCATGGCGTACGCAGCGATGTCGTCGAGTGCGCGCGCGCGGCCGTGGCCGGGCAGATCGACGGCCAGCACACGAAAATGTTCGCTCAACGCCGGCAGCAGCGGCGCCCAGCTTTCGGATGAGCCGGTGAAGCCGTGCAGCAGCAGCAAAGGGGGAAGGCGGGTTTCGGATTTCATATTTCAGATTTCAGATTTCAGATTGGAGATTAGAGATCGGAAATCGGAGATTCAAGATTGAAGCATGCGGTCAAAATCAAAAAAAATCCAAAATTTAAAATCTGAAATCCGAAATTTGCTTCTCCGCCGCCTTCCGATCGATTTTGCCGTTCGGCAACAGCGGCAGTGTGTGCACGATCTGTATCCGGCGTGGCCGCTTATATCCGGCGAGGGATTTGCGCGCGTGGGCGAGCACTGCGTCGATGTCGATCGAAGCGCCCGCGTGTGCGACGAGCAGCGCGCAGACGAGCTGGCCCCATTCGGCGTCGGGTGCGCCGATGACGAGCGCATCGGCGACGGCCGGATGGGTGCGCAGGACGCGTTCGACTTCGGCTGGGTAGACGTTTTCACCGCCGCTGATGATGAGGTCGGAGCGGCGCTGCAGCACGAACAGGTCGCCGTCTGCGTCGAGATAGCCGAGGTCGCCGGTGAACAGTTCGCCGTCGCGCAGCGTGCGCGCGTCGGCGGCGGGGTTGTCGAGATAGCCGCGCATGAGGGTCGGCCCGCGCACGACGATTTCGCCGACGGCACCGACGGCGCCGTCGGCGCCGTCGGTGCCGGTGGGAAGATCGGCGCCGGATTCGTCGCAGATGCGCACGCGCGTCTGGGCGAGCGGGCGTCCGACGGAGAGCGGCTTGCGCGCGGTCTCGGCTGGCGTCTGCGTGGCGATCTGCGAGGCGGCTTCGGTCATGCCGTAGGTGGTGGAGACGGGCACGCCGGCGGCGAAGGCTGCGTGCAGCAGGCTCTCGTCGGCGGCGGCGCCACCGAGCAGAGCGCAGCGCAGCGCCGGCGCCGGTGGCCAGCCGCGGTCGAGCATGCGCTTCAGCATGGTGGGCACGAGCGAGACGAGCGTGATGGGGGGCTGGGCGTGCGTGAGCGCAGCGGCGACGTCGTCGGGGTCGAAGCGCGGCAGCAGGGTGACGGCGAAGCCGAACAGTGCGGCGCGGAAAATCACAGCGAGGCCGCCGACATGAAAGAGCGGCAACACGCTGAGCCAGTGATCATCGGGCGAAGCGCCGAGGCGGGCAGCGGAGCCGAGCGCGCTCCACAGATGGTTGGCGAAGCTGAGCTGTACGCCCTTGGGGGTGCTGGTGCTGCCGGAGGTGAAGACGATGGCCTGCGTGCGTTCGGTGTCGAAGGGCGCGGGTGTGAACGGCGCGGGTGGAAGTGCATCGAATTCGGCGCGCGTCAGGCTGACGCGTGTGTGCGGGCGCGCGGCGGCGGCGACGGCGGCGTTTTCGCAGATGACCAGGGCCGGCCGTGCGAGGCGCAGCTGTTCCGCGACTTCGGCAGGTGCGAGGCGGGTGTTGAGCGGAGCGAGCACGGCGCCGAGGCGTGCGCAGGCGTGCACGAGGATGACGGCGGCGGCGTCGTTCGGCCCGTGCATGGCGACGCGTTCGCCGGTGCGCAGCGAAGCGGCGGTGAGGCGCGCGCAGGCGGCGTCGACCGCGGCGTCGAGCGCGGCGTAGGTCCAGCGGCCGGCCGGCGTGAGGAGTGCGACGGCTCGCGGCGCAGCGAGTGCCTGCGCGGCGAGCCAGTCAAGGTAAACGGAATTCACGGGCGCCAGGGGAATTTGCGGAAGTCCGGCTTGCGCTTCGACTTGTAAGCATCGCGGCCCTCGTTGCCCTCTTCGGTCATGTAGTAGAGCATCGTGGCATCGCCGGCGAGTACTTGCAGGCCGGTCTGGCCGTCGCAGTCGGCGTTCATGGCCGCCTTGAGGAAGCGAATGGCGATCGGGCTTTTTTCGAGAATTTCGCTGGCCCACTGCACGCCTTCGGCTTCGAGCTGCTCGACGGGGACGACCTTATTGACGAGGCCCATGTCAAGCGCTTCGGCGGCGTTGTACTGGCGGCAGAGGTACCAGATTTCGCGCGCCTTCTTCTGGCCGACGATGCGCGCGAGGTAGGACGAGCCGTAGCCGGCGTCGAAGCTGCCGACGATGGGGCCGGTCTGGCCGAAGACGGCGTTGTCGGCGGCGATGGTCAGGTCGCAGATGACATGCAGCACGTGGCCGCCGCCGATGGCGTAGCCGGCGACGAGCGCGATGACGGGCTTGGGCATAGTGCGGATGATGCGCTGCAGTTCGAGCACATTGAGGCGCGCGTGGCCGTCACCGCCGACGTAGCCGGCGTAGCCGCGCACCTTTTGATCGCCGCCGGAGCAGAACGCGTATTTGCCGTCCTTCGGCGATGGGCCATTGCCGGTGAGCAGCACGACGCCGACCTCTTCATCCATCCACACGTGGCGGAACGCCTCGATCATCTGGTCGATGGTTTCCGGGCGAAAGGCGTTGCGCACTTCGGGCCGATTGAAGGCGATGCGTGCGATGCCGTCGTGCTTCTGGTACGTGATGTCGCTGTAGTCTTTAACGGTTTGCCATTGGACTGGTTGTGTCATGTTTTCCTTAAGTTTTTTATTGTCTAAGTTCCTGTCCATAAGTTTTGTCCGGCAGATTCGCCTCCCCCGCTTTGCGGGGGAGGCGAATCTGCCGCCAGAACTTTTGGCGACTCACTTAGTAGAGAGTCAGAGTAAAAAGTCATGGTCATTTTGCGATGCTGACTTTTTAGTCCGTCTGCATGCGCGCCGCCTGATCGAGCGTAATTTGTACGGTGCGCCGCGCTGCACGGCGCGCATTCAGATCATTTTGTGCGTCAGTGACGACCTCGATGATCTGCACGCCATTTTGCAGGTGTGTGCGCAGTTCGTTCGCGTTGGTTGCGCGTGCGTGGCGTAGATGGAAGGCCTGGGCGGCGGCGGCGAAGTCGGTGTCGTGCGGCGTCACCCACAGGCGTGTGAAGGGTGGATCGAAGCGTGCGATGGGCAGGCGTTGGAAGATGGCGCCGCCGTTGTTGTTGAGCAGCACGATTTGTGCGTTGGCGATGCTTTCGCGCCCGAGTGTGAGCAGGCCGTTCAAATCGTGCAGCATGGTGACGTCGCCGAGCACGGCGATCGTTGGGCGCAGCGAATCGGCGGCGGCGATGCCGAGCGCGGTGGAGACGTTGCCGTCGATGCCGCTGGCGCCGCGGCTGCCGAAGATCTGCGCCTTGCAGGCGGGCACGAACTCGTCGGCGTGGCGCACGGTGAGGCTGTTGCCGACGAAGATGCGCGCGTCGGCGGGTGCGGCGTCGAAGGTGGTGCGCACGGCGGCGCCGTCGGACCAGTCGTGATCCAACGCGGTGCGCAGCGTGCGTTCGGCGATGCGCGATGCGCGCTGCCAGGAATCGAGCCACTGTGCGTCGGGGTGTGTGTGTTCGTGGAGCAGGCGCGCGAGTTCGCGGCAGAGCAGCGTTTCGTCGGTGTGCAGGAACCAGGAGGTGGCGTGCTCTTCGTCGGCCCAGACGCCGGACGCGGAGATTTGGATGCGATGGTCTGCCGGAGCGGCGGCGATGGCGGCGTTTAAGGCAGCTGATGTGGGTACGGCGCCGATGCGCAGGATCAGGGTGGGATCAAACGGTGGGCCGCCGTTGCTGAGCATGATGTCGTAGGCGCCGATCACGTGGAGGTCGCCGTTGCGCAGGCCGGAGAGGGGATCGGCGAAGATTGGGTAGCCGGAGGCGCGAGCGAGCGAGCGCACGGCGTCGTGCAGCGATTCGTCGCCGGCGGCGCCCATATTCGCTGGTCCGCAGACGATGGCGCCGCGCGGGTGTGCGGTGATGAGCGCGAGCAGCGTGGCGAGGTCATCGGGGGTGGGAGAGATGTGGCCGCGGGAGATGAAGGTATGTGGGCTGCGGCCGGGCTGCGGTGTGGGCGGTGGGGCGTCGGCGGGCTGCGGCTCGAGCGGCTTGCGGAACGGGAAATTCAGATGTACGACACCTGGGCGCGGGCCGTTTGCGGTGGCGAGCGCGCGGGCGGCGGTGGTGCGCAGGTTGCGCATCACGATGGCTGAGGGTGCGTTGTCGGGCAGCGGCATATCAACGGACCAGAGCGCGTAGCCGCCGAAGAAGCCGATTTGGTCGATGGTCTGGTTGGCGCCGCTGTGGCGCAGTTCGTGGGGGCGATCGGCGGTGAGCACGAGGAGCGGGACGCCGCTCATATGTGCTTCGACGACGGCGGGGAAAAAATTGGCGACGGCGCTGCCGCTGGTGCAGAGGACGGCGACGGGGCAGCGGGTGGCGAGGGCGAGGCCGAGCGCGTAGAAGGCGGCGCCGCGTTCGTCGAGCAGCGAATGTACGCGCAGCGACGGGTGAGCTGCGAAGGCGAGCGTAAGTGGCGTGTTGCGCGAGCCGGGCGCGATGCAGACGTGGCGCAGGCCGCAGGCGGCGAGTTCGTCGACAAAGAGTGAGGCTGCATTGAGGTTGGCGTTCATGAGTTCCCTGTTGGCGGCGGTGTGTTGCTGAGTGCGCGCAGCATTGGCCGGAATTTCAGATCTGTTTCGTCCCATTCTCGCTGTGGGATGGAGCCGGCGACGATGCCGCAGCCGGCGTAAAGCCATGCGCGAGTTTGCTGTACGACGGCGGAGCGAATGGTGACACAGAACAAGCCGTTGATGTCGGCGTCGAGCCAGCCGACGGGGGCGGCGTACCAGCCGCGGGTGAGCGGCTCGTTGTCGACGATGAAGCGCAGCGCGGTGATGCGCGGTGACCCGCCGAGGGCGGGGGTGGGGTGCAGCGCAGCGAGTGCGTCGAGCATGGAAACGTCGGCGTGCAGTTCGGCGCGCACGGGTGTGTGCAGGTGCTGGATGTTGTGCAGCTTCATCACCTGAGTTTCGTCGTGGGCGAGATCGTGCGAGAGCAGGCGCAGGCGTTCGACGAGTGCGTCGAGGACGAGGCGATGTTCGCGGCGATCCTTGTCGCTGGCGAGCAGCGCTGCGGCGAGTGCGTCGTCTTCGGCTGGCGAAGCACCGCGGGCCTGCGAGCCTGCGAGCGCCATCGTGTGCAGGGTGTGTCTGCGCACGGAGGCGAGCAGCTCGGGGGTGGCGCCGAGGAAGGCGTGGCCGGGGCGCGGTTCGAAGAGAAAGCGATAGCACTCCGGGTAATTTGCATTCAGCTGTGCGAGTGCGCCGGCGAGATTGAAGCCGCTGGTGCGGCGCAGTTCGCAGGCGCGCGCGAGCACCACTTTTACGATACGGCCGGCCTCGATTTCGCTCAGCGCATGCGAGACGAGATCGTCCCATGCTGTGGCGTTCATCGGGTAGCGCGTGTGTGTCTCGGCGGGTGCGGGTGTGGTGGCGGGTGTGGGTGCAGAAAGCAGGAGCGTTTCGTATGCCTGCAGGGCGTCGGCGAGGGCGAGGCGCACCGAAGTGACACTTTCGCCGGGTGAGGTTAGCGCGGCGATGGTGAGCCAGCCGGAATCTGCGCCGGCGTCCTGAGCGAATTGCACGTGGGGCAGGAGGAAGTGGGCGGGGTGGAAGGCTGACCAGGCTTCGTCGGGGACGAAGTCGTCGCGGAAGGCGAAGCCGCCGAAGAGGCGCGGGCGGGCGGTGGGCGGTGCGAGCGGATCAAACTGGGCGTTGGCGAAGAGCGCGCGCGCTTGTGCTTCGATCGTTTGCATGCGGCTGACGCCGTAGCCGAAGAGTGATGCGGCGGTGCCGAAGCCGGCGAGTGCGGCGACGCCTTCACTGGCGCCGTCGGGTGTGCGCAGGTAAAAGCGTTCACGGCCGGCGGCGTGTTGCAGGACTCGTTCGGCCGTGAGGCCGTCGACGCGGCGGGCGGCGGAGATGAGGACGCCGGATGGGCCGAGGGTGAGTGGCGCGTCCCATGCGCGCGGGTCGGCTGCCTGAAGCGTCATGCGGCCTCCCGGCGAGGTTGTTCGTAGCCGACGCTGCGCAGCAGAGCGGGGACGAGTGCGGCGACGATGCGGTTTGGCGTTGGCTCGCCGGTGGTGACCCAGCGGATGACGAGGGCATAAATTGCGCCCATCCAAGCGAGGGAGATGACCTCGACGTCGACTGGCGCAATTTCGCCGAGGCGGACGGCTTCGTCGAGATAAATGGCGATGAGGCTGGCGAAGCGATCGTTGATGGCGCTGCGTTTTTCCTCGAAGGCGGCGCCGAGGCCGACGGCCTGCACGAGCAGCACTTTGGCTGGGCGGCGGTATTTCGAGAACGTGTCGAGACAGGTTTCGACGGCGACGCGCACGCGGTCCATGCCAGCGTTCTGCGGGCGGATGGCGTCCAGCACGCGGCGTTCGAGCAGATCGGCGAACTGATCGACGAGGGCGAGGAAGAGGCGTTCCTTGTTGGGAAAGTGGAAATAAATTGCGCCTTTGGACGTTTTCGACTGATCGACGATTTCGTCCATGCGTGCGGCGTGAAAACCTTTGTCGGCAAAGACTTCGAGTGCGGCGTCGAGGATGCGTTCGCGGGTGGGAGCTGCGCTCAGATCGGCGGGCTGTGTAGGGGTGAGATCGCCGTTGGCCATGGAACCTTGATTATAAATAGACTGACCGGTCGGTTTAAGAGGGGAGGTAACTACTCAGGCCAGCCATTTTCCCAACGCGAAACACACTATTCTCTCCCCCTTCGGGGGAGAGAATAGTGTGTTTCGCGGGAAATACTGATTTGGGCCTGAGTAGTTACGAGGGGAGACGTATTCGCCGTTTGCGGCAAAATGTACGGACCTACGAAACGAAGGAAACGAACCCGGCTTCTTAGAAGCCGGGTTTCTTACGGGGCTGCGATACACTCGGTTTATTTAAAAAATGCGCCAAGCATTACCCCAATCCCGTGTTCGACTGATCGAACGCACGCGTTTGCTGCGCATGTTCGAAGGCTGGCGGACGCTGCGTCTGATTCGCATCACCGCGTCGGCCGGCTTTGGCAAGACGACGCTGGCGGCGATGTGGCTGCAACAGTTGGGAGACGAGTCGGCCATCGCATGGGTGTCGCTCGATGCTGAGGACGATGCGCCGGACGTGCTTCTGCAGCACATCGAGGAATCTCTGCAGGTAGAGCTGCCCATGCTGGCGGCGATGTCCGTGTTGGAAAGAGCCGGCCGTATGACGTTCGTGCAGATGGTGCGGGTGTTGTGTGCAGAAGTAGCGGCAGCAGGGCGAGAATTTATTCTGGTGCTGGACGACTGTCATCTGCTGCGTTCGGCGGATGCGCGGGCTGTGCTGCAGAATTTGTTCGATCAGGCTCCATCGAATTTGCATCTTGTGCTGCTTGCACGTGAGACTGTGCCGCTGTGGGTGGGGCGAAACCGTCTGCAGGGCGCGATGCTGGACATCGTGGCGCCCGAGCTGGCTCTGGATCGTGACGAATTCAACGCATTCGTGCGGGGCAGCGCACTCGAGAGCTTGGATACGGGACGGCTGGCCGATATCGAACGTCGGGTGGATGGCTGGATCGCCGGCTTGCAGATGTTGTCGATGACACGGCACACACGTGCGCTGCTGCCTGACGATGCGTGGCAGGTGGGGATCGTGGCTGAGTTCATGGAGTACGAAGTTTTCCGGCGCCTGCGCCCCGATTTGCGTACTTTTTTAATTGATACGGCGCTGCTGCCGTGGTTGACGCCGGAGGCGGCCGCAGCCGTTTGCGGATTGGATGAGGCGGAGTGTGCCAGATTGTTGGCAGTGGCGGCTATGGAAAATGCATTCGTCATTCCGCTGGCGACGTCGGCGGCGGCCACCTATCGCTGTCATCCGTTGTTTCAGGAATTTTTGCTGCACAAGCTGCAGGATGAGCACACGCCGGAGCAGGTGCGCGCGCTGCGGCTGCGCACGGCGGCGTGGCTCGGCTTGCACGGCGAGGTTGACGCAGCGTTGACGATATTGAAGCCGATCGGGGCGTGGGATGAGGCGGCGGCGATCGTGGCTGCAGTCAGTCGAGCAGCGATTCTGCGCATGGATCTGGCGTCGCTGCGGCGCTGGCTGGCGCGTCTGCCGGCGCAGATCATCGACAAAACGCCGCAGCTGGCGGTGGATGCGGCTTGGCTGGCTTTTCTCCGTGATGCGGCTGAGATGCGCGCACCGGTGACGCGCGCGTGGCAAGCGCTCGACGCCGCGGCGTCGGACGCTGCGGCGTCGAGCGCCGACGTGGATGAGCTGCGCGCTGAGCTGTGCGCCATCGAAACCGTCTGTGATTTAGCGATCGGCGACCTGCCCGCTGCACAGAACATGCTGTTGCGCGCCGCGCAGATTCCGCATGCGCCCACCGGCCTGGCGGCAGGATATTTATCGTATTTGAACAGCTGGGCGCCAGTCGACTCGTCGGATGCAGAACATCGCATTCAGCTGCTGATTCGCAGCGAGCAGAGTTTTCAAGCCGTCGGATTCGACTATGGCAGCGCCGAGACTGCCACAGCGCGGGGACTGATCAAACGCAGGTATGCGGACATGCATGGTGCGCTGGCGAGTTTTCGCCATGCAGCCAGCGTGATACGTCGATCCGGCTGGGAGTACAGCCTGGCGAATTTCGATTGTCGCTTCGCGTGCGGCGAAATGTTGTATGAAATGAATCAGATCGCCGCTGCGCGCGATGAGCTGCAGCAGGCCATGCGGGCCAATCAGTTCAGCGACAGCGCGCTGGCGACGATGCATCTTACGCGCCTGCTCAATGAGTTGTGTGACTATGCGGATGTCGGCGTCGTTCCGGTTGCTCCAGTTGCTCCAGTTGCTCCAGTTGCTCCAGTTGCTCCAGTTGCTCCAGTTGCTCCAGTTGCTCCAATGGAAGACGACGATGTCTGGGCCGACATCGTCGCCACGATCAACCCGATCATCGTGGCGCACGTGGGCTGGTATCGCATTCGGCGCGACCTGCGCGCCGGGCGGCCGGAGCGCTGTTGGCACACCGTCGAGACCATGCACGTGCTGCCTGCCGATTTGCGCGCAGAAATGCCGGACCTGCAGTGGATCGCCGTGCTCACCGGCGCGATGGCGGATCGGCGGCAACTGCCGCTGATCGGCGCCCGGCTCGAGCAATTTCGACATTCTCTTGAAGAGAACCATAATGCCTGGATGCTGCTGCGCGTGCGAGTGCTGCAAGTTCTGCATTTCTCGTACGGCGGCGACTTGGCCACTGCGGTGACGGAGCTGGAGGCGCTGTTGCCGAAGATCGAGCAGAGCGGCATGCTGCGCCTGATTCTCGATTGGCCGCAGCTCGCACCGCTGCTGGCGCAGAGCCGTTCGCCGTTCGCACACCGGCTGCGGAAGATGTTCAATCGATCCGTCGTCGAGACGATTCCCTTCGGGCTGACCAAACGCGAATTCGAGTTGCTGCAGGACCTCGCGAATTATTTTTCGACCACCGAGATTGCGCAGAAGAGGTTCATCGAGACCAGCACGCTGCGTCGGTATCTGATTCGGATGTACCGCAAGATGGGCGTGCATAGTCGTGAAGAAGCGATCGGTGTAGCGCGCGAGGCCGGGCTGGGGCAGTGAGGAAAGTTCGGAGTTCGAAGCGCAGAGCGATTCCTCTGCGCTTCGAACTCCGAACCACGAACTATTTCATGCTATCGAGCGGCGCGTACAGCCGCCCGACCTGCGGGAAGTAGTTCCAGCGCATCGCCGTCGTCATCAGCGCGTATGTGCCGAGGTGGCGGGCCGGCGCGGTGACGAGGCCGGTGGCCGGGTCGTAGGACTGGCCCGGGACGAGCTGCCAGACGCCGTCGTCGGC
>CANJQH010000060.1 GCA_947476335.1 Anaerolineae bacterium | reverse complement strand
TCGATCATGCTGCACCGCTCGCGTGTGCCTGACGCTGCTTCGTTTTCTTTTCGAACTGTTGGATGGTTGATCTTTTGGCTGTGTCACCCTGGCATTGTGCCAAAACTCACCCTTGACGTTTGTTCCCTGTTCTTAAGTTGAGGGCGATGGCCTGAGCGGTTATCTGCGCACGCCATTGACTGACGCCGTCTTGCATTCGCAAGCCTCTCGCGATTCCTTGCCGCGCATGAGTATGCCGTCGTATTCCTTGGCGCTTTCCATTACTTGCCATTTGTTCATCGTGAATGGAATGGCGCCAGATGCGTTGACCCATTCACCGTTATAACGCCGCACGATATGCATGTGTGCACCGTTGCTGATGCCACCCTCGCATGATGGATGGCCGAGCTTTCCGCCGCGCCGCACGCGCGCACCGGCCGGGATGCGATCAACTGTGCCGAGGTGAAGATACAGCACGCTCCAGCCGATGCGATCATCTTCACTCGGGTCGAGTGATTCGACGACTTCGCCGCGGCTGCTGCGTGTGATTACGCCATCAGCCACTGCCGTCGCCCATTCAGGCAGCGCCCCACAGCCAGCGACGCTGGCCGTGGTGAAATCCAGCGCGCCCCATGGCGTGCCGCGGCCCCAGGCGCTGTGCGGGCCGCCGGTGAAGTACCACGTTTCGTCAGCTGGCCAGGGCAGGTCGAATGCAGGTTGCCGTACTCCAGCCGATATTGGCAGTCCCTGATCGAAGCGCCACGGATCGCCGAACAGTTTGCGGTACGTGGCGAGGAAGCTGTCTGCGTTGTCGTCAGTGAGCAGTGAATTTTTCCATTCTGCGCGTGGGCGGATGAGCGCGAGCCAGTTTTGCAGACCGGCGGTTCCGGCGTTGATGCCGTCGCCGAGGAAGGCGTAGCTCCCATCTGCGAACTGCGCAATGTAGCGATTGTTCAGCCGCCAGCCGTAATAGCCTTCGTTCAGGCGCCCGGCCGCCCAGCTGAGCTGCGCATACAGGCCGCGTAGATTGGCGCGGCGGTTGCCGAGTGGGAAGAGCAGCTGATCATCGCCCGGGCTTGGGTTGCTGAGCCAGCCGCTGGCGTATTCCAGCGCAGCCAGCAGTAGCCGTGGATTGGTGCTCGTCTGGTCGGCGACGATCTGCACGATCTGTGCCCCGCTGAGCGTCTTGCCACCGAGTTTTTCGGTGTAGTTCGCAAGATGGCCGCGCTGCATATCGACGATGCCGGCCAGGTCAAAGCCGACTACTCCTAGTCCGTTGACCAGCTCACTATCCGGTATGAGTTTTATGGAAGGCGCGTGGTCCGTGACGGGGATGCGCACGAGTAGCCGCTGGCCGATGCGCAGCACATCATTGGAAAGGTCATTGAGATGGCGAAGCTCATCTGCATTGGCGTCGAAGGCAAGCGCCACACCGCTGAGTGTGTCTCCACTTTGCACCACGTAGGTTGAAGTGATGACACCGCGCGCGGCGATGCCGTGCAATGGGTCTGGGCTGGGTGTGAGCCCGGCGGCGCGTGTGGCTGCGATGCGCGGCGTCACCGAGGCCGCTTGCAGGCGTGGCGCCTTTTGTGCCGGCACGATGGGAATATCGGGAGTCGCTGTTGCTGCAGCCGGCGTCGCGGCTTGTCGACAGGCGCTCATTGTGAACAGCGCACAGAGTGCCAGCACACTGTTTCGAACCGAAGAAAAAATCTGATACATGGTACAGTTGGCCTTCATATTCTCGCAGCCTTACGCTGTAACATTAGCGCTCGTCGATGAATCAGGATGATCGTGACGCCGCAGCTTCGGATCCGTGTTTCGTCGAAAATCGGCTGATCTGAGTCGTCATGGATGATAACTAACGTGACTTGCTACTCTGCTTTTTCATCCTCCCGAATCACATTGCTTCTCTCCCTTTCTGGAGAAAAGATAATGGTAACTACTCAGGCCCAAATCAGTATTTCCCGCGAAACACACTATTCTCTCCCCCTTCGGGGGAGAGAATAGTGTGTTTCGCGTTGGAAAAATGGCCGGCCTGAGTAGTTACGGATAATGTGATTCGTGGTGATACAGGGGGCAAGTCTGGTTAACTGTTCAGGATCAGGGAACCTGACGAAGCCTGACGATTGAATCGTGTTTTGTGTCATTGACGCGATTTCGGTGCAAGATAAGACCCGTCGTTCTCTGCAGAGACGTAGCAGTTTGAGTGTTATTCAGGAGGCAAGCAACAATATGTATCAGAGTGTGACAGTGATTGGTCGCCTGGGGCGCGACCCAGAGATGCGCTACATGCCCAACGGTGATCCGGTGACGTCGTTCAGTTTGGCGACGGATCGCGTCTACAACGATCGCAATGGTGGGAAGCAGAAGGAGACGACGTGGTTTCGCGTGTCGGTCTTCGGCAAGCAGGCGGAGACCGCCAATCAGTATCTGAGCAAGGGCAAGATGGTGCTGGTGGAAGGTCGGCTGCGTGTGGATCCGAAGACGGGTGGGCCGACGACGTTTACGAAGCAGGATGGCACGGTAGGCACGAGCTTCGAGATCGTGGCGAACACTGTGCGCTTCCTCAGCCCGCGCGATGAGGGTGGGGCGCCCGGTGGCGACATGGCTGGCGGCGGCGAGCAAAACGACGGCGGCGAAACCGACATTCCGTTCTAGGCGGCCATTTAATCTGTGCCCTCCGTTTTTTCTCTTTCAGTGTAATTACTACTCAGGCCCTCCAATTTTTAATGTAAAACACACTATCCCTTCTCTTTCGAGGGCCTTCCCTTTCGAGGGCCTTCCCTTTCGAGGGCCTTCCCTTTCGAGAAAAAAATAGCGTGTTTCGCGGAAAATATTGATTTAGGCTTGAGTAGTTACTTTTCAGTAGAGGAGGAGAAAAGACGGAGGGCGCGATATTTATCATGTCTACTCCTCCGCGTCCCGCACAGCTGCCGGTCGAAATCCCTCCTGACCTGCAGGAAACGTATTCGAACTTCGTGCTGATCCAGCATGCTCCGTCCGAATTTTTTCTGGATTTTGCGCGCATTCTGCCGAACATACCCAAAGCGCGTGTCGGGGCACGAGTGATGATGACTCCGTTGCACGCCAAGCTTTTGCTGCGTGCGCTTCAGGAAAATATTGATCGCTACGAAGCGCAGTTCGGCACGATTTATATCCCGCAGGGGGATGGACTGGCGAAGCAATTATTTGGTGGTGGCGACCCTGGTCCTGGTTCACCAAAATAAACCGTGTGTTCGTGCTCATATAGCGCATGTAGGTAGCATCCTCTTTGTTGTACTTGTGTCATGCAGCTGTCTTTTCGTCGGGGCTGTGTCCTCGACGGGTATAGGAGGTATCGAGATGGTTCGTACGTTGTTGTGTTTGTTATTTGTGGCGTCGCTGTTGACGCCGGCGCATGCACAGGATGGTGGGCATAAAATTTTTGTGCCTGCGTTGATGCGGGAAAATCCGCTGCGCAATGTGTTCGGAGTGGAATCTAATAATCTGGTAGCGACGTCGGCGGCGATCAAGGATCTCGGTGCGACGTGGGTGCGCAAGAATGGGTTGCTGTGGAGCAAGGTGGAACCGACACAGGGCGTGCGCGATTGGGGTGCGGTGGCTGCGCTTGAGAGCGAGCTGCGTGCGGCGCATAGTGCGGGATTTCAGGTAATTCTGATCGTGCGCAGTGCGCCAGCGTGGGCGCAGCAGATTGATGGCAAGTCGTGTGGGCCAATCAAAGCGGCGGCGCTCCCCGCGTTTGCGGCGTTTATTCATGATGCTGTACAGCGTTACTCGACGTCGGACTACAACGTGCTGCACTGGGAAATCTGGAATGAGCCGGATGTCGATGCAAGCATAAGCAGCGGTTCTGAGCCTTACGGCTGCTATGGGGATCAGAACGATGTGTATTTCGGTGGTGCTGCGTATGCAAATATGTTGAGCGCGGTGTATCCCCAGGTGAAGTCTGCACATCCTGCAGCAAAGGTTGTTTTTGGTGGATTGCTGTTGGATTGTCCGCCGGAGAATCTGCGTGTGCCGAGCACGAATTGCAGTCCGCAGCGTAGAAATTCGGCGAAATTCCTGGAAGGAGTCTTGCAGGCGGGTGGTGCAGCGTGGTTTGACATTGCCAACGTGCATTCGTACGATTATTTCGGCGCGCCTGGTCGGTATAACGATCTAAATTGGGGAAATACTGAAAGTGATGGCCCGTTGTTGCTTCGCAAGATCGCTTTTATGCACGAAGTGCTCGGCCGTTATGGTGCTGCTGATAAGCCGATTATGAACACTGAGACGGCAGTGATCTGCTATGGCTGCCGGAATTTGCAGAAGCTGGAGGACACCAAGCTGGCCAATGCGTACTATCTTGTGCAGTCATTCGCGGCGGCCAAGGCGGTCGATTTGCTGGCGAATGTGCATTACAGCTATGAAGGCTGGAATGGTTCTGGGCTGGCAAGTGGAGGTACGAAATTTGTGTCGTACGGCGCATATGCATTGGCGGCTGAAAAACTTGGGTCTGCTCGCTATGTAGCCCCGATTACGCCGTCAGATGTTGGTGGTGCAGTGGATGTAGGCGGCTATAAGTTCACTCGCAACGGCAAAGTTTTGTGGGTGCTCTGGTCGACGAGCGGGGTAACGCGCACATTGACGCTGACGGGTTCGCCGACTTTTACGGGTGCGCTGGGTGGGAACCTGAGCGGCACTGTCGGATACGAGCCGGTGTATGTCGAATGGCCGTGATTATGTGGGTTTAAAAATTGCGCGCAGTGCGCGCTGCATAGTGAACTTGCCATGAATTGTCTGGCCACCGAGCACGACGGTGGCCAGGCGTGCGCGCAGGTCGGCGCGCTGGTTTGCCATGGCGACGAGTGCGTTCAGCAGCCATGCTTTGTCGCACATGTGGTCGCGTACGAATATGCAGAACTCAAACAGCGACTGGAATTGTGCTCGCAGCGCTGCGTCATATGCGTTGAGTGCGGCGGTCGAGAAATCGTTGCGCGCCAGCATTCCGGTGATATGTTGCGCGGCGATGCGTCCGGATTCGAGCGCGTAGTCGATGCCTTCGCCGGTGAGCGGGTTGACTAGGCCTGCGGCTTCGCCCACGAGCAGCACATTTGGTGCGTGTGTCGGCGCGGTGGTGAAATCGGCGCGCAACGGGTAGCTTTTCGTTGGCCCGATCTGCTTTGCTCGGGCCAGCAGCGGCTGCAGCGCTGGGTTGGCGATGAAGCGTGTGAATGCATCCGCCGATGCGCGGCTGCGCCTGTTTCCGAAAAAGCCGGCGCCGATATTGGCTGTGTCGGCGTCGATCGGAAAGATCCAGCCGTAGCCAGGCAGTGGTACTCCATCGAAGCGCAGTTGCCACGCATCGCTTAGGCCACACAGGTTTTCGAAGTACGCGCGCGCAGCGATCATCGTTTCGGGGATGCGCTTCAGGATGCCGCTGTCGAGAAGCAGCCGCATGTTCGCACCGATGGCGATGACTGCGAGCGGCGCCGTCCAGACTTCATTGTGGCCGCCATGTTCGACGTGCACCGTAGCATGCCGGCCGTCGCCTGCTACGCGCAGTGCATGCACGTTGGAGCGGAATTCGGCCCCGGATTCGACGGCGCGCTGCAGCAGGCGCGCATCCAGCTCCATGCGCGGGATAACCAGTGCTTGTCCGTTGCGCCCAACCTGATCTGGAATTGGCGACATCGTCATGCGGCGGTTCGGGGCGATTACTTCGAAACGGCGGATGCTGCGGCGCTGTGCGCTCAACTCGCCGAGCAGGCCCATCTCATCGAGCATTTGTACTGCGCGCGGCGTCAGGCCGTCGCCACAGGTTTTGCCGCGGGGAAACTTTGCTTTGTCCAGCAGCAGTACACGTGCACCGCCCTGTGCCAGAAAATGCGCGACGGAGCTTCCGCCTGGCCCTGCGCCGATCACGATCACGTCGTGTGAAAAATTCATCGGAGGCAATTGTCATGGATGAATGATGTGCTGCCTTGTGGAGGGGCTTTTTCCGGACCAATGGTCGGGGCGTACAGTCTGCGTCGTGCTTTCGGCGCCGCATGGGGCGCAATCAGCGCGGCTTACTGCGGGGTATCTGTACACAACTTTAAAACAGCGATGCAATCCCAGCCTGGATCGATCGTTGCTCTGCAGAGGCGGAGGGTGAGGGGCTGAGGAACCTTGGGCGAACGCAGCATGAATCGCAGTCATGGGCTAAGTTCCTGTCCATAAGTTTTGTCCGGCAGATTCGCCTCCCCCGCTTTGCGGGGGAGGCGAATCTGCCGCCAGAACTTTTGGCGACTCACTTAGGGAACAATTTGTGTGAGGCACGAAACCCGAGATTTGGTAACTATTCAGGCCCAAATCAGTATTTCCCACGAAACACACTATTCTCTCCCCCTTCGGGGGAGAGAATAGTGTGTTTCGTGTTGGAAAAATGGCTGGCCTGAGTAGTTACGAGATTTGAAATGTGAAATACTTCTCTTCGTGACCCAGGATCGACGCAGTTCCTTGACGCGCTATGCGTTCCTGTCCATCTTCGCGGCTGTGACGACGATCGCGCTGAAATCGGTGGCGTACTGGCTGACTGGATCGGTTGGCTTGTTGTCTGACGCACTCGAATCGATTGTCAATCTTGTGGCGGCGGCGTTCACAATGGCGATGCTCATCGTTGCTGCACGCCCGCCTGATGAGGATCATCTGTATGGTCATGACAAGGTCGAGTATTTTTCCAGCGCGCTCGAAGGTGTGTTGATTCTCGTGGCAGCCTTCGGTATTGCTGCAGCGGCGATTTTGCGTCTGATGGCGCCGCAGCCGCTTGAGCAGATCGGCCTTGGCCTTGTAGTGACACTGGTTGCGTCGCTGGTGAATCTGATCGTGGCGCGCGTGCTGTTGCGCGCGGGCAAACGCGAAAACTCGATCGCGCTCGAAGCTGACGGGCATCATTTGATGACGGACGTGTGGACGTCCTGTGCCGTCGTCATCGGCGTCGCTTTCGTTGGGTTGACGAAATGGTCGTGGCTTGACCCGGTGATTGCGCTGGCGGCGGCTGCTCATATCGCAGGCACGGCGATTCAACTGGTCCGCCGTTCGGTGCTTGGCTTGATGGACACGGCGTTGGAAGTTGAACAGCAGCAGTTGCTGGAGAGCACGCTGAAAAGTTTTGAAAAAGATGGTGTGCAGTTTCATGCGTTGCGCACCCGACAAGCTGCCGGCCGCAGTTTTGTATCTTTTCACGTGCTCGTGCCCGGAAGCTGGACCGTTGCGGCTGGCCATACGCTGCTTGAAAATATTGAGGCGGCAGTGCGCGAGCATATTGTGAACGTGACTGTATTTACACACCTCGAACCAATTGAGGACCCTGCCGCGTTTGCGGACATCAATTTGCAGCGTGGTGCATGAAGGGCGCATCCGGCCATCGTGCTGGGTCATGTCGGCGACTGTGAATTGTTTCGCTCGGTTCGCCATCAATAATGTAAATGTATCCAGAATGTAAATGTATCCAGAATGTAAATGTATCCAGAATGTAAATGTATCCAGAATGTAAATGTATCCAGAATATAAATGTATCCAGCGCTGGACGTATTAGATGCCGAGGTGCGTTTGCGCTGATGTATCATTTGCCGCGCAATGAGATCAGAAGCAGCGAACAATCGTCGCAACGACGCAGCCTGAATTGGCGGCGCTCGATGCGTCTCGCGTGCAACGAAAGATGCGGTGAGAGCAAGGGTCGCCTGAACAGGCGACCTTTTTTTTGTGTGGGCTCGAAGGTGAGTCCGCGGAGCAACCAGATGTTCAAGACACATACCTGCGGCGAACTACGACAGAGTCACGTTGGCCAGACGATTACGCTGGCTGGCTGGGTGCATCGACGGCGTGATCACGGCGGTGTTATTTTCATCGACCTGCGTGACCGCTTTGGTTTGACGCAGATCGTGATCAATCCGACCGGTGTGGATGCTGAGGCGTTCAAGCGCGGCGAGAGTCTGCGCAGCGAATTCGTTGTGCAGGTGACTGGGGCTGTGCATGCGCGGCCGTCTGGCATGGCCAATCCCAAGATGCCTACCGGCGAGATTGAGATCATTGTTCATGATCTGCAGATCATGAACCCGGCGAAGACGCCGCCGTTTGAGATTGACAACGATGGCTTGGACACGCGCGAGGACCTGCGCCTGCAATATCGTTTCCTGGATCTGCGCCGCGAGCGCATGGTGCACAACATGGAAGTGCGCCACCGTTTCGTCAAATTCATTCGCGACTACTTGGACGACCGCGGATTTCTCGAGATAGAGACGCCGATTTTGTTCAAGAGCACGCCTGAAGGTGCGCGCGAATATCTGGTGCCGAGCCGCGTGCATGCCGGCCAGTTTTACGCGCTGCCGCAGAGCCCGCAGCAGCTGAAGCAGCTGCTGATGGTCGGTGGCATTGAACGTTATTTCCAGATTGCGCGTTGTTTCCGTGATGAAGATCAACGCGCCGACCGTCAGCCTGAGTTCACGCAGCTCGACATGGAGATGAGCTTCGTCGACCGTGAGGATGTGCTGGCGACCGTCGAAGGTCTGTTGACGGAATTCACAGAGCGTTACGCTGCGATGCACGACAAGGTGTTGAAATTCAAACCTTTCCTGCGCCTGCCATTCGCCGAGGTGATGGAGCGTTTCGGCCGCGATAAGCCGGACGTGCGCTATGGCATGGAATTGTTTGATGTGAGCTCGCCGATGCAAGGCACTGAATTCCTGCCGTTCCAGGCGAAAAATGTGAAGGGCATCGTTGCTGCCGGCTGTGCGAATTACACGCGCAAGCAGACGGACGAACTGACCGAGCTTGTGAAGCGCGCAGGTGCGCGTGGCCTGGTGGTGCTGTGGCATGACGCCGAAGGTTTCCGCAACAGCGGTGCCGGTGCGAAGCTCAGCGATGCTGAAAAGACTGCGATTGCGGCAGCTGCTGGATCGAAGGCGGGCGACCTTGTGCTGCTCGTCGCCGACGACAAGCGTGACGTGGTAAATGAATCGCTTGGTGAGCTGCGGCATGAGCTTGGTCAGCGTCTTAAGCTCGGCAACCCGAACGAGCTTGCGTTTTTGTGGGTGATTGACTTCCCGCTGGTGATTTGGAACGAGGAAGAAAAGCAGTGGAATGCGAATCACCATATGTTCACCTCGCCGCAGGATCAGTACTTGGACACGATGGAGAGTGATCCGGGCAACGTGAAGAGCAAGCAGTACGACCTTGTGTGCAACGGTTATGAGGTGGCAGGCGGCAGTATCCGAATTCATCGGCGTGATGTGCAAGAGCGCGTGATGAAGCTGATCGGCATCACGATGGAAGATGCGCGCAAAAAATTCGGCCACATGCTCGACGCGTTCGAGTACGGCGCCCCGCCGCACGGTGGCATTGCGCCGGGCGTCGATCGCCTGGTGATGATCTTCTGTGGTGCGCCGAACCTCCGTGAGGTGATCGCGTTCCCGAAGAACCAGAACGCTGCCGACACTATGCTTGGTGTGCCGTCGCCGGCGACGGAGCGACAGATCAAGGAACTGCACATCGCGCTGCGCAATCCGGTGGTGTAGCAGAATCGACGGCCGACTGCTGTGGCTGCAACGGCGGTCGGCCGTCGGTGGTCGGCCGTCCTTCCCTGCATTACACTCCCACCACTATGAAAGGAATTCACCACATCGCTGTGCAGGCCCGCGACTGGGATGCTTCGTTGAAGTTGTATCGAGACGTGCTTGGCATGCCGATTGTGGCGCAATTTGGCACGTCTGAGCGCAAGATCATTCTGCTCGATCTGGGCGGCGGCGGCCACATCGAGTTGTTTCAGCCGCAGTCGAGCACGCCTGCGCCGGGCACCTCGGCCGTCAACGATCCGGTGACTCATTTTGCGCTGCATAGCGATGACGCACGCGCCGATGCTGAGAAAGTGCGCGCTGCTGGCTATCGCATCACTGTGGAGCCGAAAGATGTGCACCTCGACCCTCTCGATGTCGCCATCGCGTTTTTCGAAGGGCCGAGTGGCGAGGTCATTGAGTTCTTCCAAGTGAAGAATTTGTCAAAGTAACTTCTTCTTGGAAATCGTAACTACTCAGGCCCAAATCAGTATTTCCCGCGAAACACACTATTCTCTCCCCCGAAGGGGGAGAGAATAGTGTGTTTCGCGTTGGAAAAATAGCTGGCCTGAGTAGTTACTGGAAATCGGGTTAGCTTACGAAAACAATGACGCACTTCGAAATTCGACCTTATCACCCAAGTGATTTGTATTCGCTCTATCGCATTTGCCTGCTCACTGGTGACAGCGGCGAGGACGCCAGTGCTCAATATCGCGATCATGAATTGCTCGGCCATCTCTATGCTGCGCCGTACGCCGTGCTCGAGCCAGACCTGACGTTTGTGCTCACCGCGGACGGAACACCTGTCGGCTACACGCTTGGTGCGCGTGATTCGCAGACTTTTGCCGACCGTTGCGAGCGTGAATGGTTTCCGCCGCTGCGCGCGCGCTATCCGCTGCCTGCCGTTGAAGATGCATCACCTGACGCTGGCCGCATCCGTCAGATTCATCGCGGGCACTATCACCATTCTGCGCTGGCGGAGTATCCGGCGCATCTGCACATCGATATTTTGCCGATTGGGCAGGGTGGTGGCTATGGTCGTCGGCTGATCGAGACACTACTGGCGCGCCTGCGTAAGATTGGTGTGCCTGCTGTGCACCTCGGCGTCAGCCCAACGAATCATCGTGCGATCGGCTTCTATGAGCACGTCGGCTTTCATCGCGTGCCGGTCGATGGAGTGGTGTTCGGCATGCGCTTTGATGGCTGACGATGGCTGACGATGGCTGACGAAAGCGCTGCACCAAACCCGGCTTCTTAGAAGCCGGGTTTCATCGCCGCAGCCGGTCAGCCACTGTCAGCAGCGCCGCCCACACCAGCAGCCCTAGCGCACTGAGTGCCGCGCCGATGCGCAGCGAGGTCGGCTCGTATGTGAACTCGACGCTGCGTGCGCCGGCCGGCAAACTCACTGCGCGAAACATCACGTCTGTGCATTCGATGGGTGCTTTAGACACTGCGCCGTCGCTTGCGGTGATGCTCGCCGTCCAGCCTGGATAGCATGCGTCGCGCAACACGAGCGTGGCGGGCGCGCGCAGCGCATCTGACCATGTCGCGACGAGGTGTTCGGGCGATTCCTCGCGCAGCGACACCGGCATGAGCGGCGCCTCGCGCAGCAGCGCACGCGGTGCGACGTCGCCTTCGATTCGATAGATCTTCACATCGCCCGAATGTACGAGCCGCACCAGCGCATCGGCCGAGGCGATTTGCGATCGGAAGCTGCCATCGCGTTCGTCGATTGAGGTGAGGCCGCGCAACACCAGTCCACGTGTGCCATCGATCGGCGTGACGCGTGTGAGGAGCGGCGCGCCGATTTTTTTCCAGCGCAGCGTGAGTTGAAAACCGTCAGCCGGCGCGTTCATGGGCACGCGCAGCTCGAAGCGCTCGACGCGTTCGCCTGCGAAGTGCAGCTCGAGCGCACCGACGACTTCGCCTACCCGCACGTTCGGCATGCCGAATACCAGACCGAGCGCAGTGGCGTCGTACGGCTGCAGCGAAATATCGCGCGTGTGGGTGAGCGGCGTGGTCCACAGCAGATCATAAAAAACGCCGTCGACGAAAACATCCTGCGTTTTGTCAGCGACGACATAGCGCACGTTCATGGCGCTGAGCCACGGCAGCGCCGGCACGCTTTTGACGAACTCGCGCAGGCGGCCATCTTTTGAGGCGTCAGCGGCGAACTGCTGTGTGAATTCGACAAACCGCCGTGTCGGCAGCAGGCCACCATCGTAGCCGTCGACGCTGGGGAGGCGATACAGCAGCGGCAGATTTGGCGAAAGAATTTCCTTGTGTTTTGAGGCGATCAGCCGGTCGTAGATTTCGTCGGTGCTGAGTGAATGAGCGAAGAGTAGTTCCTGTTCGGGTTTGTCACCCGGATCGAAGAACAAGCCGGAGAGTGCCAGGATGCGTCCGCCACTTGTGTTGCGTTCAGCGAGCAGATGTGCCACGGATGGCCGCAGGCTGGTGAGTGCGCCGGCGTCGGTCGTGCGTGAATAGGGTTGAAACTGTGATGCGGCAAGCAGTTCGAGAATGAGCAATGCAGTGGCGATGGGCGCGGCGCTGCGCTTCAGTCGAATGGCGCCGAACACGAGCGCCGTCGCGGCTGTGGCAGCGACGGCCCATGTGAGCAGCACACTGCGCACCGGCAGCACAGCGTATTCGGCTTCAGGTGAAAAGCGTGCACCGGCGATGGCGCCGGCGGCGAGCACGGTGATGAGCGCAACCCATGCAATGCGCCAGCGCTTTGTCGTGCGTGCGTCGATGCTGTGCTGCAGTACCTGTACGCCAAGGCCGATCAGCAGTGCAGCGCCGAGGGCAAAGATGGCCAGCCAGCGCGCCTGTGCACGAAAAAGATTGAAGCCTGGCGCGAAGCGATACAACAGGCTGAACAGCGGCGTGGCGATGCCCAGCGCCAGTACGCCGCCGAGCACGGTCAGCAGCAATGGAAGCAGCGTGCGTCGCCGTGTTGTGAGTGCGCCGAGGCAGGCCAGTGCGATGCCGACGGCGCCTAGGTAGGCAACGTACTCAGCGAAGAGCGGATCGCCCCATGTCGGCAGCAGCGCGCGTGTGATCACCCACGGTCGCCACGAAAATGCGCCGGCTTCCTGCAGTGTCATGCCGCCCGAGCGAAAAGATTCGCGCGCAAGTTCGAGCGTGGGCACCAGTTGTGCGCCGCAGAGCAGTGCGGCGATGACGACGGCGAGGGCGAGGGCGGCGAGCGAAGAGAAGTAAAAAGTGGAGAGAAGAGAAGAAAGAGAAGAAGAAGAAGAAAGAGTGTGCGCGGGTGTGCGCATGTGCGTAATTCTTGTGATTGATCGCGCAAGCTGGACAAGTGCGACGATGCCGGCGGCGACGCAGGAAATATAGAGCGACTGTGTGTGGCCTGCGGTGATCTGCAGTGCGAGCAGCACAGCCAGCGATGTGGTGCGGCGCAGCAGTGTAGAGAGCGAAGTGATCGGCGTCAGCACTGCAAGCAGAACGAGTGGCATCCATGCGAGCACCTGCACCTGATTGAGATGTTCGATCTGCGCGCCGAGATAGCCGCCTAGTCCGAACGCGACGCCGGCGCACAGGGCGGCGAGGCGCGTCATATCGAAACCGCGGCGTGCCAGTGCGAATGTGCCGAGCGCGGCAATCACGAGGTGCACAACAATGTTCAGCGAAACGGCACGTTCAACAGGGAGCCAGCTCAGCAGAATATTTGGTGGGTAAAACACCGCCGTCTGCGGATTGGCAAGGAACGGCGCGCCCATGAAGTTATACGGGTTCCAGAGCGGTATGTGGCCGCTGCGCAGCGCTGCGGCGGCAAAATCGCGCAGCGGATAAAAGTACAGCAACAAGTCGCCACGCGCGACGATGCGGTCACCCAGCGTGAGCTTCCACGTCGCAGCGAGCAGGAGCAGCACGAGGAAGAAGAGGGTTGCAGCGCTTCGAGAACGCATTCGGAGGAGGGATGACGGATTCATGCGTGGACCGATATTTTCTGAATACAAACGACAGACAATGGTCGTCTGTCGTTCAGGCCGCTAAGTGAGTCGCCAAAAGTTCTGGCGGCAGATTCGCCTCCCCCGCAAAGCGGGGGAGGCGAATCTGCCGGACAAAACTTATGGACAGGAACTTAGCCCGCGCACAAGGCGCTGCAGGCCGGCGCTGATGCGTTCGAGGCTGTATGCGTTGGGGCCGTGGCGCAGCACGTAAAACTGCTGTGGATTGAGTGCGCCGAGTAACACGTCGGCGAGCACGGCCGCGTCGACGTCGGCGCGCAGTTCGCCGGTGCGCACGCCGCCTGTCAGCAGGCCGATGACGGTCATGCGTATCCATGCAAACGGTGCGCTGCGTGGCGTGAGATTGTCGTGGTCGATGCCACGCATTTCGGAGCGCGCCGCAGAGAGGAGGGGCGAATGGCGTTCGTTGAAGTGCACAAGCGCATCAAAGAACCATTCGAGCTGCTCAAGCTGGCCGCGGCTGTGATGCGCCATTTCACGCAGCGTGCTGAGCACTTCGTTCTGAAAATCACTCATCTGCGAATTGAGCAGGGCAAGGCACAATTCGCCTTTATCAGCGAAGCGCCGATAGAGCGTGCCTTGTCCCACGCCCGCTGCGCGCGCGATTTGCTGCATGCAGATCCCCTCAACGCCGTGCTCTGTGAACAACTGCGCTGCGACATCGAGGATGCGCCGGCGGTTTTCGGCGGCGTCGCTGCGCTCGTGACGAGCGCCACTTTCCCCGCTCAACATCATCATGCTGGGATCAGCCGGGATGATCGGTACGATATTTTCTGGTTGAATTTCTTTTCGTTGTGGCGTCATGTCGCACTTGATGTCCGCTTTGCCTGCTTTGCCTGTTTTGCCTGCGTTCATTTTTAATCTCGTCGCTCTCGTCGCTCTCGTAAACACTCGTAAACAGCACCGAGCAGTGTGGGGAAGTGTATTCCCTGTTTGGGGGTTGACAAGTGGACACGTGTCCATTACACTCCCATTGTAAGCGGACACATGTCCGATTTCAAGTGGCAAAAAATAGAAATGCAACGGACGCACGAATTCACTGAAGTGGTGGGTAAGCGCCTGTTGCGAAGGAATACAAACGATGGCATGGGCAATTGACAATTCGCATTCGGAAATTGGTTTTAGTGTGCGGCATATGATGTTGAGCACGGCGCGCGGTGTTTTCGACGCGTTCACGGGCACAGTCGATTTCAATGAAGCCACGCCGGTGGCCAGCACCGTCGATGTGACGATCGATACGAGCAGCATCAACACGCGCGATGAGAAGCGTGACGGTCACCTCAAGTCGGCAGATTTCTTCGACGTGGCGCAGTTCCCGTCGATTACCTTCAAGAGTATCTCGGTTGAGACGACGAGCGCCACGACTGGAAAGCTGCACGGAAATCTGACGATCAAGGGTGTGACGAAGTCGGTCGTGCTCGATGTCGAGTATCTCGGTCAGGCGAAGTCACCGTGGGGCACGACAAGCGCCGGCTTCAGCGCGAAGACTTCGATCAACCGCGAAGACTTCGGTCTCGTGTGGAATGCGACGCTTGAGACGGGCGGCGTGCTCGTTGGCGACAAGGTGACGATCACGATCGACCTCGAAGTCGTGAAGCAGTAGCTGAGAACATTTTTTTGGTAACAATTCAGGCCGTTCTATTTTCCACCGCGAAACACACGATTCCTTCCCCCGAAGGGGGAAGGAATCGTGTGTTTCGCGGGAAATACTGATTTGGGCCTGAGTCGTTGCAATTTTTGTAATCGGTGCGCATGTGACCGCACGCAGATATTTTTCTGCGTGCGGTTGTTTTTTCAAAATTTTCAGGAGTAGCTACGATTTAGGAGTAATGATGTCTGAGTCAATTAAGTCAATATCGAGCAGTCCGAATGCGCGCACGGTGTTTGGTACTGGTCTGCGCGCAGCCGTGATTGCTGCTGTTGCGAATGCGGCGATATGGCTGGTGGCGAGCGCTGTGAATTCGATGAAGGTTGGGCTGCCTGAGACGATCGTAGCGAGCCTGATCACTGTGATCATGGGCGGCGTGGTGTATTTGCTGTTGTCGCGCTTTACGAAAAAAGCAACCACAGTTTTTACCGTGATCGGCGTGGTGTTTGCATTGCTGTCTGCGGTGGGGCCGATTAGTGCGATGAGCAGCGCGCCGATGCCGGGGATGGCGCTGTTCAACACGACGACGATGATTGCGACGGAACTGATGCATATTGTTGCGGCTGCCGTAGCGATCCGAGCGTACACGCAGATTAAGTAGCGCAGATCAAGTAGTGCGGTCAGACGCATCGCCTCTTGAAAAGAGGCGATGCGTTTTTGCTGTACGCGCAGGCACACAGGCACAGCGCTATTTCATTCAACGGACTACACTGAGCGGCCTCAGGGGATAACCGTATGTCCATACGTTGGAAACTCTCGTCCGTTGCGTTTACGTCCGTTCGCTTTGATGATGCGTTCTGGGCACCCAGGCAGGAAATCAATCGCACTGTGACGATTCCGCACGTGCACAAAATGTGCACGGATACGAATCGCTTTTCGGTGTTTGAACTGAATTACATGCGCAGGCCGCCGTTCAGCATCGTCGAAATTTTTGGCGACAGCGATCCGGCGAAGTGGATTGAGGCTGTGGGCTATTCGCTGGCTACGCATCCGGATCCGGAGCTTGAGGCGCTGGCGGATCGTGAGATCGACCGCATCGTCTCTGCACAGTTGCCCGATGGTTATTTGAATACGCATTTTCAGGTGGCTGATCCGGCGATGCGCTGGAAGAATCTGCGCGACCTGCACGAGATGTACTGCGCCGGCCACATGATGGAAGGTGCCGTGGCGTACTACCAGGCGACGGGCAAGCGCAAGCTGCTCGACGCGATGATGCACTATGCCGATCACATCGCTGCGATGTTCGGCCATGGCCTGGGGCAGAAGCGCGGCTATGGCGGCCATCCGGAAATTGAACTGGCGCTGGTGAAAATGGCGCGCGCCACGGGTGAGAAGCGCTTTTACGAATTGTCGAAATATTTGATTGATGAGCGCGGACAGCAGCCTCATTATTACGACATCGAGGCGCGTGAGCGTGGTGAAGATCCGGCGAAGTTCTGGGCGAAGAACTACGAATACAACCAATCGCACAAGCCGCTGCGCGAGCAGGATCAGGCGGTGGGCCACGCAGTGCGCGCGATGTACTTGTTCAGCGGTGCCGCCGACATCGCGCACGAGTACGACGATGCCTCGCTGCTCGCAGCGTGTGAGCGCATCTGGGATGCGATGACGAGCCGGCGTATGTATCTGACCGGCGGCATCGGCCCGAGCCACAGCAACGAAGGTTTTACGCGCGATTACGATTTGCCGGACGAGAACGCCTACGCGGAGACGTGCGCGTCGATCGGCCTGGTGCTGTGGTGTGGCCGCATGCTGCAATTCAAGGGTGAAGGCAAGTACGCCGACCTGCTCGAGCGCGCGCTGTACAACGGCACACTCAGCGGCGTCTCGCTCGATGGTTCACACTTCTATTACGAGAACCCGCTCGCGAGCCTTGGCCATCATCATCGTGTTCCGTGGTTCGTCTGTCCGTGCTGTCCGCCCAACGTAGCGCGTACGATTGCCAGCGTCGGCGGATATTTTTATTCGACGGGTGCAGATGCTGAATCGCGTGATGTGTGGGTGCATTTGTATGGTCAGAACAGCGCGAAGGTGATGGTGGCTGGGCGCGAGGTGTCGCTGTCGCAGCGCACGGAATATCCGTGGAATGGCCGCGTGGCTTTGAAGATCGATGCTGGCGCGCCGACGGTGCTGACGTTGCACATGCGCGTGCCGGCTTGGTGTGGACGCTGGTCGCTCAAGGTGAATGGCGCTCCGGTGGATACGACGCTCACGAACGGCTACGTATCTGTGAGAGGCGAATGGACGGCACAGGACGAAATCGTGCTTGACCTGGATATGACGCCGCATGCGGTGTATTCGCACCCGTCGGTGCGCCAGGCGGTTGGCAAAGTTGCGCTGCAGCGCGGCCCGTTGGTGTACTGCCTGGAAGGTGTGGATCATGGACAGACTGAACTGTCGCGCATCTCGATCGATCCGGCGGACATTGAGAAGATGGTCGTGGAGCATCGTGCGGATTTGCTGGGCGGAGTGAGCGTGTTGCGCGGCAAAGGCCGCGTGGCCGACGTCGATGGATGGAATGGCGTGTTGTACGGCCGGCAGGCGCCGCGTGTGATGGAGACTGAAATCACGGCGATTCCGTACTATGCGTGGGACAACCGTGAAGCAGCTGGAGAAATGCGCGTCTGGCTGCGGACGAACTAAAAAGGGCTTTTGCCCAACAAAGGAAAATATGTGTGCACTTGCGTTGAATGAACTGAAATCGATGACAGACGGTGTGCAGCCGATTACCGTTGCTGAACGTCTGTCGCGCATTACGCGTGCGCAGCGACTGATGCGTGCGAACGGCATCGATGCGTTGTATCTCGAAGCGGGCACGGGCCTGCGCTATTTCACCGGCGTGCATCACTGGCAGAGTGAGCGCATGATTGCGGCCATCGTGCCGGCGGAAGGCGAAATTGTTTACGTTTGTCCAGCGTTCGAAGAGATGCGCTTCCGCGAAATGATTTCGTTTGGCGACGACGTGCGCGGCTGGGAAGAACATGAAAGCCCGTACGTGCTTGTGGCGCAGGTGCTGAAGGACAAGGGCGTCAGCGGCGGCACGCTTGCGGTCGATGAGAGCACACGCTATTTCGTCTTCGACGGCATCGCGAAAGCGGCGCCGCAGCTGCGCATCGTGAGCGGTGATCCGGTGACGATCCCGCTGCGTTCGTGCAAATCGCCGGCGGAGATCGCGCTGATGCAGCGTGCGAACGACATCAACTCGGTGGCGTACCAGACAGCGATTTCGATGCTGCGCGAAGGCATGTCGCAGCCGGAGTTCGCCGCCAACGCGACGGCGGCGTTGAAGGCGCTCGGGCTGCAGGGCGGCATCGGCGCGCAGTTCGGTGCGGGCACAGCTTTTCCGCACGGCAGCAAACATCCGGAATTTCTCAAGGAAGGCGACGTCGTGCTGATGGACGGTGTGTGCAGCCTTGAGGGGTATCACTCTGATATCAGTCGAGTGGTTGTTTTCGGCAAGCCGATGCAGCGGCATCGCGACGTTTGGAATCTTGAGAAGGAAGCGCAGGCGGCGGCATTCGCGGCGGCGCAGATCGGCGCGCCATGCGAAGTGGTCGATGCCGCCGCGCGCAAGGTGATCATCGATGCCGGCTTCGGCCCTGATTACAAAGTACCTGGTTTGCCGCATCGCACCGGCCACGGCCTTGGTCTTGATATTCATGAATGGCACTACCTGGTGCGCGGCAATCGAACGCTGCTCGCGCCCGGCATGTGCTTCACCAACGAGCCGATGATCGCCATCTACGGCGAGTTTGGGGTGCGGCTCGAAGACTGCTTTTACATGAGCGAAAACGGCCCGCGCTGGTTTACACAGCCGAGTCCGTCGATCGAACAGCCGTTCGCCTGAACCTTAACAATATGTCAAATCCGGCAAATTATTTTCGCGACGCTGAGCGCGCCATGCTCGGCGACATTTGGACTTCGACTGTGCTTTGGCCGACGATGCGCGCGCTGTGCGACGATTTCGGCGGCCGTTTCGTGGGCAGTGCAGATGAGCGCAATGCTGCGGCGTATCTGGTGCGCACGCTGAAGTCGTACGGCTTGAGCAATGTGCACACCGAAGCTTTTCCGATCCATGGCTGGCAGCGTGGCGCGGCGGGGATTACGGCGGCCGGTCATGAGCTTGACTGCATCGGCCTGCCGGGCACGCCGTCGTGCGATGTGGCTGCGCCGCTGGTGTTTGTGGGCAACGGCGAGCCGGTGGACTTCGAGCCGCTCGCGAGCAAACTGAAGGGCGCGATTGCGCTCGTGCGCGGCGTCGGTTCGCATCGACTGGAGAAATATTTTCGTGCGGTGAACGCAGGCTGTGTGGGATTCATCTTCGGCGGCGCCGAAGCGGGTGCGTTGCCGCCGACGGGCAGCATTGAATTTGGCGGCATGCCTGCGCCGATTCCTGGTGTTGGCGTGAGTTACGAAACTGCAGCGCGGCTGCAGCGCGTGGGTGCGGATGCGGCCATCATGGTGCGTATGCGCGTTAAGGCGAAGCTATTTGATGCAAATGGCTTGAACGTGATCGCCGATATTCCCGCGGTGGGTGCGAGCGAAGGTGGCCCGTACATCATGGTGTGTGCGCACTACGATGGGCATGATATTGCGCAGGGCGCGGTTGACAACGCCAGCGGCGTCGCGGCGGTGATCGAAGCGGCGCGTGCGCTGATGCAGGTGCGCGAGCATTTGAACATTGGCATTCGTGTCGCGCTGTGGTCGGGCGAAGAGATGGGCATGATTGGTTCGGCTGCGTATGCTGAGGCACACAAAGACGAACTGCGCGATGTGCGCTTCGTATTCAACTGCGACATCGTCGGCAATCCGGGCGGCATCTGGCTGGGCATCAATGGCCATGACACAGATCGGCTTGGAGCGTTTTTCGAATCGCTTGCGGCCGAGCGCGTACACGATCTGCGCATCACGGGCAACAAAGTCATCGTGCCATATTCGGATCATTTTTCGTTCTACATGCATGGTGTGCCGGCGCTGATGATGGCGAACGGCGAGCCGAAGCATCCGCATGCCGGGCCGCACACGTGGGGCGACACGCTCGACAAAGTCGATGTGCGCGGGTTGCGGCATAGCACCGCCTTTACTGCGCGCGCGCTGTTGCATTTGGCGAACGACCCGACGCCGCTGCCGACGCGGCATGCGCGCGTAGCCGAAGTGAAGAAGGCACTGACCGAGGCCGGGTTCAAGCCATTGCTGCAGGCGCAAGGGCGCTGGGTGCTTTAGGGGAAGGAAGAGAGACGGGTGCATCCCTCGTTGGGGGTGAATTGCATGAAGTGGTATGAGTGTGTCTCTGTCTGGCATTGTCGGCAGGCTCAATTTTTTGTTTTCGTGCGGAGTTTGCAGGAAAGCGGAGATTTTTTCTATATATAAATCCGCGATCTCCGCTTCCGTAACTACTCAGGCCAGCTATTTTTTCAACGCGAAACACACTATTCTCTCCCCCGAAGGGGGAGAGAATAGTGTGTTTCGCGGGAAATACTGATTTGGGCCTGAGTAGTTACCCGCTTCCTCCAACTCCTCCAACTCCTCCAACTGCCGTCGTGCCAACCTTAAATTTTGGCTGTGCGCAGCCTGAAACTTGACTTAGCTTGTGCGCTATGTATACTGCGTGCCGTTGAGTGCAGTGGATCGAGTTGCTCTATTTTTTTTTGAGCCCCGACACTTGTTGAACCTGCGCTTGTCACAACTGCTTGTCCCCGATTCGTCAAGCTCCGCAGTGTAGTGACCAAAATTCCAGTCAATGCATCCAGGCGAATATTTTTCCGATGAGAACGCGAGCGATATCGTCGCCAATGCAGGGCGAGCCACAGCACGCATCCTCGTCAGAAACACCGGCGACCGGCCGATTCAGGTCGGCAGCCACTTCCATTTTTTCGAAGTCAACAAGCAGCTTGATTTTGATCGTAATGCTGCGTACGGCATGCGCTTGAATATTCCTGCCGGCACTGCGGTGCGTTTCGAGCCGGGTGATGAAAAGGAAGTGTCGCTGGTTGCGCTTGCTGGAGCGCGCATTGTGCTGGGCCATAGAGGGCTGGTCAACGGCTCGCTCAAATAATTCACGGAGGCGCATATGGCATTGAGCATTCCTCGCAAGACCTACGTGGATCTGTACGGTCCCACACAAGGTGGCCGTGTGCGGCTGGCCGACAGCGAATTGATCATCGAGATCGAGCGTGACTTCACCGTGTACGGTGATGAAATTACATTCGGTGGCGGCAAGGTGATTCGTGACGGGATGGGGCAGAGCAGCCGTGCGACGCGCGAAGATGGTGTGCTTGGTACGTACCCGCTTCCCCGGACAATCAAAATCGGTTCATTCGTTGCTCGAACTGCTCTGGTGTTGCGTAGTTCAGAGCTGAGTGCGGTCGGTTGCGATTGTAGAACCCTTCGATCCATTCGAAGATCGCGAGGCGTGCCTCTTCGA
>CANJQH010000059.1 GCA_947476335.1 Anaerolineae bacterium | reverse complement strand
TCGATCATGCTGCACCGCTCGCGTGTGCCTGACGCTGCTTCGTTTTCTTTTCGAACTGTTGGATGGTTGATCTTTTGGCTGTGTCACCCTGGCATTGTGCCAAAACTCACCCTTGACGTTTGTTCCCTGTTCTTAAGTTGAGGGCGATGCCTTTAGGGAGACGGTGCCTACTTTACGGTAGCTAGTCAGATTCATCCCGTATTTAGTGAAGCTTTTTCAAGAAACTTCCTGTTACAATTTCTCCGTTTCCGCAACTTACATGTTTGAAGGCCTTAGCGACAGACTCCAATCTATTTTTGACCGCCTTGGCAAGCGCGGCTTCCTGACGGAAAAAGACGTCGATGAAGCGCTGCGAGAGGTGCGTATGGCGCTGCTCGAAGCAGACGTCAATTTCAAGGTGGTCAAGGATTTTCTTGTGCGCGTGCGCGAGCGAGCCATCGGTGCTGAGGTGCACAAGAGCTTGTCACCGGGTCAGGCGGTGATCAAGATCGTGCATGAGGAGCTGCTGAGCACGCTGGGAGAAGGGGGACACCTTGACCTGGGTGGGGCGCCGCCGCACGTGATCATGCTGGTGGGCCTGCAAGGCAGCGGCAAGACGAGCACAGCGGCGAAGCTGGCGTTGCGCCTGCGCGGCGCCGGGCGTCGCCCGCTGCTGGTGGCAGCGGACACGTATCGGCCGGCGGCCATTGCGCAGTTGGAGCAGCTCGGCAAACAGCTGAGCATTCCGGTGTATTCCGAAGGTGACAAGGTTTCGCCGCCCGATATTTGTGCGCATGCGCTGGCGAAAGCCGTCTCCGGCGCGCACGACGTGGTGATTCTGGACACTGCCGGCCGTCTGCAGATCGACGACGCGATGATGCGCGAAGTTGAGGAAGTCAAGAGGCGCACGAAGCCGCAGGAAGTGCTGCTGGTGGCGGATTCGATGACGGGCCAGGAAGCGGTCAACATTGCTGACGCGTTCAACAAGCGTATGCAGCTGACCGGCCTGATTTTGACGAAGATTGACGGCGACGCGCGGGGTGGTGCGGCGATTTCGATGCGTGCAGTGACGGGCGTGCCGATCAAGTTTCTTGCGGCGGGTGAAAAGCCGGACGCGTTCGAGCAATTCCACCCGGATCGCCTGGCTTCGCGTATTCTTGGCATGGGCGACGTGCTTACGCTGATCGAAAAAGCGCAGGCGCAGTTCGACGAGGTGGAAGCGGCGAAGACGGCAGAAAAGATGCTCAGTGCGCGCTTTGATTTGGAGGATTTCCTCGGCCAGATGCGTCAGCTGCGCAAGATGGGGCCGCTCGGAGATCTGCTGGGGATGATTCCTGGGATGAAGGACGCGCTCAAGGGGGTGGCGCCTGAGGCCACCGAGCGGCAGTTCAAGCGTCTGGAGGCGATGATCTGTTCGATGACGCGTCAGGAGCGCCACCACCCTGATCTGTTGAATGCGTCGCGCAAGCGGCGTGTGGCGGCCGGCAGTGGAACGACGGTGCAGGAGCTGAATCAGATGTTGAAACAGTTTCGTGACGCCCAGGAAATGATGAAAAAGTTGTCAAACAACCCGCGAATGCGTATGATGGGCGGGTTGATGCGCGGTAAAAGGTGATTAGGGACAGGAGCGTTGGGAATGGCGTCCTTTCCGCCTGACTCTCAGCCCGGGTTGCCAAACACTAATCCCGAAGTACCGGACAAAATACAATTACTCAGGCCCGTCGCCGACTTCGTCTTTTGAAAGAGAGGCAAGTGTGGTGTTCGCATCGACGATGCCGGACGGGGTGATTGTTAGTGGGATTGTTAAAAAGACTGTAATTACACAGATAAAGATCAGTAATTCCTGAAAAACACGTTGTTTCTCCTTTAGAAGAGGCAGGGATGGCGTGTTTTGCGACGGAAAATTGGCTGGCCTGTGCAGTTACAAAAAAGATACCTGCGAATTCGCAGGAATTAGGGAGAAAAATGGTTCGAATCCGACTTCGCCGAATGGGCAGCAAGCGCCAGCCGACGTATCGCATCGTGGTTGCCGATAAGGAATCGCCGCGCGATGGTGCGTTTATTCAGATCGTGGGCACGTACAACCCGCGCACGGAACCGGAGAGCTACAAGATCGAAGAGCAGCCTGCGTTGCACTGGCTGCGCGTCGGCGCTCAGCCGAGCGAGGCTGTTGCGCGCCTGCTGAAGAAGAACGGCACATTCGAGCGTTTCGAGCGCCTGAAGAAGGGTGAGGAAGTGGCGGTGCTCGTCGCGGAAGCCGCGGCTGCTGAAGCTGCGCGCCCGGCCATCAGCCCGCGCACGAAGATTGGTCGCACGCCGGCTCCGAAGGTGGCGAAGGCCGAATAATTCTGCGCATGCGCGACGCCTTGCGTCTGAGTTATTCCCTCTTTTTTTAATTCTTTTCTTTTCTATAAATAAAAAAGAAAATAAAAAAGAAAATAAAAAAGAAAATAAAAAATGGGAGAGCGATCAGCTGCAAGGCGTCGGCTGTGAGGGGCATGCATCGGGGGCACTATGAGAGATCTGATCGAATACATCGCCCGCGGCCTGGTGGACAACCCGGACGCGGTGGTGGTCGAAGAGAGACGCGACGGTGGCACGACGTTCTTGCATCTACAGGTGGCGGACGGCGAGCTTGGCCGCGTGATTGGTCGCGATGGCAAGCTGGCCAGCGCGATGCGAGTGCTGTTGCGCATCGGAAATCGGCGTGGCAAGCGCGTAATGCTCGACATCGGTGACTAAACCCTGAGCTGCTGCCGGGCTTCGCGCACGCGGAGCCCGGCTTTTTATTTTTACCCAACCTACATGCAGAAGCCAAGTCGAATGGTCATCGGCCGAATCACGCGCCCGCACGGCATCGTCGGCGAAGTGAAGGTGCAGTTGGAGCCAGAATACCTTGATGCACTCGATCCGAAACATGTTCGCCGCGTGTATCTGGGCGATGCGGATGCGGCAACCGGCGTGAAGAGTGCGCGCATGCATCAGGGTGCGATGTTGCTGAAACTGGAAGGCGTTGACGATCGTAATGCGGCTGAAGCAATGCGCGCCACCCTGGTGCGGCTCGATCGGCAGGATCTGCCTGCGCTGCCCACGGGTGAATTTTATGCCACTGATCTGGTCGGCATGCACGTTTTTGACATGGATGGCGTCGAGCTGGGTGTGCTGGCTGAAGTGCTGGCGACGGGCAGCAACGACGTTTTCGTTGTGACGCGGCCGCAGGGTGAACTGCTGCTCCCGGTCATTGACAGCTGCGTAAAAGAGATCGATCCGGCTGCGTTGCGCATTCGTGTGGTGGTGCCGGACGGGCTTTAGTTGCGCGAACCTGACAGAATCTGACAACCTGAAGCCGATGTAGGCTGTTTTTCCGGCTTTGCGTTACGCTTTGCCGTCATGTCGTCCGACTCGCTCCCATATTTCCTGGTCTTTGCGCGCATCCGTGGCGTCGGACCGGTGCGTCTGCGTAAATTGATTGCGCACTTTGGTAGTTTGGAAGCTGCGTGGCGTGCCGAGCCGTTTGATGTGGTGCGTGCTGGCATGGATGAGAAGTCTGTTGGGGCGATTGCGGCGGCGCAGCGCAGTCTTGATCCGCAGCGCGAGATGGAGCAGGTAACGGCGGCGGGTCTGCGTGCATTTTGTTGGGATGATGCCGAATATCCGGCGTTGCTGCGCCATTTGAACGACCCGCCGCCCGTGCTGTTTGTGCGAGGTGCGTTGACGGAGTCCGATCGAGTGGCGGTGGCGATCGTTGGCACGCGCAAGGCGACAGCGTATGGGCGCGAAGTGGCGGCGATGTTGTCGGGAGAGCTGGCGCGGCGGGGCGTGACGGTAGTGAGCGGGCTGGCGCGCGGGATCGACGTTGTGGCGCATGAGGCGGCGCTTGCGGCGGGGGGGCGCACGGTGGCGGTGCTGGCGTGTGGTGCGGAACAAGTGTATCCACCGCAGCACGCGGGGTTGGCGAAGCGCATCGAGGCGGCAGGCGCGGTGGTGAGCGATTACCCGGTCGGTGCGCCGCCGGAGCCGGCCAATTTTCCACCGCGCAATCGCATCATCAGTGGGCTGAGCCTCGGAACGGTTGTGATTGAGGCGGATGTACGCAGCGGAGCGCTGATTACGGCCGAGTTCGCCGCTGAGCAGGGCCGTGACGTGTTCGCGGTGCCGGGCAATATTTTTAGCACAGCGAGTCGTGGGACGAATCGGCTGCTGGCGAGCGGGGCGGTGCCGTTGCTCGATGTAGATGCGCTGCTCGAGCATTTGAATCTGCGATCGAGCGGTGCGCGGGTTGATGCGAGCCGCGCATTACCGATCGTAGATGGGCCGTTCAGCGCAGCGGAGCGCGATTTGCTGCTGCGAATGACGCACGAGCCGGCGTCGGTGGATGAGCTGGTGCGTCAGTTGAGCGTCCCGGCGGAGCAGGTGATCGGGCTGCTGGTGATGCTTGAGCTGCGCGGCGCTGTGCGGCAGGCAGGGCTGAATCGATACGCGTTGACGGCACCATGAACGGTGCTGTGAACGGTACTGTGCAAGACAAGAGAGGAGAGAGTCAGGGTGTACGCGCAAGCGACTTTCTGCCCTGACGCGGTACTCGATTTTCCACTAAACTGCTTGTATCTTCGCAATTTCGCAATATAGGATGGGCAGATGTATCACGCATTGATCATGGCAGGAGGGAGTGGAACGCGGCTGTGGCCGTTGAGCCGCAGGAGCATGCCGAAGCAGGCGTTGGCGTTGTTGGAAGAGCGCAGCATGTTTCGGGTCACGGCGGAGCGGCTGGCGCCGTTGATTCCATTGGAGCGTGTGTGGGTGGTAACGAGTGCGGCGATGGCCGAAGTTTTTCGTACGCAGGCGCCGGGGATTCCTGAGCGCAACTACGTGATTGAGCCTGGGCCGAAGGACAGCGGGCCGGCAGCGGCACTGGGGCTGGCGCATATTCAGGCTGCTGATCCGGATGCGACGGTGGCAATTTTGTCGGCGGATCATCACATCGTGGATGTGGAGGGTTTCCGCACGGTGCTGCAGCAGGCGGGGGTGCATGCGCAGAGCGGTGGCATCGTCACGCTCGGCATTCGACCGACCCATGCGTCCACGGGTTTCGGCTATATCGAGCGCGGCGAGGTGGTGGGTGAGGGCGTGTATGAGGTGGTGCGCTTTACCGAGAAGCCACAGGAGCCGGCGGCGCGGGCTTATCTGGCGGGAGGGCGTCATTCGTGGAACAGCGGTATGTTCATCATGCGTGCAGCGACGGGATTGGCCGAATTTGAACGGCAGCATGCAGCGTTTGCCGAACGGCTGCGTGCACTGCAGTTGTATATCGGCGCGGCTGATTACGATGCAGCACTTGCAGAGACGTGGTCGGCGGCACCGAAGCTATCGATCGATTACGCGATCATGGAAGGTGCGCGGCAGATGGCAGTGATTCCGGTGGACATCGGCTGGAGCGACATCGGTTCGTGGGCGGCATTGTTTGATGCGTTGCCGCATGACGATCGCGAGAATGCGGTGCAGGCTGAACTGGTGGCCATCGACACCGTCGGCTCGCTGGTGCGCAGTTCGTCTGGCCGCGTGATCGCGACGATTGGGGTGGAGCGCGTAGTGATTGTTGATACGCCGGATGCGCTGCTGATCTGCGCGATCGACCGCGTGCAGGATGTGAAGAAAGTTGTCGATGAACTGAAGAACCGGCAACGCGATGATCTGGTATAGCGCCGGTCGTGTTAGGCTACGCACCCTGATGCAATTCTTCGACTATGTGCGCATTCTGCGACGGCGCTGGCTGCCAGCGTTGCTGCCCATGCTTGTGATCGCCGTCATGACGCTGCTGACGCAGCCGGTTGTGGCGCCGCCGACGTATGTGGTGACGATGCGTTTTGCAGGTGGGTTGCCGCCGGAGCCGATTGGGGCGAATGTGTATGGCTACGATCGGCATTACAACTGGCTGGCGTCGGAGTATGTCACGCGTGCGCTGGCGCAGGCTGTGGAGACAGGGACGTTCGCGGCGAACATCAGCGCCCGTCTTGCCGGCCAGGCGATCCAAGTGCCGACGGGTGTGATCCGCAGCGAATATGTCGCCAGCTATTTGAAGGTGACGGTGAGTTGGTCGGATGGGCCGCAGGCGGAGGTGATTGCGCGCGCGGTTTCTGATGAGCTGAGCACGAATGCGGCGGCGTACTGGCCGCAGCTGAGCGGGACGACGGCGGCGCCGGTGCGCCTGCTGGATGCGCCGTTTGCTGTGGCAGTGCCTGCTCCGCTGCGTTCGCGCTTTGATCTGCCGGTGCGCGCCGTGCTGGCGCTCGGTGCCGGGTTGTTGCTGGCGTTCGGCGTGCATGCGCTCGATCCGTACGTGCGTGAGGCGCAGGTGCTCGAGCCGCTTGGTGTGCCAATTCTTGCGGACATCCGCGGGGAGCGGGCGAAAAAATGACTAAGTGAGTCGCCAAAAGTTCTGGCGGCAGATTCGCCTCCCCCGCTTTGCGGGGGAGGCGAATCTGCCGGACAAAACTTATGGACAGGAACTTAGTCGACGATGCTTGATGCAGTTGAGCGACTTTTAGGACACACGAAACGATGGAATCCATTGATGTTTTTCGCATGGTGCGCCGGTATGGCTGGTTACTGGTGCTGCTCACTGTGCTCGGCACCGCTTCGGGCTATGGTTTCAGCAGGCTGCAGACGCCTGTTTATAAGTCGACGATGAAGTTGACGGTGCAGCCGGCGCGCACTGATTTCGGCTTGACGCAGTCGGCGAAGACGCTGCTGCTTTCGTACATTCAGATCATCTGGACGGAGCGCAACTCCGCTGAAGTGGCGCAGCGGTTGCAGCTGGATTACGCGCCGGCGACCGTGTACGGCAACACGAAGATGGCTGATGATGCCGCGAGTTTTGGCATTGAAATTCAGGTGACCGACTACAACGGTGACACAGCCAACGACATCGCGCGCACTTGGGCGGACTTGCTGAAGGAATATCGGGACCGCGATAATGCGCGACAGCGGCGCGAAGATCGCGTTGAAGTGGTGCTGGGCGACGCGCCGCGCTATGTACAGGACACGCCACGCACGAGCGTAAATACTTTGGCGGGTGGGCTGCTTGGTTCCGTTGTGGGCGTTGTGGTGCTGCTGTTGCTGGAGCGGCGCGCTGCGGCCTATGTGCGCGGGCCGGAAGACATCACAGATCGAATTGAAATACCGCTTTTGGCGGTGATTCCTACGGAGCAAGCATGACTCTTGTCACTCTCACAACCCCGAATTCCGCTGCGGCTGAAGCCTGGCGCACGTTGCGCACGAATCTGCAGTTTGCTGCGCTCGAAGCGCCACTGAAGACCGTCGTGATCGCTGCGCCCGACGCGGGTGGTTCCGCTGCTGAAGCTGCAGCGAATCTCGCAGTGGTCTGTGCGCAGATTGGTCGGCGTGTGGTGCTGGTGGATGCTGATCTGCGGCAGCCGCAGATTCACACCGTGCTCGGGCTACCGAATGTGAGCGGCCTCGTCGAGGCATTGGCGGCGCCGGGTGTGGCGATTCCGCTGCAGGCGGGCCCTGTGCATGGGCTGCGTGTGCTTACGGCTGGTGCAGGCAGTGTGATTGCATCGGACGCGCTGAGTTCGGCGCGCATGATGGACGTGCTGCAGGAAATTGCGCGCGAGGCCGATCTTGTGCTGGTGCATACGGCGCCGGCGGCGGTGTATTCGGATGCGGCCGTGCTTGCCGCCGGATCCGACGCGGCAATTTTGATCGTGACGCGCGACCGCACGCGTCGTGATGCCGTGGCCGCTGCGCGCGATGCACTGCGCCGCGCCCATGCGCGACTACTCGGGGCGGTGGTGAACTGAGTTCCGAGTCATCGTGCGCAACGCGTGTCGCGATGTCAAGCCTTGCTCGGAACTCAGAATTTAATTCTCCGGCGTCGGCGTTGGAATGAGCGTGCCCGGTGCTGGCTGTACGACGACGTCCGCCGCCATATTGAAGGTGTTGGGACAGGACTGATAGTCCTCGCCGAGGACGACGCGCGCGGCAGAGGGGCTGCTCGGATCGGCCTGGCCGATCACATTTTCGGCCTTGACACCGAAGATTGAGCGCAGGCGCGCGATCGGCGAGCCCTTTGCTGTCGAGCCAAAGTCGATGATTTGCGTGCTTGGGTAACGTTCGGTCAGCACGCCGGTTTCGATGACGAGGAAGCCTTCCCATGTCATGCGTTCGGCGGCGATGAGTTCCATATCTTTTCGAGTGGAGCCGTTGAAGACTTCTACACCGGGGCGCGTCTGCACGCGGTTGGCAGCTGGCGGTGCGAGTGCTTCGCCGATGAATGCGAGGATATCCGCCTGTGGTTCGAGCACCATTGCGCCGTCTGCGCGGGTGACGGATTTCACGACGGGGAAGGTGATGACGCGGTTTTTGATCGTGAGGTCGTCTAGACGCCGGGCGATATCGACGAGCGTGGGCAGATCGGTGACGCCGATGTCGGTTTCGAGGTTGTCGCGAAAATCACCGAAGAGGCCGACGGCATTTTGCAGCAGGTTGCTCTGTTTGGCTTTGCGGAAGACGGCGCGCAGCACTTTTTGCTGCCGACGTGCGCGGTCGAAGTCGCTGGTGCTCCAGCGTGAGCGGGAGAACCAGAGTGCCTGCTGGCCGGTGAGGCTGATGCGGCCGGGGGAGACATCTAGATCGATGCCGCGGCCTGGATTTTTCGGATCTGGGAAGGTGTCGTGCAGCTCACATTCTGCGAGCACTTCAACGCCGCCGAGCGTATCGATGGCTTTGATGAACCCTTGGAAGTCGATGCGTACGAAGTGATCAATGCGAATGCCGAAATTCTTGCGCAGTACAAGCGCGAGGAATTTCGGGCCGCCGCCCGGATAGTTCTGTGCGTAGCCGCGCTCGAAGGCAGTGTTGATGCGGTCTTTGCCGAAGCTGGGAATGCGCACGATTGTGTCGCGCGGAATCGACAGCATGCTGACGCTGGGGATGTCTGGGTTGACGCTGGCGACGATGAGTGAATCGGTGCGCGCATAGCGGTTGTCTGCAGAGGCGTCGCTGCCGAGCAGCAGGAAATTCATTGTGCCCTCGGCCTGCCTTAGCAATGGCGCGTCGTCGGGTTCAAGCTGATCAGGTGCGATCGACGAGTCGAAGGCCATGGGAGTGGCCAGCGTATTCGTCGCGACGACGCCGGGCGTCGAAGTGACGAGCGGTGGTTCGGTCGCATTGAGTACATCTGTGCCGCCTGTGTTGGTGATCTGTTGAGATGACCCGTCGAGAATGACGGTGCTGGTCGGTGCACGTGGCATCGCAGCAGTGTCGATTGCTTCGGATGTGGCGGCGGATGCGGGCGTGCTCCCTAGGTTGAGTGGCGAACCGTTCATCCAGGTGGCGCCGAAAAGGATGGTCGCCAGCACGGCCAGCACGAGCAGCGCCTCGAACATCCTTGTGACGAGCTTCGACATGTGCCCATTAAAGCACGGGTGAGTGTAGTTCTCCCATACCGGGAGTGACTAAATCCGAGCCGCGTCCGCGAATCACGGCATCCCCTGCCACCCTTCGGAGTGCAAAACAGCCATCCCTTTATTCTGAAGCAGCGGAGGAGCGGTGTGTTCTGCGACAGCAAATCCCGCATATGTTTCGCGGCTGCGCGTGAGACCAGTCTGCTGTCAAATTCCCCCTGACGGCCTGAGTAGTTGCCTGCTCGTACAATCACTACATGCCCCCGCAGCGTCGCACCGCCGGCGCCACCCTCGTCCCGGCCGGATTCGGCGAACTGCGCCGTCTGTTGTATGACCTGACGCCTGCAGACATTAGTGCTTTGGATGCCAGCCTCGGCCGCTGGGCGGAACTGCCGCTGGGGCGCGAACTGCTCGCTGGTCTGCATCTGCCGCTGGCGGGCACGGTGCTGCTGGAATTATTGAACATCGAGCCGGCTGGGTTGATTGTGCTGGAGCGTGGATACAGTTCTGCGCGAGTGCGTGCGCTCGCGGTGGCGCCGGATTTGCGTCGCCGTGGTCTGGCGCGCACGTTGCTGATCGATGCCGAAGCCGTGGCTCGTGAACGTGCGATGCGCTGGATATGGATGCACATTCGCGCTTCGGATGCAACTGCTGTGCGTTGTGCGCTTGCGTGTGGCTTTCAGCGTTATCGGCCACAGTTTTTGCTTCGTGCGCGGTCGGGTGCGCTGCCGGTGACAAACACAGACGTGCGCATCGAACGCCTTGATGCGCAGTCTGCGCGCGAGGCTGCTGTGCGCTGGCATGATTATGAGGCCGCGGTCGGCGATGCCTGGTGTGAAGAACCAGCGCGCACTGATCTGCGCCCATCCGCGCCCGGTGCGCACGATCGCTATTTGCTTTGTATCGTTGGCGACCAGGCGCTTGGCCTGGCGTGTATCAGTGAACCGCATGAGGCGACTTTGCGTGTTGATTTGTGGCTGGATGAGGTGTTGTGGGGCGATGCGCTAGAAGGACGAGTGCTGAAAGCTGTGGTGGATTCTTTGCAGACTGCGCCTGATCAGATCGAATTTCATCCGGGGAGTGGTGGTCATCTGCGCGCGTCACTGGAATTGTTTCGCAGCATGGGGTTCGCGCCTGTGCTGTACGAGCAGGGCGTGTTTATCCGTGCGGTGGGCAACCCTCCCGGTGATTTGCACGAACTTGCCGACGCGCCCGCGTATGAGGACGCCAGCGGCCGCGGCGAGCGTCCACCCATCAGGGGCGGTAGCATGGAGAACGTTCTGCGTCGTATGCGCGATACTGCGCGTGCGATATTCCGCTCATAGACGATATCGCCACGTGGGTGAGGCGATGTTCGAATGGTTTGAATGGTCTGTAATGAAATCTGTGCGATGACCTGAGTGATTGCACGACCTGAATTGCACGACCTGAATTGCACGACCTGAATTAAGGAGATCATGATCATGATGAATTGGAATCCACGCATTGCGGCTGGTGCGCTGGCTGTGGCAGTGCTGGCTGTGGCAGTGCTGGCGTTGGCGGCGTGCAGCAATGGCGCGAAGCCGGATGTTACGAAAGATGCGTCTGCGTCTGCGTCAGCGTCATTGCCGACGGCGGCGGCTGAGCTGGCGTCGCCGCTGGCATCGCCGTTGAATTCACCGTTGCCAGATGCAATGACGATCGGCATGGCGGGGATTGACAAAGTGACGCTGCTCGTGGAGGCGGCGAAGCCGTCGAAGCTGGTCGCCAGCGTGAAGGGCTACCTTGGTGATGCGTGCACCTCACTAGGCGCAGTGACGCAGTCGCGTGAAGGCAATACCATCAAGGTGACGGTGGGCACGCTGCGGCCGACCGATCGCATATGTGCACAGATGGTGAAGGATTTTGAGGTAATTGTGCCGGTGAAGACAGACGATTTGTCGGTCGGCTCATATGTCGTGGACGTCAACGGCGCCAGCGCATCGTTCGAAGTGGACGCAAACGGTCCGAAGGTGCCATAGAGAGTAAAGGTAACTATTCAGGCCCGCCATTTTCCCAACGTGAACCACGCGATTCCTTCCCCCGAAGGGGGAAGGAATCGCGTGGTTCACGGGAAATACTGATTTGGTCCTGAGTAGTTACGAGTAAAGAGTAGAGGGTCAGGAAAACTTTTTACTCTGACTTTCTGCCATTAATCCTGTGCGCTCTTCTGCACGCGCGGCAGCTGATCTTCCGGGATTTGCAGATTGAAGTACTTGGCCAGGATGCGTGCGGCAAGGGGACCGGCCGTCGCGGAGCCTTGGCCGCCGTTGTAGAGGTAGACGGCCAGGGCGATCTGCGGATTATCTGCAGGGGCGTACGCGATGTACCAGGCGTGTGTGGGAAGGAAATCGGTGTATGGCGGGCAGATTTTCGCCTGCTGTGCGAGGTCGTCGCAGTATTCGGCGGTGCCGGTTTTTGCGGCATATTCGAGGCCCCATTTCTTCAGGCTGGCGGTGTATGACGCCGTGCCGCCGTCTTCGTTTACTACGCGCCACATGCCGCGCTGCAGGATTGCAATATTCGCCGGATCAATCGGCACGCGGCGCAGAATTTTCGGCTGGAACGGATGCACGATGTGGTTCTGGCTGTCGATCACGTCGCGCACCAGCTGCGGCTGATACAGCGTGCCGCCGTTGGCGACCACTGCGGCTACATTTGCCATTTCAAGCACGGTGGCGTTGAGTTTGCCTTGGCCGATGGCGATGTTGTAGTCATCGCCCTGCGTCCAGATACCGCCCTGGCGCTGCAGGTTGCGCGAGAAGCTTGCCGGATATCCGGGCACGTATGGGACGCCGAGGTCATAGCTCGATTCGCCGATGCCGAAGGCTTCGGCCCATTTGCTCAGCGCGTCCGAGCCGACGCCGATGATGTTGTCGGGTTTGTACCCGCCGATGGATTTGCGGAAGTATGTGTTGCACGAATTCTTGATCGCAAGCTCGGTGTTTTGCAAGCCGTGTCGCCCACCGCGCAGACCGATCCAGCAATAGAATTTCTGTCCTTTGCCTTCAGGATTGAAGTTGTCCGGCAGTTCGAAGACGCCGGGGTCGTCGATCATCGTGTCTGCGTTGACGGAGTCGCTGCTTTCCTGCAGAATCGCTGCGGCTGAGACGATCTTGAACGTCGAACCTGGCTGCACCGCTTCCTGTGTGGCGTGGTTCAGCTGCGGTTTGTGAATGTCGGCGTTGAGTGTCGCCAGCTCGTCCGGGGTGACGCCGCGTGCGAATATGTTGTTGTCATATGTCGGGAAGCCAACCATGCCGAGGATCTCACCGGTATTCGGGTTGAGTGCGACGACGGCGCCGCGCGGCGCTCCGGATTCGTTCATTCCGTAGTGCAGCGTCTCGCTCAGGATGTTTTGCAGCCGCAGGTCGAGCGTGAGCCGCACGTTGTTGCCGACGGTTGGAGTGACTTCGCGCACGACATTGATTTCTTCGAACGACACGTCGACGACGCTTTCGCGCACGCCCTTCACTCCGCGCAGTTCACGTTCGGTGAATGCTTCGATGCCGGTGACGCCGATGCGATCGTTGTCGATGTCGTAGCGGTAGCTGCCGAAATCGGCGTCGACGAGGTTTGCGCCGTTGCGCTGCAGGCTGTACTGGCGTGCAGTGGTGTCCAGAATTTTTCCCGTATAGCCGAGCACCGCGCCGAACAGTTCGCCGAACGGGTAGATGCGCGAACCGACGGTCTGCACGACAACGCCGGGCATCAGCAGAGATTGCTCTTGGATGATTTGTGCAGTGTCGCGCGGGACGTTTTCGGCGACGACGACGGGTTCGAAGGTGCGGCCGGCCAGGCGCGCCTGCAGTACTTTCGTGTAAATTTCGCCTGCAGTGATGCTTGGCTGGTTCACGAGCTGAGCCAGGCGGTTGTACACAGCGATGCGCTCGATGCGTTGCCGCACGGCGGCGTCGTTCATCGCGAGGGAGCCGGTTGTCGTGGTGATGGGCAGGCCGGTGAGCAGATTGATTGCTTCTTCGTCATCGCTGTACGCCACCTGCCGGATCGGTACGATGGCAATCTGATACGACGGTGCGTTGCGCACGAGCGGAATGCCATTGCGGTCGTAAATCAGTCCCCGCGTGGCAGCGCTGTAGCGCACCACGTTGCTGCGCCGCAGCGCTTCGCCTTCAAATTCCGACTGGCGCGTGTTCTGCAGATAGAACAGCCGGCCGCTCATCGTTGCGAAGACGACCAGCACCGCTGCCATCAGCAACAGCAGGCGCACGCGCCCGCCGCTCTCGTTCGGCGGCGGTGCGTGGCTCGAGCGGCGCTGAATCGGAAATTCGTCGAAAACCATCTGCCTTGCAGATTACCGCATTCGGATGAATGTCTCTGGTGCGGGTGCGTCCGTCGTTTGGGACAGATTTCAGCAAAGAGAAGATTTTTTACGTGGATTTTCGTGCAGATTTTCGTGCAGATTTTTGTGCGGATTTTTGTGCGGATTTTTGTGCGGATTTTTGTGCGGAATGAGGAAGAAGGGTGGAGATCGCAGATATTTATACGCGTCGCGCAAAGCGTTCTTCTTCGTTCAATCGAATCTGCAGCGGTGAGAGCAGCGCATACGCGCCGAGCGACAGCAGTGGGTTCAGCACCAACAGCGGCAGAATTGTGCCGCTGAGCGCGAGTGTGCCGTCAAATGGACGCTGGTCGATGCGCAGGAAGCCCAGCTGCACCAGGTGGTATGGGATGGTGGCGAAGGCGACCCAGTTGGTGACGCGGAAAAATTCGGCCGGCAGCGGAAAGCGGCTGAGGATTAGCGCCGCCAGGTTGCCGACGATGAGCGCTGCTGTGTGCGTGCCGAATGGTGTGCTGCTGAATACGTCGAGCAGCAGCCCGCCGCCCAGCGCCCAGACGAAGCCTTCGTCCATGCGCAGCGCCGACCATGTGCACGCGATGATCAGCACGAGGTTTGGCCGCGGCAGCGAGCCGAACAGCCGTGGCAACACCACTGCTTCGAGCACGGCGAGAAATGTCAGGGTTATTGCGGCGAAAATGTGTCGTCTCATTTCACATCAGGATGGCGGCACAAATTTGAGCACCAGCACAACTTCCAGTCGCCTCAGGTCGGCGCCCGGGCGTACTGTGGCTTCCTTAAGTGTTTCCAAGTCTTTGCTGACCAGTTGATCCACCTGGCCGACGGCGAGCCCGGGCGGCAGGCCGCCGCCGAGGCCGCTGGTCACGATCAGATCGCCTGCCTGCACGACTTCAGTCTGCAGCACATTTTGCAGGCGCAGCGTGCCGTCGCTTTGGCCGGCGATGGTGCCGGTGGCGCGTGAGCCGACGAGCTGCACATTAATGAACGACGCTGGGTCGTTGATCAGTTGTACTTGTGCGGTGGCCGGGCCGACATTGCGGCCGATGCGGCCGATCAACACGCCCCCTCCGCCGATGACCGGCATGCCCGTGACGAGGCCAGAATTACGGCCGGCGTTGATGGTGACGAATCGCGCATATGGGCTTGGGTCGCCGGCGATGACGGACGCACAGATGCCGATGTTCGGACCGATAGTGGACTGGTTGTCGCACTCGCGGCTGCCGAGGCCGATTATGTCGGCGCCGACGAAGTCGAGGGCGGGGTTGGCGCGGGCGAAGTTGTTGAGCAGGCGCAGCTGCTGTGCCTGAGCCTGAAATTCGCGCAGGCGCACATTTTCAGCAGACAGGGCGGTGAGCTGTTGCTGCAGCTTTAGCACGTCTTCCTGTGATGTCGATCCGCCGGTGAATGGACGCAGAACACTCTCGAAGACGCGGCCGATGGTGGTGGCAGCGCTTTCAACTGGTCGTAGCACACGCGTCAGCGATCCCTGCCACAGCCAGTTGGGTGCGGCGAGGTTGATCAGCACGATAAGTGCGGCGATGCCTATGACGATCGCCAGCACTAACGGAGAGCTGGAGCGCTGACGATTCATGAACTATGCAACGCGTCGCACGCTGGTGGTGGCCGCAGAGGTGCTCCTGCGCTCCAGTCCGACCAGAATCGGCGATAGCTCGTCGAGTTTTTCGAGCACGGCTTCGGCGCCGCGCGCGACGCAGGTGAGTGGATCTTCGGCGATCCAAGTGTGAATGTTGGTCTCGTCGGCGATGCGCTCGACGATCCCCTGAATCAGCGCGCCGCCGCCGGCCAGCGCGATGCCGGATTCCATCAGGTCCGCCACCAGTTCGGGCGGCGTTTCGTCGAGCGTAGCGCGCACGGTTTCGATGATTGTGCTGATCGATCCTGAGATTGCTTCGCGAATTTCGATCGACGACACTTCCACCGCTTCAGGCAGGCCAGTGACCAGGTTTCGGCCGCGCAGTGTCATCGTCTTTTCTTCCGGCAGTGAGTAGGCTGATCCGATCGCGATTTTGACTTTTTCCGCCATGCGTTCGCCGATCAGCAGGTTGTACTTCTGGCGGGCATAGTTGATGACATCTTCGTCCATTTCGTCTCCGGCGACGCGGATCGAGCGCGATACCACGATGCCACCCAGCGAGAAGACCGCCACTTCCGTCGTGCCGCCGCCGATGTCGACCACCAGGCTGCCCTGCGCTTCCATGACGGGAAGGCCGGCGCCGACGGCTGCGGCCATCGGTTCTTCGATCAGGAATGCTTCGCGCGCACCCGCCGACAACGCCGCGTCGTACACCGCGCGCTTTTCGACTTCCGTCACGCCGGATGGAATCCCGATCACCACGCGCGGGCGTGGCACGTTCAGCAGATTGCGGCTGTGCGCTTTTTCGATGAAGTAGCGCAACATCGCTTCGGTCACTTCGAAATCCGAAATTACGCCGTCGCGCAGCGGGCGGATGGCGACGATACGGGCTGGCGTGCGACCAACCATTTCCTTTGCTTCCGCGCCGACCGCTTTTACTTGTCGCGTCTTGCGGTCAATGGCCACCCACGAGGGCTCGTTGATGACGATGCCCTTGTTGCGGACGGCTACCAATGTATTCGCAGTACCCAGGTCTATGCCCAGATCGAGCGAAAAGAGACCGAGAAACCGGTCGATGATGCTAGGCATTAAAATCCTTTAAAGCGGGGCTATTATAGACGATGGCATTCGGCCGGCGTGTAAATTAGCACAATTTGTGCAACGTCGTCGAAGACCCTAAGAATACCCGATCATGTCTCAGAATTTTGCAGATTCAACCGTTTCTTCGTCCGCTCGTCACGAACATCCGATCCTCGCCTTCGTGGGCGGCGGGGCGATGGGTGAGGCCATTCTGAAGGCGCTGTTGCAGAACGCAGTGCTGCAGCCGTCGCAGATTCGCGTTTCCGAACCTGACGATGCGCGGCGCAGCTCGCTGCGCGAAAAATACGGCGTGGAGACGTACGTCGACAACGCCGCATGCGTCGACGGCGTCCACGTGGTCGTGCTGGCGGTGAAGCCGCAGGTGGCGCCGGCTGTGCTGGCCGGCCTCACCCGCACGCTTTCGCCCGACAGTCTGGTGTTTTCGATCATGGCTGGCGTGACGATTGCGACGCTGCGCGCTGGGCTGCACGAGGCGCAGCCCGTGATTCGCACCATGCCGAATATGCCGGCCCAGATCGGGCAGGGTATGACCGCTTGGCTGCCCACCGACAATGTTCGTCCGGAACAGCTCTTCCTCGCACGCCAGATCCTCGCTGCCCTCGGCGATGAAGTGCAGGTTGCCAACGAGGATTACATCGACAAGGCCACGGCGGTGCACGGCTCCGGCCCGGCGTATGTCTTTCTGCTGCTGGAGGCGATGGTCGATGCCGCTGTGCACCTCGGCTTCATGCGGCCGGTCGCCGAGCGGCTGGTGCTGCAGACATTCCGCGGCTCGGTCGAATATGCGCAGCAGTCACCGCAGCATCTCGCCGCGCTGCGCAATCAGGTGACTTCGGCCGGCGGCACCACCGCGGCCGGGCTGTACGAGTTGGAGAAGGCTGGTGTGCGCACGGCGATGGCCGACGCGGTCTGGGCAGCCTACCGGCGCAGCGTGGAGCTGGGGAAGAAGTAGGAAGGAAGAAGTTCCGAGTGCCGAGTACGAAGTTCGAAGTGCAGAGGAGTGCAGCCTCCGCTTGGGGCGAACTTAGATCATGCGCCGTTGCACCACCGTCGCCCGGGGCGATCGCACACGGCACGGTACGCCCGGGCGCGTATGCCCGAGGCGTGTAGTGCATCCAGGAAAAATTTGTGGGTCCCCGCTAAGCATCCCGATATTGGCGCTGTGCCGAAGGCGTGACGCAGCCCCAGCTCAGACCACCGGTCTGGGTGACGGCCCGCGCCATTTCGTGAAATCTGCCCCCAACGGCGAACGCACCCATGCAGAATACCCCTTCTGCGCTTTGAACTTCGAAGTTCGAACTTCGAACTATTCCCCCTTCCGTACAAAAGTTTCATCATCCGATTCACCATCCGATTCACCATCTGTCCTGTTACTGTGCTACATAGCTCCGGCCGAGCGCCGCGAAATCGATTCCGCGGCGGGTTTCAAAGGGCTGAAATTGCCGGAATTGCTGGAATCATCGAAATTATTCGGTGTTTTGAAGTTTATCTATGTACGCACCATCACATCTTCACACTCACTTGCTCCGCGTCGTATTCGCCGCTGCCTTGACGCTGGCCGGCATGCATTGGACCAGCCCTGCTCCAGTGCACGCCACACCGGCCCACAACCGCATTTCCGACCAGCGCGTCGGCCGCCCGCTCGCCGCACGCGCCGCCCGCCTCTCCACCGGCTTTACCCTGGACGCCACCAGCCCGGTGTCCAACGCATTGTCCGTGCCGCTGAACACCAGCATCGCGCTGACCTATAGCGCACCTATTTCCGCCGCCACCGTCACCAGCCGCACCATCGCCGTGCACAGCATGATGCAGGGACTGGTCACCGCCACACACAGCGTGAACGCCAACGTGGTCACCATCACGCCGACGAAACCCTTCCTGCCCGGCGAACTCGTCTGGACCAGCGCCACCACCGGCACGACGGACCTGTCTGCGAACGCGCCTTCCGCCTCGTTCGTCTGGCAGTTCAACGCCGGCGCACCCGCCGGCTGGGGCCGGCTGAACAACATCGGCAGGCCGTTCGGCCGGCTTACCAACACGAACGTCAACAAAATGGCTTGGGCTGACTTCGACGGCGACGGCGATCCCGACCTTGCCGTCGTCGTCGGCGGCCAGGCCAAGGTGTATCCGAACAACGGTGACGGTACCTTTGGCGTCGCCGTGGATGTCGGTCCCTCCGGACAAAACACCACCTGCCTGGCATGGGGTGATTTCAACGGCGACGGCTTTCTCGACCTCGCCGTCGGCAATTTCGGACTGAGCACCGGAGCCGACAGCTACGTCTATCCCAGCAATGGCGACGGCACCTTCGGCACGCCGATCTCTATGTTCGGCGGCCCCTTGCCAGTCCAATCACTGGCCTGGGGCGACGTCAACGGCGACGGCCGCCTCGACCTGGCCTACGGCTTGGCGGTGTACGGAAACTATGTTCTGCTGAATAATGGGGCCGGCGGCTTCACCGGAGGATTCGGCTTCGGCGGGGAAAGCGCCCGCGACCTCGCCTGGGGCGATTTCAATGGCGACGGCCATCTCGATCTGGCGGTGGCGATCGGCGGATGGCCCCCCCGGACCAGGCAAAATTATGCTCAATGATGGGAACGGCAGCTTCGGTGCGACCGTGCCATTGAGCTCCAGTCTGCTTCGATTGTCTTGGGGCGACTTCAACAACGACGGTCGGCTGGATCTGGCGACGCTCATGTCTGGCGGACAAGTCGACGTTTACCCGAACAACGGAAACGGCGCCTTCGACGCCCCCATCAGCATTGAGGTCATTAATAACAGAAACAGCGGCAGCGACATGGCATGGGCCGACGTCGACGGCGACGGCGACCTCGATCTGAGCGTGGCCCACAACGGTGGGTCGAACATGATCCATCTCAACAATGGCAACGGCACCTTCGGCGCAGTCATCCCCTTCGGCAGGTCAATGGGAACGGTTCAGAATTTCACGGCGAGTATGGCCTGGGCCGACATCGACGGCGATGGCGACCTTGACGTGGCCATCGGCTCAGGCTACAGCACGATCCAAAGCGTGATCTATCTCAACGCGCCGGATCCGAGCCTCAGCGCGCTGACGCTGAGCACTGGAAAGCTGATGCCCGTCGTCGACCCGACGACGTGGGCCTACGCCGCCCGCGTGCCGTACGCCACCAGCTCGGTTGCGGTCACTGCCACGACCGCCGACGTCAGTGCCACGCTGTCGTATGGCGCCTGCACCGGCGGTGTCTGCGCGCTGCAGCCCGGCGCCAACGTCTTCACGCTGACGACGACGGCGCGCGACGGCGTGACGACGCAGGACTACGTCCTCACCATCGAGCGCGGGCTGCTCGCCGCGTACAGCCCGGCGGCCAACGCATTCAATGCGCCTCTCGCCGCCGGCGCAGCGCTGACCTACAGCGTCCCGCTCAATGCGAGCACGGTGACCAGCGCCACCGTCCGCATGCACGGCATGCAAAGCGGCAAAGTCATCGCAGCGCCGGTCGTCGCAGGCAATAAAGTGATCGTGGCGCCCGCCAAGCCGTTCTTTCCCGGTGAACTGGTGTGGACCACCGTCACATCCGCTGCCACGGACGTGACCGGCACGCGCAATCTGCCGACTGTTTGGCAGTTCAACGCTGCCCCGAGCGCCGGCTGGGGCAGCTTCGCCTCGACCTCGCGCAGCTTCGGCCCGGCCAACGGGGATCCGTATAACCACAATTCCATGGCTTGGGGCGATTTCAACGGCGACGGTCACCTCGACTTGGCGTTGGGCTCTGAGCAGGGACAAAGCGCCGTCTATCTAAACGATGGCTTTGGTGCATTCAACGTATCGGTGACCATCGGGTCGCCCGGCATCTACAACTGGGCCCTCGCACCAGGCGATTTCAACGGCGATGGCCGCCTCGACCTGGTCGTCGGCAGCGATGGCTACGACCTGAACTACATCTACTTGAGCGACGGAGCCGGCGGCTTTGCCCCAGGTGTGTCCATCAACGACGATGATTACCTCGACACCACCAGCATCGCGACGGGCGACTTCAACGGAGACGGCCACCTTGACCTGGTGCTGGGCAGTGACTATGGTTGCAGTTATGTCTATTTGAACAACGGCGGTGGCACCTTTGCCCCTGGGACTTGCTTCGGCACCGGCAGCGACGACATCGAAAGCCTGGCAGCCGGTGATTTCAACGGCGACGGCGCTCTTGACCTCGCTGCAGGCCGCAGAACTGGCCAAAGCATGGTCTATCCGGGCTACGGCGACGGCTTCTTTGGCGCAGGCATCCCCTTCGGCGGCATCACCAACACTGTGTTTGGACTTGCCTGGGGCGACTTTAACGGCGATGGCCGCCTCGACCTCGCCGTGGCCAACGATCAGGCCCAAAGCATGGTCTACCCGAACGCTGGCAACGGCTTCTTTGGCGCAGGCATCCCCTTCGGCGGCGCGACTGATCCAACCGCGAGCGTGGCCTGGGGCGACGGCGACAACGACGGCGACCTTGACCTTGCTACGGGCACCTACGGTGGCCAAAGCATGCTCTACCCCAACAATGGCGACGGCACCTTTGGCGCCGGCATCCCGCTGGGCGGCGCGACCGATCCAACCGTGAGCGTGGCCTGGGGCGACGCCAATGGCGACGGCGCCCTCGACCTCGCCGTGGCCAACTATCAGGCCAAAAGCGTCGTCTATCTGAACGAGCCGCCGGATGCCCGCCTGCTCGTGCTGGCGCTCAGCGCTGGCACGCTGTCGCCGACGTTCGTGAGCAGCACGCTGAACTACTCGGCCAGCGTGCCGAACGCGGTCGCGTCAGTCATCGTGACCGCGACGAAGAGCGAGGTTAGTGCGACGGTGTCGTACGGCGGCTGCGCAGGCAACGTGTGTGCGCTCGCCGTCGGTGCCAATGCGCTCACCATCACGGTGTCAAACGTCAGCGCCATGCACGTGACGGTGACGAAGACCTACACGATCACGGTCACACGCGCGCTGGCCGCTACACCGACGCCGACGGTGGGTCCGACGCCGGTTCCGCCTACACCGACGCCGATGGTGGGCCCGACGGCCACGCCGGTTCCGCCTACACCGACGCCGACGCCGGAGACCTTCGCCCCCTTCGTGTCGCCCAGCCACGGCTCGGTGAACACCGCGACCGTCTCCATCATCGGCCCCGTCGGCAGCGGCTTCACCGGCGCCACCGGCGTGTATGTCAAAGGCGTCAGGATGTTCCACGTCGTGCGCACCGACAGGAAGATCGACTTCACCATGAAGCAGAGCGTGGCCGTCGCCGACACCACCGTCGACGTCGTCCTCGTCAAGGCCGGCGGCGTCGTGATGACCTTCACCCAGTCGTATTTCTTCGAAGGGCCGACCCGCGCGGAGGGCAGCCTCTCGACCGGCGCCACCCTGACGACTACCAACGGCGTGACCATCACCGTGCCGCCCCAGACGGCGCTGCGCTTGGCCGCGCCGGAG
>CANJQH010000058.1 GCA_947476335.1 Anaerolineae bacterium | reverse complement strand
GATGCGGCCGCCTCTCTGAGGCTGTGGGCCGATTCCCCGCGGCGGACCGCGCCTCCGGCGCTCCTGCTGGACGAAAAAGCGCCGGAGGCGCGCCGCTTGCCCAGCCCGGACCAACGGTCCGGGCTGGGCATGGGCAAATTTATCGGGGACGCGACGCCGTCGCGACCAGGCCGAAATTCTGCCTAAGGTAGCAAGTCACGTTAGTTACAAAAGAATGCATCCGCCGTTGAGGCAAGGTTGGAAAACCGACCGGCCTGAGCAGTTGCAAAATCTGAAACTGAGTAACGACTCAGGCCAGGATCAATATTTCCCGCAAAATACGCTGTTTTTTTCTTGGGAGAAGGTTTGGGAGAAGGTTTCGGAGAGTTTTGGGAGAAAAATAGTGTGTTGCGCTGAAAGACTGGCTGACCTGCATAGTTACCAAATTTAGAATCTGCCCTATTCATGCCCACTGATCTACTCATTGCCCAGGCCGCTATCCTGCAGCCAATCATCAACGTCGCCCGTGCGTGCGGGCTCACCGAAGACGAACTCGAACTCTACGGCTGCTTCAAAGCCAAGGTACACCTCGACGTGCGCGAACGCCTCGCCACACGCCCGAACGGCCGATATATCGATGTGACGGCGATTTCACCCACGCCCCTCGGCGAAGGCAAAACCACCACCACCATCGGCCTGTCCCAGGCGCTGCAGCACATCGGCCGCAGCGTCTTCACCTGCATCCGCCAGCCCAGCATGGGCCCTACCTTCGGCATCAAAGGCGGCGCCGCCGGCGGCGGCTACTCGCAGGTCGTCCCCATGGAGGACTTCAACCTCCACCTCACCGGCGACATCCACGCCGTCGCCGCCGCCAACAACCTGATGTGCGCGGCGATCGACTCGCATCTCTTTCACGGCAACGCGCTCGACATCGACCCGTCGACGATCATGCCGCGCCGCGTCGTCGACATCAACGATCGCGCCCTGCGCAGCATCGCCATCGGCCAGGGCAAGCCCGAAGACGGCTCACCCCGCGACACCGGCTTCGACATCGCAGTCGCCTCCGAAGTTATGGCCGTGCTTGCCCTCGCCTCCGACGCCGCTGACCTGCGCCGCCGCCTCGGCCGCATGCTCGTCGCCCTGAACCACCACGGCGAGATCATCACCACCGAAGATCTCAAGGTCGCCGGTGCGATGGCAGTGCTGCTCAAAGACGCCCTGCTCCCTACCCTCATGCAAACACTCGAAGGCTCACCCGTCTTCGTCCACTGTGGCCCCTTCGCCAATATCGCGCACGGCAACAGCAGCATCGTCGCCGATCAGATCGCGCTCAAACTGGCCGACTACGTCGTCACTGAAAGCGGCTTCGGTGCCGACATGGGCATGGAGAAATTCATGAACATCAAATGCCGCGCCTCCGGCCTCACGCCCGACTGCGTCGTGCTCGTCGCTACCGTGCGCGCGCTCAAGATGCACTCCGGCATCGCACGCGTTGTCGCCGGTAAACCGCTGCCGCCCGAACTCACTACAGAGAACCTCCCAGCACTCGAAATCGGCTGCGCCAATCTCACCCGCCAGATCGAAAATGCGCGCAAGTTCGGCGTCCCCGTCGTCGTCGCCATCAATGCCTTCCCCACAGACACTCCCACCGAACACGCACTGATCCGCACCCTTTCCCTCGCAGCCGGCGCCGTCGACGCCGTCGTCAGCGATGTCTGGGCACGCGGCGGCCCCGGTGGCGAAGCACTCGCACACGCCGTCGTCGCCGCCTGCGAAATGCCAAAGAATTTCCGCTTCCTGTATCCGCTCGACGCACCAATCCGCGAAAAAATCGAGACTATCGCCCGCGAAATCTACGGCGCCGATGGCGTCGACTACGCCCCTCTCGCCATCGAACGCATCGCTCAGTTCGAACGCCTCGGCCTGAATTCGCTGCCGATCTGCATGGCGAAAACCCACCTCAGCCTCTCGCACGACCCAACCTTGCTCGGCGCACCCAGCGGATTCCGCCTGCCCATCCGTGACGTGCGCGCTTCCCTCGGCGCCGGCTTCCTCTACCCGCTCTGCGGCGACATGCGCACCATGCCCGGCCTCGGCAAACACCCCGCCTTCGAAAATGTCGATCTCATCGACGGTCGCATCGTCGGGCTGTTCTAACTCGATTTTGTCGCCCGCTGCGCTTCTTATACTTCCCCCCGCATCGCATCATCACGCTGCGGGGGCAGCCACGGAAACCACTCCTGCCTATCCCCAGCACCGATAACCTCACTCCCCTCTGATCAAACAAGGTACATCCGCCATGTAAGGCGAATTTCAACAGCAGTCTGGTCTCACGCGAAGCCACATGAGGAAATGCACCTTCACCTCCAGCGCATGTACCCGGTCAACCATGATGGTTTTCCGGCAGTGGCTAAATCCAAATAAAGGTAACTACTCAGGCCAGCCATTTTTTCAACGCGAAACACACTATTCTCTCCCCCGAAGGGGGAGAGAATAGTGTGTTTCGCGGGAAATACTGATTTGGGCCTGAGTAGTTACAAATAAAGACAACCTCGCAAATCACGGCACCAACGCAATATAGGATTAGGTAAATACTCAGATCATCCGGTTTTCCACCTTGGAAATATTGATTTAGGTTTAAATAATTACAGGTATACACAACAATCTTGCTATATATATGAACGAGCTAAAGTTCATCGCATCATTTTTTATAGTTCTGGCACTGCAGCCGGCAACCCAGTTCTATAAAACCCCCACGCAAGAAAATCCAACCCTCACAGTGGATGCGGGCTTTGCGTCCTACACAAAATCAGATAGCTGGACGCCTCTGCGCGTCACCCTCGTAAATAAAGGCGAACTGTTTGACGGCACACTCGAAGTGCTAAACACAACGAGCACCATCGACGAAATTTTTACGCAGCCCGTCGTCCTCGCCGCCGCAAGTTCGCGAACCATCACTCTCTACGTGCCCGGCGACGGCCGCTCGTTCGAAGTGCATTTGCTGCGCGAAGACCGCACAGTCGTCGCACGCGCCGAGCCAACACTGCACAAACTCGCCGCTACCGATCGCCTGATCCTCACCGTCAGCGATCCACCCGACGCACTCAACCTGCTCGGCAGCCTGCACACACCGTACGGCGATTCCGTCGTCGCACAACTGCGCAGCGACGAAATTCCCGAATACGCCGCCGCCCTCAACGCCGCCGATGTGCTCGTCTTCCGCGCCGTCGATACCAGCATCCTCAGCAAGCCTCAAATCGACGCCATTCATGCCTGGGTGCTCACCGGCGGACATCTCCTGCTCATCGGCGGCCCCTCCGCCAATCTCGCATACAGCGCCTTCGCCGACCTCGCGCCAGCCGCACCCGGCGCATCAATGTTTATCTCTGCACACACCTTGTCCGAATTCGGCATTGCTCAGCAGCTCGCACCCTCCCCGACTTTCCGCACCGACCTGATGCCGGTGCAGTCGCTCCGCCAGCTCCGCACCGACGCCGAAGTACTCGCTGCCGCACCCGAGACGCCGCTGATCGTCCGCCGACACTTCGGCAGCGGCTTCGTCGACCAGCTTGCCTTCGACCCGGCACTTGCTCCGCTTCGTGATCATCTGGAAACGGAGCGCATCCTCGCCGCTTTGCTCGGCGCACGCGTCAATCGTACGAATGCTTTTGTGCGCATCACCAACGCCGACATCGCACAGCGCGCAGCCGCCACCGTTCCAGCCACCGCACTCCCCTCACCCCTGACCGTGCTCGCCTGGCTGGCCGCTTACCTCTTCCTCCTCGGTCCAGTGAATTTCTTCTTTCTGCGCCGCATCCGACGCCTGCACCTGGCCTGGATCACCCTGCCCGTCCTCACCACCTTCACCTGCATCACCGCCATCTTCAACAGCACATACACAAACGGCAATCAGCCACTGCTGCAGCGGCTCACGATCCGCTTCGGTCAGGTCGACACAGCAGACGCGCAAACATTCACACTGGCCGGCGCAGGCGCCGCACGCGTATCGCAATTCGACGTATTCACCGACGCCGCACTCACCCGCGAAATCGCCGCCCCTCGCACAGACGAAGAAGCGCAGCACGACCACATCGTCATCATGCCCGGCGCCACCGGCCGCATCGCTGCGTTGCAGCTCGGTGAACGTATGCGCACGCTGTTCGCCGCATCTAATGTCGCCCCACATGACGGCGCAGCAGTCGCAGTCGACGCCTACTTTCAACCGGCAGACGCGCAAGCGAACGCAGCCGCCCGGATCACAGCCATCGTGCACAACCATGGCACCACACCGCTGCACGATTGCACGCTACTCGCCGGACGCAGTTATCACAGCATCGGTACGCTCACGCCGAGCCAGTCCATCACCGCCGTGGTACAGCTACAGGTCGGCCACCCACAAACACGGCTGAATCTGCGCGGCTCTGATCTCGCCCGCAACATACCCTACAACGGGCGTTACCTCAGCAGCGCAGGCGAGACCAGCCCGCCGGAATCCAGCGAATCCCCCGCTGAACCCGCACCATTCGAACTCAACGGGGCGCCACTCACCGACGCCGTCGTGAACTGGCAACAGTACGAGCCCAATACACAGCACAAAATCGCGCGCCAATTGCTCATCGAAGCGCTGCTCGGCGCAGAATATACGCCGTCCGGCCTCAGCATCGCCTGCTGGTCGAACACATCCACACCACAGATCACCATCGACGACGCACAGACCAACGACGAAACGCTGCTGCTGTGGCGCACACCGCTGCAGCCATATCTCATCGACGCCACACAGGATGTGCCGCCGGACCTGTACGAATGGGATCTGACAAACTCCGACAGCGCTGCTCGAATCGATCGCTACGGCCTGACGCTCGAGCCCGGCACGCACATCGTCAACCTGGATCCGTGGCTCCCATTGCGCCGCACCCGCAACACGAAGGCGTCGATGCATCTGGACCTGCGGCTGATTCCGGAATCGCGCACGGACATCACCGTCACCGCCACGGTCGACGCATGGGACTGGCAGCGCAGTCATTTTCAAGAGGTTGCGCCTACCCTCGATTCGCTGGCGCTGCTGCCCACCCTCGGCGATGAATTCGTCGCGCCCAACGGCGACATTCGACTGCGGTTGCACGTTCGCAACGGCCAGGTCACCCTCACACACATCGCACCCACGGTGCACTTCGCACGCACGCAGTAAAAATAGGTACCCAGGGAGCGGCGATCACAGAATGGGCAGCGGGTGGAAGGGGATGAAATAACGAACGGCGGATGCACCCTCGGCTGCTCGGCTGCTCGGCTGTCATAATGCCCCATCCGATGTTACGATTACGCCCGTGAGCGCAGAACCCCTGATTTTCGATTACTCATCTCCTGGACGCCGCGGCGCGCATCTGCCTGAATCAGATGTACCCCATTACGATTTGCCGACGGGCATGGCGCGCACCGTGCTGCCAATGCCAGAAGTCAGCCAGATCGATGTTACGCGCCATTTCACGCGCCTGTCGCAGCGCAATATGTCGATCGACACGACGATGTATCCACTCGGCAGCTGCACGATGAAATACAACCCGCGCGTCAATGAAGACGCCGCACGTCTGCCAGGCTTCGCCATGCTGCATCCGCTGCAGGACGCCGCGACGGCGCAGGGCGCGCTGGCACTCATGTATTCGCTGCAGGAATGGCTGGCTGAAATCTCCGGCTTCACCGCGACGAGCATCCAGCCCGCCGCCGGCGCACAGGGTGAATTCACCGGCATCCTCATGATGCGCGCGTACCACGCCGCCCGCGGCGATCACAAACGCACGCGCATGCTCATCCCCGACAGCGCCCACGGCACCAACCCCGCTTCGTCCGCCATGGCCGGCCTCACCGTCGTCGAAATCCCCTCAGATTCACGCGGCAACGTCGACCTTGCCACGCTCAAAGCGACGCTCAGCGATGACGTGTGCGGCCTGATGATCACCAACCCGAACACGCTCGGCATGTTCGAGGAACATATCCAGGAAGTTGTCGCACTGGTGCACGCCGCCGGCGGCCTCGTCTACGGCGATGGCGCCAACATGAACGCGCTGCTCGGCATCGCCAAACCCGGCGAGATCGGCTTCGACGTCATTCACTACAACCTGCACAAAACCTTCAGCACGCCGCATGGCGGCGGTGGCCCTGGCTCCGGTCCCGTCGCATGCAACGACAAACTTGCTGATTTCCTCCCCGGCCCAATCGTCGAACGCATCGGCTCCGAAAAAGAAGCACACTACGCATGGAAAACACCGGCGCACAGCATCGGCCGCATGCGCGCCTTCCACGGCAACTTCGGCATGCACGTGCGCGCCTACACCTATATCCGCGTACACGGTGAAGATGGATTGCGCGCCGTCAGCCAGAACGCAGTGCTCAACGCCAATTACGTGCAGGCGCGCATCCGCCAAATGAACCTGCTGCCGCTGCCCAATGGCGAACGCTTCTGCATGCACGAAGTCTGCGCACAGGGCAAAATCGACGGCGCACCCAGCATCACTGCGCTCGACGTCAGCAAACGCCTGATGGACTACGGCTTCCATCCGCCGACCAATTACTTCCCCCTGCCGAAAATCGTCCCCGAGTCGCTGCTCATCGAACCGACCGAAACCGAGAGCATGCAGATGCTCGATCGCTTTATCGACGCGCTGCGACAAATCGTCGACGAAGCGCGCACACAGCCCGAGCTTTTGAAGAATGCGCCGCACAACGTGGAAATGCGCCGGCTCGACGAAGTCAAGGCCGCACGCGAACTCGTCCTGTGCTGCGTGATTTAAATCATGTCCAAACAAATCTCCAATGTCTGGCTCACTGCCGGCGCCCTCGCAGCAGCCGCACTGCTGCTGCTCGCACTATCGTCCATCAGCGGACCCACTTCTAATAACACAAACATGAGCAACGCCACACCTCAGGAACAGCCGGCACCTGCCGCCGCACCCGCCAACGATCCGAATGGCCCTCTCAAGCGCACCGCCAGCGGCCTGAGCTATGTCGACCAGGCCATCGGCTCCGGCCCCGCACCGCGCCCGGGCGGCACCGTCATCGTGCACTACGAGGGCTTCCTCGATGACGGCACCAAGTTCGACAGCTCGCGCGATCGCGGCCAGCCCGCTGAATTTCCGCTCAACGGCGTCATCAAGGGCTTCAGCGAAGGCCTCTCCACCATGAAGGTCGGCGGCCGCCGCACACTGCTCATCCCGCCGCAGCTCGGCTATGGCGCTAAGGGCGCTCCACCCGCCATCCCCCCCAACGCCAACCTCCGCTTCGAAGTAGAGCTGGTCGGGGTGAAGTAATTTATTTCGTAACTACTCAGGCCCAAATCAGTATTTCCCGCGAAACACACGATTCTCTCCCCCTTCGGGGGAGAGAATCGTGTGTTTCGTGTTGGAAAAATGGCTGGCCTGAGTAGTTACCGAATTTCACCTTCCCAGCCGCAGCCGCAGCCGCGCCACGCGCATCTTGTCCATCTCCTCGACGCGCAGATGCAGGCCGGATACGCCGAGATCAACTACGTCACCGGTGTTCGGAATGCGGCCAAGCCGCCCCATCACATAGCCGCCGATCGTGTCGTAGTTCTCATCCACGAGCTTCAGATTAAACGCGTCGTTGAAATCGCCGATGGTCGTCATCCCATTCAGCATCGCGCCGCCGTCGGCCGAGCGCTCAATGTCCGGAAAGCCCTGGGCGCTGACATCCTCGACGTCGCCAATGATGCGCGTCACCAAATCGTTCAGCGTCACCAGTCCAGCAGTGCCGCCGTATTCGTCGAGCACCACGGCGAGATACTCGCGCCGCTTGCGAAATTCGGACAGCAGCTCGTCGGCTTTCTGTGAATCTGGCACAAAAAACGGCTCACGCATCATCAGCTGAATCGTCGGCTGCCGCGTGCGATCAGCCATGAGCAGCGCGCGCATCATGTCCTTGCTGTGCAAAATTCCAACGATGTGATCAGGCGTTTCCTCATACACTGGCAGCCGGCTGAACGCGTGCGCAGAGAAGCGATGTGCCACCGTATGCAGCGACGCCGTCACCGGCACGATCGTCATTTCTGTGCGCGGCACCATCACCTCACGCACCGTCGTGTCGCCGAAGCTGAACACCTTCCCCAGCATCTCGGACTGGTCAGCCTCGAGCACGCCGCCACGCTCGCTTTCCTCAACAAGCATGCGCAGCTCTTCGGCGGAATGCAGCTGCGACGACTCTTTTCCGTTGTGCAACCCGAATAGTTTGAGCACCATGCCCGAAGCAGCCTTCAGCAACAGCGTAAACGGCCGCAACAAACGCGCCATCATCGCCAGCGGCGGCACACACACCAACGCAATGCGCTCGGCCGAACGCATGGTCAATGTGCGCGGCACCAGCTCCCCCAGCACAATGCTGAAAAACGACGCCACCCCCAGCGACAACAACGTACCAATCCCCCCCGCTGCCGTCCGCAACAGATCAGACTTCACCATCCCCAGCATAGCGACGAACAACGCTGTCAACGGCTCTTCGGTGAACGCACCCAGCGCCAGCGCCGTGATCGTGATGCCGATCTGTACCGCAGACAAAAAAGTCTGCTGATCCTCCATCACCTTCAGCACAGTGCGCGCAGCGGAATTGCCCGCCTCTGCCAATGCCACCATGCGCGTCCGCCGCGACAACACCATCGCATATTCGCCGGCGACGAAGAACGCATTCAACGAAATCAGCACGACAAACCATAAAGCCACACTCGGCAGGCTGCGTAACGCAGCATCAATATCCATATAAATCCATATAATCTATGGGGCACCTACTCAGGCCCAAATCAGTATTTCCCGCGAAACACACTATTCTCTCCCCCAAAGGGGGAGAGAATAGTGTGTTTCGCGTTGGAAAAGTAGCTGGCCTGAGTAGTTACTCTATTTGATTTTACGATGCAGATCAATCGCAAGGGCATTTACCAGGAATTCGACGCACGCGGCGACATACGCACAGATGAACGCTGGCAGGCAATTACACTTCCGGATGGTTCCATTTACGTCGAAAACGAGACCGTTCGCATGCGCCCGTCTCCCGAACCCCGCAGTGACACTGTCACCTACATCCTCGACTCACAGCTGCACCTGATCGACTTTTCAATCCACGGCCTGCTCGGTAAACGCGAGAGCCGCATCTGCGTGCTCGGCACAGACCGCGCCGCCGCCACACTGTGCTGGCGCCATCTCGGCGCCGTGCACGAAACGCGCATCTCCTGGCGCGAAGACATCGAAATCGACTACACCTCCGCCCTGCTGACCATGATCTCGATCTGGCGCATGCGGCTGAACCCCGGCGAATCCACCCACCGCGTCCTCCAGCGCCTCGATCCGCTCACTTTCGAACCGCGCACCGCCACACTCACCCTGCGCCGCCTCCGCCGCGAATTGCACCACACCGCATTCGGCAATCTGTCGCTCCACCGCTACGAGCGCGTCATCGACAACGCCGCCGACAACGCCGCCGACAACGCCGCCGATCTACTCTGGTGCGATGACGAAGGCGTCGTCTTCGAAATGCGGCTCGCCGCCGGCGGCGGCTACAGGCTCGCTGCAACGACAGTCGAAGTCTGAGTGAGGTCGTCCGTCGTCCGTCGTCTATCGTCCGTCGTCCATCGTCCATCGTCTATCGTCCGTCAAATGGTATGCTTCCGTTCGGTGAACGCCATTCAGACCCGTTCCAGAGCTCGCCCAGCCATTGCCCTGATCGCAATTATTCTGGTACTGGGTGTTCTTTGGGAGCTTGTCAAACGGGTATTTAATCTCGACGACGTCACACTGCCGCATCTATGGACGATTGCCGCTGCCTTCGGCGAGGAATCGCGCCGCAACGGGCCGCCGCTTGGCATCTTTCTCTTCGACGCAGCCTTGTTCACCCTGCAGGGATCGATGATCGGCTTCGTCATCGGCGGGCTGCTCGGCTTTGCGCTGGGCACCCTTTTCGCCCACGTCCCGCTCCTCGAACGCGGCCTGGTCCCATTCGTCGTTGCCTCACAGACCGTGCCCATTCTGGCCATCGCCCCGATGATCGTCGTCTGGCTCGGCGGCTCCTGGCTCAGCGTGCCCGTCATCGCCGCTTATCTGACATTTTTTCCCGTTACCATCAACACACTGCGTGGCATGCGTTCGCCAGATCCGCGCGCGCTTGAACTGATGCGCTCATACGCTGCCAGCAGGTGGGAAACACTCTGGAAGCTGCGCTTCCCTTCCGCCCTACCCGCAATTTTCACCGCGCTGAAAATCAGCGCCACCTCCAGCGTCGTCGGCGCCATCATCGCCGAATTGCCCGCCGGTGTGCAGAAGGGCCTCGGCGGCGCAATCCTGACTTTCAATATGTATTACAGCACCGGGCCCGAACGGCTCTGGGCTTCCATCATCATGGCCGCCGCCGTCGGCATCTTTTTCTTCGTCGTCGTCACCGTCGCTGAACGACTGACGCTTCGAAATATCCTGCGCAGCAACTGAGACACTCATGGCACCCATCGTCTCGCTCAAAAACGTCAATAAGGTCTTCAACGCATCAAGCGCATCAGAGACGGTGGCGCTGAAAGACGTCGACCTCGACATCCAGCCGCGCGAGTTCGTTTCGCTCATCGGCCCGTCCGGCTGCGGCAAGAGCACACTCCTGCGCACCATCGGTGATCTGATCGAACCCTCCACCGGCGACGTGCGCGTCAAGAACAAATCCGCCCGCGACGCGCGCATGGCCCGCGACTACGGCATGTGCTTCCAGGCGCCGGTGCTGTTCGAATGGCGCTCTGTGCTGCACAACGTCGAACTCCCGCTCGAAGTGCTCGGCGTCGCAAAAGCCGAACGCGCCGCAAAAGCGCGCGAAATGCTCGCCCTCGTCGAACTCGGCAAGTTCGAAAAACATTACCCCTGGCAGCTCTCCGGCGGCATGCAGCAGCGCGTCGCCATCGCCCGCGCTCTCGCGCTCCGGCCTGAACTGCTGCTCATGGACGAGCCGTTCGGCGCGCTCGACGAAATCACGCGCGAGCGCATGAACTCTGAGCTGCTGAGCATCTGGCAAAATACCGGCACCACCATCGTCTTCGTCACCCACTCCATTCCCGAGGCCGTCTTCCTCTCCACCCGCGTCGTCGTCATGAGCGCACGCCCCGGCCGCATCTCACAGATCATCGACGTCGACCTGCCCTACCCTCGCACCATCGATACCCGCGAACAGCCGCGCTATTACGCGCTGCTCACCAAAGTCCGTGAAGCGCTGCGCAAGAGCGAAGCAATGTGAGGCGCCCATGTCACGAATTCGCCAATCTCTGCCCGCCCTGCTGATCTTCGTCGCCGCGCTCGCTCTCTGGGAGGGCCTCGTGCGCATGCTCGATATCCCGACTTTCCTGCTGCCCGCGCCCAGCCGCATCCTGCAGGCGCTCGCCGAAACCTGGAACCTCGTCCTCAGCAGCGCCGGCGCCACCTTCCGCAGCGCCATCATCGGCTTCGCCATCGGCTGTGCCGCCGGCGCGCTCGCCGCACTCGCCACCGCTCACTGGGCATCCGTTCGCGAAGGCATGCTGCCACTCGCCATCGCCGTCAACAGCGTGCCGATTCTGGCCTTCGCCCCAGTGCTCAACAACTGGTTCGGCACCGTCAGCCCAACATCAAAAATCGCCATCGTCGCCGTCATCACGTTCTTCCCGATGATGATCAACATGGTGCGCGGCCTCACCCTCGTCGAACCGGCCAAGCTCGAACTGATGCGCTCGCTCGCCACACAGCCGCTCGACGTGCTGATCAAGGTGCGGCTGCCAAATGCTCTCCCTTATGCTTTTAACGCGCTGAAAGTGTGCAGTACACTTGCCGTCATCGGAGCGATCGTTGGTGAATACTTCGGCGGGCCGCGCGGCACACTGGGGGTGTACATCCTGCAGGAAGCGAAGCTCTTCCGCTTCGCCAATGCATGGGCAGCCATCGTCGTCGCCTCGCTGCTCGGCATCGCGTTTTATCTGATCATGATCGCGCTCGAGCGTGCGCTGATCCCGTGGTACGTCGCTCAGCACGATTCGTAGCCCGCCCGCATATGCGGGCAGCCTTTGTAGCGGTTGCAGCCTCGTCGCTGTTTTTTTAACCGGTGTGTTCGGCTTCCGACGAATAAATTCGCCGGGTTCCGACACGAAATTTGCGAACTTCAGTTTGCCAAGTTCGGTTTGCCAAATGCAGTTCGCCAAATTCAAAATTCAGTCAGAATTCAGTCAGAATTCAGTCAGAAGGAGAGAAGAAAAACAACATGAAACGCTTGCATAAGGTGTTCGCGATTTCCGCGGCCGCCGCCACCCTGCTCGCCGCCTGCGGAGGCGCCAAGCCCGCCGCCCCAGCCGCCACCGGCCCCAAGACGAAGGTCAAGCTCGTACTGCAGTGGGTCGTGCAGTCGCAGTTCGCCGGCTACTTCGCCGCCAAAGACAAGGGCTTCTACGCCGCCGAAGGCCTCGACGTCGAAATTATCCCCGGCGGCCCCGACGTCTCGAACTCGCAGTACGTCGCGTCCGGCCAGGCCGACATCGGCGTGGGTTGGACGCCCGGCAAGATCCTCGCCCCGCGCGAGCAGGGCGCCAAGCTCGTCAACATCGCCCAGATCTTCCAGCGCTCCGGCACCCTGATGATCTCGTTCAAAGACAAGAACGTCACCAAGGTCGCAGACTTCGCCGACAAGAACATCGGCTCCTGGCTCGGTGGCAATGAGCCCGAGCTCTTCGCTGCGATGATCAAGGACGGCATCGAACCCGACAAGGGCGCCAAGATCATTCAGCAGGGCTTCGACATGAACCAGATGCTGAAGGGTGAGATCGACGTGGCACAGGCCATGATCTACAACGAATACGCTCAGGTCCTCGAATCGAAGAACCCGGCCACCGGCCAGCTCTACAAGCCCGAGGAACTCAACGTCATCAACTTCAATGACGTCGGCACCGCCATGCTCCAGGACGCCGTGCTGGCCAAGGAAGAATGGCTCGCCGACGCCAAGAATCAGGAGACCGCCGTCAAGTTCCTGCGCGCCACCTACAAGGGCTGGATGTTCTGCCGCGACAACCTCGATGAGTGCGTGCAAATCGTGCTCAAGAACGGCTCGGCCCTCGGCGAGAGCCACATGAAGTGGCAGCTCAACGAGATCAACGCGCTGATCTGGCCGTCGCCCAACGGCGTCGGCGTCCTCGATGAGGCCGCTTACAAGCAGACCGTCGAAATCGCCAAGACCTACGGCGTGCTCAAGGCTGAGCCGGATGCGGCCGCCATGCGCACCGACCTGGCGAAGAAGGCGCTCGAAGGCATCGATGGCGATACCAAGGGCACAAACTTCAAGAAGGCTACCGTCGAACTGAAGGAAGGCGGCAAGTAAAGTTCCGGGTTCCGAGCACCGAGTGCCGAGCATCGCCCAGCGCTCGGAACTCGGAACCCGGTATTCGGAACTAAATCACCCATGGACTTCGGAATTACCCTCAAGAGCGACATGGACTGGAAGCGCGAGCTGAAGCTCGTGCAGGCGGCCGAGGCTGGCGGCTTCAAATACGTGTGGAGCTTCGACTCGCACGTGCTCTGGCAGAGCGTCTTCCCACGCTTCGCGCTGTGGGCCAACGCCACCAAAAAAGTCCGCATCGGCACGCTCGTCACCAATCCAGTCGTGCGCGACGTCACCGTCGCCGCCAGCGATTTCGCCACGCTGCAGCTCATCAGCAAAGGCCGCATGGATATGGGCATCGGACGCGGCGACAGCTCGCGCCGCCGCCTCGGCAAGGGCCCGACGACCATGGCCAACCTCGAAGAGTTCGTGGACCAGTTCCGCAAACTCACCAACGGCGAAAACATCAACTACGAAGGCGCCGACGTCCAGCTCACCTGGGCGCAGGCCGGCACGCCCCCCGTCTGGGTCGCCGGCTACGGCCCCATCGCCCTGCGCTCCGCCGGACGCATCGCCGACGGCATCGTGCTCCAGTTCGCCGACCCGCATCTGATCAAGTGGTGCCTCAATTTCGTGCGCGAAGGCGCAGAACAGGCCGGCCGCGATTTTTCGAAAATCAAGGTGCAGTCGTGCGCACCCGTCTGGATCAGCGACGACCTGGTCAAGGCGCGCGAAATCGTGCGCTGGTTCCCCGCCCTCGTCAGCAACCACGTCGTCGATCTGCTCAAGAAGTACCCCAAGGACGAACTGCCGCCCGAACTCGTCACCTACGTCGACGACCGGCCGGAGTACAACTACCTGCACCACGCACAGGTCGGCAGCGACAACGGCCGCTTCGTCCCCGATGAAATTGTCGACCGCTACTGCATCATCGGCAGCATCAAGGAACAACTCCGCCGCCTCGAAGAACTGCGCGATCTCGGCGTGCATCAGTTCAATATTTATCTGATGTGCGGCGACGAGGAAAAGCAGCTGAAAACGTACGCGGAGAAGGTAATTCCGCTGCTGGGGAAGAAGCGGGTGCGGAAGTAGATAGTGGATAGTGATAGTGCAACTATCTACTATTACTATCTACTATTACTATCCACTGTGACTAAGTGAGGCGAACATGGCACTTTTGATTCGTAACGGCAACATCATTACGGCGACGGAAAATTACATCGCCGATATCTACTGCGAAAGCGAGACGATTACACGCATCGGCCGCGACCTTGACGCCCCCCCCGGCGCCACCGTCGTCGACGCAACCGGCAAGTACGTCTTCCCCGGGTTCATCGACCCGCACGTGCATATTTATCTGCCCTTCATGGGCACGCTCGCCAAGGACGATTACATCTCCGCGAGCAAGGCCGCGCTCGTCGGCGGCACCACCACGCTCATGGAAATGGTGTGTCAGGCCGGCTCCGGCCAGCCGCTCGCCGACGGCTTCGAATTCTGGATGAAGCAGGCCGCCGGCAAAAGCGCCTGCGATTTCACCTTCCATCAGGGAGTCACCCGCTACGACAAACAGGTCGAAGGCGAATTGCGCGAAATCGTAAACGCCGGCGTCTCCAGCTTCAAAATCTTCCTGGCCTACAAGGGCGCCTTCGGCATCAATGACGACGAGCTGTTCAACACGCTCACGCTGGCGAAGAACCTCGGCGTCATCACCACCGCACACTGCGAAAACGCCGAGCTCGTCGCCCGCATGCAGCAGCAGCTCATCGCCGCTGGCAAGACCGGCCCCGAGTTCCACTACACGAGCCGCCCACCCCGCGTCGAAGCCGAAGGCGTCAGCCACCTGATGGCCTTCGCCGAACTCACCGGCGCACATACATACCTCGTGCACACTTCGTGCCAGGAAGCGCTGCAGGAAGCGCTCGCCGCCAAACAGCGCGGCATCAACGTGTGGGTCGAAACGCTGATCCAATATCTGCTGCTCGACAAAACCTACGCCGAGCTGCCGAATTTCGAAGCCGCCAAGTACATCATGTCACCGCCGCTGCGCGAGAAGTCCAACCAAGACGTCATGTGGAACGCGCTGCGCCAGGGCTTCGTCTCCACACTCGCCACCGACCACGCACCGTTCGATTTCGTCGGCCAGAAGGAAATGGGCCGCGGTGATTTCACCAAGATCCCCAACGGCATCCCCTCACTCGAGGATCGTGTGAATCTGTACTACACTCACGGCGTCGCCGCCGGACGCATGGACCTCAACACGTTCGTCGCCACCGCCAGCACCAACACCGCAAAAATCTTCGGCATGTTCCCGCGCAAGGGCACCATCGCCCTCGGCGCAGACGCCGACCTCGTCGTCTACGATCCCTCGTACCGCGGCACGATCTCCGCCCGCACGCATCAGCTCAACCTGGATTACAGCGCCTTCGAGGGCTGGGAAATCAAGGGCCGCCCGAACGTCGTCACCGTCCGCGGCGAAGTCGCCGCCCGCGACGGCCAGTTCGTCGGTACGATCGGACGCGGCCAGTTCGTCAAGCGCGAAGCCAATCACTGATCGGAGTGCCAAGTGCCGAGTTCCGACCACTTTCTCTCGGAATTCGGCACTCGGCACTGAAGCATTTCTGTCCGAATGTTCGACTATCACGTCCACACCTTGTTCTCCGAGGATTCCACCGCCTCGATGGAATCGCAGTGCGAAGCCGCCATCGCGCGCGGCATTCGCCAGATCGCCTTTACCGAGCACGAGGATTACAACCCGAAGGACCCGACGTCGTTCTACTTCAAGCACGCCGACTACATGGCGGAGCTGCAGCGCTGCCGCGCGCTGTTCGCCGGCCGGCTCATCATCCGCGCCGGCATCGAGGTCAGTGAACCACATCGCTTTCCGGACTTGTGCGATCCAGTGCTCGCCGCCTACGAATGGGATTTTGTCCTCGGCTCGCTGCACTGGCTTTCGAAAGACGTGAACACGTACTGGCCGGAATTTTTCGAACACACCGGCGACTGGCGCCGCTCGATGCAGCTCTACTTCGAAGAGGCCGTGCGCCTCGTCGAAACCGGTGACTTCGACGTGCTCGCACACATCGACTATCCAACGCGCTACAACCGTGAACTGATCGTCGGCGAATATGACATCCGCGACTTTGAATCGGAAGTGCGCGAAATTCTGCGCGCCGTCGTCGCTTGCGGTAAGGGCATCGAGATCAACACCAACCCCATGCGCAGCGGCCGTCAGCCGAACCCAGCCGATGCCGTCATCCACTGGTACCGCGAAATGGGCGGCGAAATTCTCACCATCGGCACCGACTCGCACACACCGTCACACACTGGCCTGCATATGCCCGAGGCCGTGCAAATCGCCCGCGCCGCCGGCTTCACACACCTTGCCACTTTCGAGCGCCGCAACCTCACACTCGTGCCGATCGAGTAGCGCAGACATGTCTCGCACGTCTTGTCCTGCCACGCACACTTCGCGGGCGTAACTACTCAGGCCCAAATCAGTATTTCCCGCGAAACACGCGATTCCTTCCCCCGAACGGGGAAGGAATCGCGTGTTTCGCGTTGGGAAACTGGCAGGCCTGAGTAATGACTCACTGGCTGAATAGGCAGAACGAAGAAATTTCTTCATCAACTCTCAAGTTGCACTCAGGTGCTGCGCATACCCTCCCGATCATGCTTCCACGATTGAATGCCGTGCTCGAGCGGCTGCTGGCTGAAGTGCGTCATCACGCACATGCCGCCGGCAACACCCCTGTTTACATCAAACCGGCGCGCTCTCGCGGTGAACGCATCGCTCTGCTCGCAACCAGCGCCTTCGGCATCGCAATGATCCCCGTCGCCGCCGCACTGCCCATCCTGCCCACCTGGCCATTTGTTCTGCTCGCTCTCGTCGCCGCCGCACGCAATTCCTCACGCGTGCGCACATGGCTGGCGCACAATCACGTCTTCACCACGCTCGTCCACGTCGTGCGCCATCGCCCCGAACGCATCTTCCGTTTCACAGACCGCATGTTGTCAAAACTGCTGGGCGTGTGACATCAAACGCGTGGCGCAAGCGTGGCAAGCCTCACCCCTACTACGTGAACGACAACACCATTTCACTACCGGCCACGAATCCCAATTTTTCATAAATCGATCGGCCAGCCTCGCTCGCATGCAACACCACCCGCAGATATCCACGGGCGCGCGCATGCGCAATGATCGCTTCGATCAGCATGTGCGCATAGCCGTGGCCGCGGTGTGCCGGCTCCGTCCACACGCCGTGCACATATGCCATAGAACCATTCGGCACACGCGGGCTGGGCTGCCACGGAGCAAACCACAGCATCGCGCTCGCCACAGGCAACGCACCAGCCGGGCCGTCCACCACGAAACCGAATTGCGTCACTCCAAGCGCATCCGGCAATAACGCCGCATACGCACGATCGACGCGATCCAGCGTCTCGTCCGAAAATGGTGCGCCGTCACGCAGGCCCATTTCTTCGAACATCGCCCGCCGATGCAGCACCAGCGTCGGAATGTCCGCAGCTGCTGCCACTCGCACAATCGACTCACTCATGACAAGCCACTTCCTTAAATTACCTTAAAAAACATCATGAAATTTTTTGCGTCTTCAAAATTTTTAATCACTCAAGTCAGTTCTTTTCCCAGCACAAGACGCGCTCATCCTCTCCCCTTCAGAGAGAGTTTTACAAATTGTAACTACTCAGGCCCAAATCAGTATTTCCCGCGAAACACACTATTCTCTCCCCCTTCGGGGGAGAGAATAGTGTGTTTCGCGTTGGAAAAATGGCTGGCCTGAGTAGTTACTACAAATTCAAATACATCTCGATGCCCTGCACAAAGCCGAGCTTTTCATACACCGGCCGTCCTGCCTCACTCGCGTGCAGCACCACGCGCTTGTAACCGAGATTACGCGACATATCAATCGCCGCCACCGTCAGCGCGCGCGCATGGCCACGGCCGCGATACGGCTCGTCAATCCACACACTGTGCAGATACGCGATTGTCCGCATCGGATACCACGGCGTCGACAACCACGGCGCGAACCACAGCGCCGCACTCGCCACGCAACGCTCACCCACATCCCCATCGATGATGAACGGCACCTGCGTGCGATTCAACTCGGCCGGCAGAATTTCCGCGTAGTCTTGCTCGATTGGCTTCAACTGCGCTTCTGACAACGGAATCCCTCGCCGCACCATGATCTCTTCAAACATGTTGCGCCGATGACGCGCAAGCGTTGGAATATCTGACTCGTCTGCGCTGCGAATGTGCACGTTACTCATGCTTGTCTATCCTCAGCTTCATCTGCTCACCCAACGCGTGCGGCGCCGCCGCCGCATGCGCAGCCAGCCAGTCTGCTACGCGCGCCTGATCCCCCGCCGAACGATTCTGGCTCAGCTTGGCTTTGCCTTCAATGCGCTCCACTTCGATTTCCAACGTCGTGATGCCAGCCAGCATGCCGTCACGATACTTGTCGGACAACGAATCCCACTGCAGCTGAAATGCCGCTTCATATTGCCCGATCAAGTCAGCCATCTGCACCAGCTTCGCAACTTTGTCGTCCACGATGCGCACCTTGCCGTACACATGCACTGCGACGTAGTTCCACGTCGGCACGCTCTCGACCTTGTCGTAATTGCTCGGTGATACATAGCCGTGCGGCCCGTTGAAAATCAACAGCACGCGCGCCTCTTTCGCCAGCGCCGCCGCCTGCGGGTTCGGCTTCGCCAGGTGGCACGTCAGCCGCACACGATCTTCTTCTCGACGCAGATGCACCGGCAGATGCGTCGCATTCATTTCGCCATCAATCGTGCTCACCAGCACGGCAAAGCTGTTCGCCTTCATGAACGCAATCTGTTCATCAAGATCAGGCATGGAGAAGTAAGGGGGGATGTACATATGGGGATGGGAATAGTCGATAGCGGGTAGCGAAGATCGCAGAAATGCTGCTCACCCATCCTATCCACTATCAACTATCACTGTCACTGTCTCACTGTCACTGTCTCACTGTCACTGTCACTCACTCTTCAGTTGAGCAGCGTCTCAAATACCGAAAGTGTATTCCGCCGCGCGCGGCCGTCCGGATCCATGTCGGTCGTCCACGGCGTCATTGATACGGTCACAACACGGCCGCTCGCTGCAAGATGCTTCGCCACCGCATGCAGCACATCAAGCGACGGGCCGCCCTGCGCCGGATATTTCGCCGCCGGCATATCTTCAAGGCGCTGCACGTCGCTGTCGAAGTGCACCCAGATCGGCACGTTCGGCAATCGCAGCTTCAGCAGCGTCGCCGGGTCCGGCACGTGCAGAATGCGCGAACGTGCAATGTGCACGCGCTCACCCGGATCGAGGTCGCGGCCGTCGCTCAGCACCACGCGATGCGGCGCCAGCGGCTGCGCACCAACGGCGTTCATCATGCGCTGCTCGCCGATGCCGCACATCATCGCCAGCGGCATACCGCCAAGAAAACCGCTCGGCGTCGTCGCCCAGTCGTTGAAGTCGCCATGCGAATCGAGCCACACCAGCAACGCATCCACACCGGCGCGCTGCAGGCCGGCCAGCACACCGATCGTCGCGCAGCAGTCGCCGCTCACCGGGATCGGCCGCTCACCCGCGCGCAGCGTGCGGTCGACATACGCCGCTATGCCCTCATGCACCTGCGACATGCGTCCCTGCATATCAGGCGCAGTCAGCTCCGGCACATTCAACTGCACCGGCTCATCCATCATCGCGTCCATCATCACGTCCATCGCCGCGATTCGTTCATCAAGAAAAAAAGGGGAAAGCAAAATATGATTCATGTTTTTCTTTTCGTATCGCAGCCACTCGAGCCCAAGTCAGTATTTCCCACAAAGCAACCCAGCCTGAATAGTTACTTTGTATCACCACTCGTAACGAACGGGCCATGTCGTCGGATCGGCGCACTTTTCGCCACGAAAATCATCACCACCACGATCATCGCTGCAACAATCATGAACGGCGTGATCTTTTCACCCAGCAGCAATGCCGACCACGTGATCGTCAGAAACGCCTGCAGCTGCTGCACCTGGCTGACCCGCGCAATGCCACCGATCGCCAGGCCGCGATACCACGCGAAGAAGCCGAGGAACATACTGAATACGCCGAGATACAGAAATGCCAGCCATGCCGTAGCGCTCACCGCCGCAGGCTCCACCGGCCGCGTCAACCACACCGGAATCAGCAGAAACGGCGCAGCCACCACGTTGGCCCAGCAGATCGTCTGCCAGCTGCCAATCTGCGCGCTCATGCGCGCACCCGATACGTAGCCGATCGCGCCAAGCATCACCGCGCCGAGCATCGCCAGGTCGCCGATCTCAATCGACTGCCCGCTGCTGACGACAATGAAGGCGATCACTGTTGCGCTTGCCACCGCCGCCGCAAACCAGAATTTCGGCGACGGCCGGTCACCCGACACAATCGCGCCAAGCGCCGCCGTCGCCAGCGGCAGCAACGCATTCACTACCGCGCTGTGCGACGAATTCACGAAACGCGACGCCCACGCCGTGAACAATGGCCAGCCCACCACCACACCGAACGCCACAATCACAAGTCGGCCGAACTGCGCGCGTGTCGGCAATGGCTGACGCGTAATCAACAACATCGCACCAGACAACGTCGCCGCCACCAGCGCACGCCCAAGTGCTACGAACGTCGGATTCATTTCATGCACAGCCAACCGTGTCATCGGAAATGAGAAGCTAAATATCAACACACCGAGCAGGCCAAATGCATATCCGATCGCCTCGCGCCGTTGGGAAGTTGTTGTCATAGAGAGGCGATTGTATGCGGGAGGAAGAGGACCGCTGAACGCCGTCCGCCGTCCAACATCGGCAGTCGGCCGTCCCTCTTCCGCCGTCCCTCTTCCGCCGTTCCTCCCCCGGCCGCATACAATTCCCTCCCGAGCGCATTCCCCAATCAACAGGAGACTCAAGTGAAAGCCATACGCGTGAATCAATACGGCGGCCCCGAAGCCCTCACCCTCGAAGACATTCCCATGCCCGAGCCGAAGAAGGGCGAAGTTCGCATCAAGGTCGCCGCGGCCGGTTTGAATTTCATTGAAATTTATCAGCGCAGCGGCCAATACCAGGGTGTGCCACCATTCACCCTCGGCGCAGAAGCATCCGGCATCGTCGACGCGGTCGGCGCCGGCGTCACCAGCGTCGCCGTCGGCGACCGCGTGCTCACCGTCGCCGCGCAAGGCGCGTACGCTGAATACTGCATCACAGCTGCCGACAAAGTCGCACCGATTCCCAAAAGCATCGACCTGGCGACGGCGGTGACCCTCGGCATTCAGGGGATGACCGCGCACTATCTGACGCACGACACATTCCCGCTGAAGGAAGGACACGTCTGCCTGGTTCACGCCGCCGCCGGCGGAACAGGAGCGTTGCTCGTGCAGGTCGCGCGCATGCGCGGCGCCTTCGTCATCGGCACCGTCGGCAGCGAAGAGAAAGCGAAAATCGCCAAACGCGCCGGTGCGAACAAGGTCATCAACTACGTCACTCACGACTTCGAAGCTGAAGTGAAGAAAATCACGAAGGGCGCAGGCGTGGACGTGGTCTATGACTCGGTCGGCAAAGACACCTTTGAGAAGAGCCTGAACTGTCTCAAGCCGCGCGGCATGATGGTGCTCTTCGGCCAGGCCAGCGGCCCGGTCGCCCCCTTCAACCCACAGATTCTGAACGCCAAGGGCTCGCTGTTCCTCACCCGCCCGTCCCTTTTCGCCCACATCCCCACGCACGACGCACTCGTGAAAAAAGTGCGCGAACTGTCGCGCTGGGTAGCACTGGGCAAGCTGAAGGTGAAAGTCGACCGCTCCTTCAAACTGGAAGAGGCCGCCGCCGCGCATGAATACATGGCAGGCCGCGGGACGAAGGGCAAAGTGGTGCTGGTGCCGTGAGTGCCGTCGTCACCGTCCGCCCTCCCGCCGCGCGCGACGAAGCCGCGATTCGCGACCTGCGCACGCGATTCAATGCCGCCATCGCCGCACACGACGCGCACAAAGTGAGCGAATGCTGGTCAAACGAAATTCACGTCAGCACCAGCGATGGCACACCACTGCTCGGGCCGGATCAGGTGCGGCATGCATTCGAGGCGTTCTTCGCCGATCCAGACTTCATCACCTTCATGCGCGAAACCGAACGCGTGCAGATCAGCACCGATGGCCGCACCGCCGCCGAATTCGGCCATTGGACCGGCCGCTGGCGTACCGCACCCGCCATGCATGGCGCTTATCTCGCCGCCTGGCACAAAATCGGGCGGCTGTGGAAACTCACTTCCGAGCTCTACGTGCCGCTCGATTGACCACGTGTATCCAGCGACCAGATGCATCCAGCGACCAGATGCATCCGGCATTGAGGCGGATGACGAACACACAATGACAGTTGCATCACCCGCAGCCCGGGTCATGCAGGCGACCGCAGCTCATTGCATGTCATGTCATGACTAAATCCGAGCCGATGCCGTCATTCGCGGAGTTCATCCATTAGATTTTGAGCACCCCATTCATCCATTCACCGGGCATTCACCTGGGAGTGGCTAAACTCGACTACATGAACCCGCGAATCACGGCATATCCTTGAGTTTAGTCACTCCCTTCACCTCAAATGTGTTCTAAGTGAGTCGCCAAAAGTTCTGGCGGCAGATTCGCCTCCCCCGCTTTGCGGGGGAGGCGAATCTGCCGGACAAAACT
>CANJQH010000057.1 GCA_947476335.1 Anaerolineae bacterium | reverse complement strand
ATTGAGACGTCATTCAGCCAGATCGCCGACTTCTTTGCCAAACGCATCTATGCCATTACTGAACAAGGTGTTGAACTCAAAGCCTTTCTCGCAGTTTTGGCTTTTTCATTCATGTGCTTGCAACTTTCCTAAGGTAGCAAGTCACGTTAGTTAGAAGGAGGATTTGAAATGCGAATCATGCGAATAAATCGAATGCGAAGACTTGCCTGCGTGCTTGCGCTGGTCCTGTTCGGCGCTGGCTTTGCTTCACCGGCGCCGGCCAGCGCCGAACCGGCGTCGCCCGATGCGCCGCTCGATGCGCCCGATGTGCTCGTCGCCGAAGGCGTGCACGACTACACGGTCGGCTCGTCGAAGGTGTTCTGGCATTCCCGCATCTGCGAGAACGCTCCTCCGACCCGGCCGGCCGAGAAGCCGGCCCAGATCGACGCGCCGCTGGCGACGGACGCCGAGACGATCAGCCGCATCCCCGTGCAGGGCGGCGAGGCGCGCACGCTCTACTCCGCCGCCGCCTCAGGCTACTGCGGCTCGCTGTCACATCCGGCCACATCCAACCTCATCGCCGACGCACACAACATTTTCTGGAACACCGCGCAAGGGCTCTATTGCCTTCCCGTCGATGCCAACCTCGGCGACGCGCCGCTGCTGATCACCGAACTCACGGCGTCGTCCACCTCCGAACTGGTCGACGACGGCAACTACCTCTATGTGCTGACCTACGACGGCACGTCCAGTACCATCATGCACGTCGCCAAATCCGGCACGGAGCTCACGACGGTCTACGCACCGTCCAGCTCCGGCCAGTTCAGCGACCTGCAGCTCAGCCGCAGCAATCGACTGAGCGGCAGCGGCAACTACCTCTACTGGCTATTTCAGGGCGACCTATATCGCCTCGATCTGGATGCGGCGCTGGTCCGCGGTGTGAACCCGAAGATCATCGCCTCCTCGGTGACGGCCTACCATGCCGAGGGGGGGCGCGTCATCCGCGTCGGAATGACGTTGTTTACCTCTGATCTCGTCTACTTCAGCACCGGCGGCGGCCGCTACGTCAAGTCCATCGAAAACTCCACCCTCGCCGCACCGACGTCGATCTACGACACCGGAAGCAGCGACGATGCAATCTACGACATCGCGACCACCGCCAGCTACACCTTCTTTCTGCGGAAGCATCGTGTGCCGTGCGCCGGCGGCGGCTTTTGCTTCGATACGTACACCAGCGCCGTGCTGCGCCACAGCCGCGGCAACAGCTCGGCCGCGGCAACGCTGGCGACCGGCAGCCGCGACGATTTCACGCCGATTTATTCGCATCTGACCACCTCCGGCAGCTTTCTGTTGTGGAAGGACGAGGCCACGATTCAGCGCCTGCCGCAGGATTCGGCGGCGCTGGCGCAGACGAACATGAAGGTCACCGGCATGTCCATTACGCAGGGCATTCAGAAGGGCTCGGGCTCCGGCGTCGAAAAGTCCGTCACGCTGATCCAGGGGCGGCGCACGTTCGTGCGTGTGTTCGTCAAATCCGACGGGCCGAACGTGTCCGGCGTCACCGCGCGTCTCTACCGCACCGACGCCGGCGGTACGCTCCTCGACAGCGTGCTGCCCGTCAACAGCGTCGGCACGAACCTGACCGTGCGCGCGTCGCCCAGCCGCTCCAACTTGAACGACAGCTTTCTCTTCGAACTGCCGTGGAGCTGGCTGCCGGCGAACAGCGGCACGCCGCTCTATCTCAGCGCATCGCTGAATCCGTATCACGCGCCTATAGAAAGCAGCTACTCCGACAACTCACTGACGAGCGGCGCGCTCACCTTCCAGTCCTCCGCAGCGCTGAAGGTGAATTTCGTGATGTGGGGCTACAAGGTCGGAAACAAGATTTACTACCCGCGCCTGATCAAGGACGTGATACAGACCTATTCGTGGCTCATCCGCGCGTACCCGCTCGCCTCGAAGATCACCTTCGACGGCGGAACCGGTTCGCAGCCCGGGCTGCATCCGACGCTGTGGCTGCAGTACGACGACGCGCTCGGCCCGAAGGTCATGCAGACGGACGGCTCCTGCGTCGACAACCTGTGCGCCAGCGCCTACACCAACGGACAAATGGGCATCATGCGCAGCGATGACGGCATCGCGAGCAGCCGCTTCTTCTATGGTTTCATCTCCGATGCAGCCGGCGCCTTCCCGCGCGGCCAGGCCTGCTGCGCGACGAACGTGTCATCCGGGCCGGCCGGCGTGGCGCCGGGAATGCTCGGCGGCTGGGACGCCGACGGCTCGTACGCCGACTGGTACGCCGCCCACGAAATCGGCCACACGCTTGGCCGTGCGCATCCCACCGCCAGCGCTTCCACCTGCAAAAATTCCGCCAGCGATGGTTCGTATCCCTACACCGGCGGGCAGATCGGCGCCAACAACAACGCCGAAGGCTTCGACGCCGGCGACCCCGCCTACGGAGTCGCGCGCGCGATTTACCCAGGCACGACCTGGTACGACGTCATGTCGTACTGCAGCAATCAGTGGATCAGCGATTACACCTACGAAGGCATGCGCACGTGGATGGCGTCGCATCCGTCGCGCCCGGACGGAACTGTCGAGCCGGAGGTGGTGAAAATCTCCGGCGATTTCCTGCACGTCTCCGGCCGAATCTTGTCGAACTCGGCCGTCATCGAATCGCTCACGCGCTCGTCCGTGGCCAACTCGATTTCGCCGGACGAAGCCGGCGCCTACGCGATCGGCCTCTACGACGCCAACGGCGCGCAGCTTTCGTACTCCACTTTTGCACCGATCCCGCCCGACAACAATACCGATACTCCCACCTTCGGCCGCATCATCCACTTCGCAGCAGGCACGCGCATGGTGAAAATCATCCGCGTCTCCGATGGCGCCGTACTCGCCAGCCGCGCCGTCAGCGCACACGTGCCGACGGTCAGCAGCGTCGCGCTGCAGGGGGCGCCGAACCCGGTCACTGGCACGGTGACGCTGAACTGGTCCGCCTCTGACGCAGACGGCGATGCGCTCACCTTCGACGTGCGTTATTCGAACGACGGCGGCAATACCTGGGTCGGCGTGCAGTCCGGCCTCACCAGCAGGAGCGCGTCGATCGATGCGTCGACGCTCGGCGGCGGGACCGGGCGGTTCCGCGTGATCGCATCGGACGGCGCCAACACAGGTTCGAGTGACGGCGCCATTTTCGAAATGGCCGCCAAGCCGCCCCTTCCGCTGATCCTGACGCCGAACACCGGCCTGCACATTCACTACGGGCAGTTGGTGAACTTCAGCGGCGCCGCGTTCGACTGGCAGCAGGGCGGCGTGACCGGTGCTGACCTTGTCTGGACTTCGAGCATCGCCGGCGCGCTGGGCACCGGGGAGCAGATCTCCGCGCAGGACCTGGCGATCGGCACGCACGTGATCACACTGGCGGCGACGAACGCCAACGGCCTATCCGCCAGCGCCAGCATCACCGTCGTCGTCGACGACGATACCGACCTGCTCGGTCCGACGCTTACCGCCGGGCCGCTCAGCTTCAACTGGAGCGTCTCCACCGGCGCGACCACGCCGGTGACCGACGTGCTGCACATCGGCAACGCCGGCGACGGCGCGCTCGACTGGACGGCGAGCACCGACGTGCCGTGGCTGCAGCTCTCGGTGATCACCGGCACGGACGAGGCGGACGTGACGCTGACGGCCGATCCGTCGAGTGTGGCGAACGGCGCCGCGCTCAGCGGCACGCTGACGTTGTCGATGCCCGCCGCCGGCGACGTGACGACGCAGACGATCGAAATTTACGTCAGCCTGGCGAAGGGCTTCGATGCGTTGCATCCGCTCGGCTACATCGAGCCGAAGCGCGTGCGCGTGCCGTTCGTGCGGGGCAAGTAGCGGGCGATGAGTAAAGAGTAGAAAGTAGAGAGTGGGCTGATCCCGTCCACTCTCTACTCTCACAAGTCTTCCATCCGCACGGAACGCTTGCGCGCGCGGTCGTCGATGACGCCGCCGAGGATCATCAGCACGAAGACGTCGACCCAGCCGACGAGCGCCAGCCCGATCAGCACGCGCGTGGCGAAGTCGAGCGTCGCCTGGGTGCCGCAGCTCGGATCGACGTCGACCGAGCATGAAAAAAACATACCGAAGGTCTGCGCGATCAGAAACAGGATCACTGCGCCGACGGCGGCCGACGCTACGACGTTGCCGAGGATCACGCGCCGCCTGCGCCAGAAGCGCAGCCCGACCAGTGCGCCGAGCACGATCGGCAGCAACGTCGCTGCCGCAAGGGTGAGTGGCAGGTCAAAGTTACTCATGATTCCAGCGCCTCTTTAAGATCGGCGATCAGGTCATCCGGGTGTTCCAGCCCGATTGAGCAGCGCAGCAGGCCGGCCGGCGCGGTCGACGCCGGGCCTTCGACGGAGGCGCGGTGCTCGATCAGGCTTTCGTAGCCGCCGAGGCTGGTGGCCCGCTTGAACAGCTGCACGCGCCCGGCTGTGCGCAGCGCCGCCTCGCGCCCGCCGGTGGTTTCGAAGGACAGCATGCCGCCGAATGCGCGCATCTGTTCGCGTGCAATCGCGTGCTGTGGATGCGATGCCAGGCCGGGGTAGTGCACCGCGCTCACGGCCGGGTGTTCGGCCAGGAATTCCGCCACCTTTGCCGCGTGCTCCGTGTGCGCACGCAGCCGATATGCCATCGATGGAATGCTGCGCTGAATCAGCCAGCAATCGAACGGCGACGGCACTGCGCCGCCGAGGCCCTGCACGCTGCGCGCGCGCGCATACAGCGCATCGTCCTGCCGAAAGACCAGCGCGCCGCCGGTCACGTCGCTGTGCCCGCCGAAATACTTCGTCGTCGAATGCAGCACCACATCCGCGCCGAGCGCGAGCGGCTGCTGACAGAATGGCGTCGCCCATGTGTTGTCCACCACGCACGCCGCGCCGATTTCGTGTGCCGCTCGCGCCGCCGCCGCGATGTCCGTGATCTGCAGCAGCGGATTCGATGGCGTTTCCACCCATACCAGTTTTGTGTTCGGCCGTAGTGCCGCTCGCAGCTCCGCAAGGTTCGCACCGCCCACTGGCGTCATTTCGATGCCCATGCGCAAGAAGTGTGTGTCGAACAGCGCGCGCGTGCCGAAGTAAATCTCGCGTGGCAACACTACGTGCTCGCCCGGATTCATGCACTGAAAAAGCGCGTTTGACGCCGCCTGGCCCGACGCATACGCGATCGCCGCCGCGCCCCCTTCGAGTGTGGCATACACCTCTTCGAGCGCCCGCCGGTTCGGGTTGCTCGTGCGGCCGTAGATGTGCTCGCCTGGCACGGCATAGTTCTCGTCGCGCGCAAATGTCGTCGACATGACCAGCGTCGGCGCCACAGCCCCGGTGATCGGATCAGGCTTGCGTGCGGTGTGGATGGCGCGGGTTTCGATGTGCATGGGGGCAATTGTAGATAGTCGATAGTGATAGTGATAGTGGATAGTGATAGTGGATAGTGATAGTGGATAGCGAATGGCGAATGGCACAAAGCAGCCGATGCACGAAAAGTCCCACTATCACTATCGACTATCACTATCGACTGTCACTATCGACTCCTTCCCCCGGTGCGATAATTCCGCCCATGTCTGTCTCCTCCACTACTTCCGCCGGCGCTCCGGCGTTCGATCTTGCAGTGCTCGGCGGCGGCCCGGGCGGATATGTTGCGGCCATTCGTGCTGCGCAGCTTGGCCTTAAGGTTGCGCTTATCGAGCGCGAAGCCATGGGCGGCATCTGCGCAAACTGGGGTTGTATCCCGACGAAGGTGTTGCTGCGCAACGCCGAGATCGTCGAACTTTTTGCCGACGCGAAAACTTACGGCATCACGGTGGAAGGCATGCGTGCCGACTATGGCGCTGCTCATCGCCGCAGCCGCGAAGTCAGCAATCGTATGGTGAAGGGCGTTGACTTCCTGATGAAGAAGAATAATGTGCAGATCTTCATCGGAGAAGGTGTACTGAAAGACGCGAATACGATCATGGTCGAGTCGCGCAATGATGAACGTACGGTGACGGCGAAGTACATTATCGTGGCCACGGGTGCGAAGCCGCGCTCGCTGCCGGGTCTTGTGCCGGATGGTAAGCGTGTGTTTACGTATCGCCAGTTGCTCGAAGCACAGATCGCACCGAAGAGCATGATCGTCATCGGCAGCGGCGCCATCGGCATGGAATTTTCATATGTGTTCCATGCATATGGTACGGACGTCACGGTGCTTGAAGCCCTGCCGCGCATCCTGCCACTCGAGGATGAGGAGATCAGCGCCGAGATGGCGCGTTCATATAGCCGCGCTGGCATCAAGACGATGGCCGGCGTCAAAGTCGAAAGCGCCGCAGTCGAAGTCGACGGCGTCAGCGTGAAGATCACTGATGCAAAGGGCGGTGAGCAGACGCTCAAGGCCGACTGGGTGCTCATGTCCGTCGGCGTGCAGCCGCTCACGTCGAGCATTGGCCTCGATGCGGTGGGCGTGGCGCTCGATCAGCGCGGCTTTATTCAGGTCGACGACCACATGGCGTCGAATTTGCCGAGCGTGTACGCCATCGGCGACGTGACGGGCAAGCTGGCGCTGGCGCACGTGGCGTCGGCGCAGGGAGTCGTCGCTGCTGAATCAATCGCGGCTATGCTCGGCAAGTACGAAGGCCACATCAATAAGCTGAACTATGAGGCCATGCCGCGCTGCACCTACACGCATCCGCAGGTCGCCAGCATGGGCCTGACTGAAGCGCAGGCCAAGGAGCGCGGCTATCAGGTGAAGGTCAGCAAGTTCCCGTTCCGCGCCAACGGCAAATCGCTCGCGCTGAACAACGTCGATGGCTTCGTCAAACTCATCGCCGACGCCAAGTATGGTGAAATCCTCGGCGTGCATTGCATCGGCCCCGACGTCACGGAAATGTTGCCGGAGTTTGTGCTCGCCAAGAGCGCTGAGCTCACCCCCGAGCAGATCGCCGCCGCCGTGCACGCGCATCCCACGATGAGCGAGGCGCTGATGGAAGCGGCGCACGGCATCGATGGGATGCCGATTCATTTGTAGTTTGAAGTCAGAGTAGAGAGTCAGAGTAGAGAGTCGGAACGGGATCACGAGTGAGCGTTGCTCTGACCCTCTACTCTCCACTCTCCACTCCCCCCTTCACACCCCCGCCGCCTGCAGCTTCTCCGACTGTTCGCGCGCGGCGAGCTCGTCGATGAAATCGTCGATGTCGCCGTCGAGCACCGCCTGCATCTGGAACTTGTCCATGCCGATGCGGTGGTCAGTGATGCGGCTTTGTGGGAAGTTGTAGGTGCGGATTTTCTCGCTGCGGTCGCCCGTGCCGATCTGGCCCTTCTTCTCTGCGGCCATCAGCGCATGGCGCTTCTGCTCTTCCTGTTCATAGAGGCGCGCGCGTAGCACGCTCATCGCGCGCAGGCGGTTTTGCGTCTGGCTGCGTTCGTCCTGCACGGCGACGACCAGACCGGATGGCTTGTGCGTGATGCGAATCGCGCTTTCGTTTTTCTGCACGTTCTGGCCGCCGGCGCCGCGCGAGCGATACGTTTCGATCAGCAGATCGCCGTCGGGAATCGTGATCTCCAATTCGTCGACTTCCGGCAGCACTGCTACGGTGATGGTGCTCGTATGGATGCGGTCGTTCGCCTCGGTCGCTGGGATGCGCTGCACGCGATGCACGCCGCTCTCGAACTTCAACCGCGAATATGCACCTTTGCCTTTCACTGCGAAGACGACTTCCTTGAAGCCGCCGATGCCACTCTCGGACTCGTCGAGTACTTCGACTTTCCAGCGATGATTTTCCGCGTAACGCGTGTACATCCGGAACAGGTCCGCCGCGAACAGGCCGGCCTCGTCGCCGCCGGCGCCGGCGCGAATTTCGACGATCACATCGCGCTCGTCGCGCGGGTCCTTCGGCACGAGCAACAGCTTGATCTCGTTCTCTAGCGCAGCAATGCGCATCTTCAGCGGTTCAATTTCAGCCTGCGCCATTTCCGCCAGCTCATCGTCGCCCGTCGCCATCTCTTCGTTTTCTTGCAGGTCTTTGCGTGCTTTCTTGAGCTCGCCGTACTTCTGCACGATCTGCTGCATTTCGCTGTGCTGCTTCGCAAGCTCAGCGTAGCGTGCGTAGTCGTTGGCAATCGCCGGATCCGCCATCTGCTGCGCGAGCTGCTCGGAGCGCTGTTCGATTCCTTCCAGTTTCTCTTCCATGTTGTTTTCTTGCGTTTTTCGTAACTGCTCAGGCCAACCAGTTTTCCTACGCGAAACACTGATTTAGGTCTGAGTCGTTACGTTTTTTCTGCTTTTGTTTCGTGCGCGCGTCCACAGGGGAAATAAAAAACGCCGCGCTGCACGTCGACCCGGAACCCTGCGGGGCTCTGGTGTCGATCGGCATTGCGGCGGCTAGTGGGTCATTGGAATGTTGAAGATTATATGCGGCCGTTGGGAGTGTAAAGAGTCAGAGTAAAGAGTCAGATCACTCTCTACTTGTATATTCCGCATCCATGAGTGACATAGAGCTTCCCCCCGCCTCGCGCCGCGTGTACGCGGTGTTGCAGCAGCATGGCATCGACGCGCAGGTGCGCGAATTTCCGCAGGGAACGCGCACTGCGCAGGATGCGGCGAATGCCGTTGGCTGTGAAGTGGCGCAGATCGTGAAGTCGATCATCTTTCGTGCGCACGATGGCCGCGGTGTGCTCGTGCTCACCAGCGGCGCGAATCGGGTCGATGAGGCGAAGCTCGTGGCGCTGCTCGGCCAGCCCGTCGGCAAGGCCGACGCCGACTTCGTGCGCGACGTGACCGGCTTCGCCATCGGTGGCGTGCCGCCGCTTGCGCATGCGCAGCCGCTGCTCACGTTGATCGATGAAGACCTGTTGAGCTACGAATTTCTGTGGGCTGCGGCGGGCACGCCGAGCACGGTGTTCAAGCTGTCGCCGCAGGATCTGCTGCGCCTGGCTCCGCAGGGTCGCGTCGGCGCTGTGAAAAAATAATCCACGCGCAGCCGAGCGCCGCAATCGTCAACGCTGCTTCTGCCGCGATTACGCCGAACTGTTGCTGGGTCAGCACGGCCAGTGTGTTCAGCGCGATGTGCAGCGCGATCGCGGCGAAGAGAAAGCGTGCGTCGTGGTCGCGCACGGCGCGCATGACGAGGATGCTCGCTGTGATGTGCAGCAGCAGCGCTGGCACGCGTTCCCATGCGCCGAGCGCGAATTGCCACAGCGGCGTGTTGTTCAGCAGTGCGATTTGTGTGCGCAGCGCTTCGGCCTGCGCTGGCGCGGTAGTCTGTATCTGTGCAATGAGCGCGTCGCCATTCAGCAGCAGCACCGCAGTGTTTATCAGCGCAAAGCTGAAGATTAGGATCGCCTCAACGCCGCCATGGCCTGCGCCAAACATGACCGCCGACGGCCAGTCGCGCACACTGCGCGCCAGTCTGTGCATCACGAGGAAGCGCGCGCCTTCCTCGAACAGGCCCGAACTGAGCAGCGCAACCGCAAGCGCGAGGCCCGGCGCATATGCGTTCACGGCCGCCAGCAGCGGCAGCCGCAGCAGTGAGGCGACGAAAGCCAGCACTCCCGCGGCCCACCACGACCAGCGTGCTGAATACCTGCGACGCAGCACGAATGTGAGTATGACTACGCTGGCCACAATAATGGCAAATTGTGCAGAGGCGGCGAACAGGGGCGTTGGCATTAGATTTTCTGCGGTGTGCGTTGTGCGATGGCATACGAACTGATCAGCGAGAAGATGATCGCCATGCTGATGGAGATCATCATGATGTGGCGCGAGAATTGCATCGGCAGCAGCACTGCGCTAAGCAACAAGACAGCGCCGCAGATGAAGAAGATGCGCCCGGCCTGGCGGGGGGCAAGAATCCAGGCCGCTTGATTTTTTATGAGCCAGGCCACGCGCATGCCGAAAATCGAACGCCAGCGCAGCCGCCCCATTTCGTTGCCGAATGTGATGATCAGAATGCTTACGCCACACGTGAGGATGCGCATGGGTTCGCCGTAATATCCGAACACACCCATGACCAACACCACCTGAGTCAGCAGCATGAACGCCAGATAGGCCATGCACCAGCGTCGCAGCGTGTTGCGAATGTCTTCGTATGCGAAGGCGGATTGCTTGCGCCGAATCAGTCGAGCGATGCGAGGGGCGAACAGGAACAGCGCCGTCCGGAAAATCGAATTCAGTGGAACGGAAAATGCGGCGATCCAGCGGGGACCAAAGCTGTTCGGCATGCCGTCGGGTCCGTAATGGATCGGCACGGTGTTCGGCATGAACGGGAAGGCCACTACGCCGATCAGGACCATCGCAGCAAAGAGAAGGAAAATGACCAACCTGCTATTCATATGGGCTTGAATACGACGATTTAGCCTGCCGTGTACTGCCGTCTAAAGTGCGCATGATCATGCGACTCGGCAGATTTTGACGCAGGCTGAGCAGTTACGTTTTTGATGAAAAGTTCGCAGTAGTCTGCTTTGCAGAATGGTCGATGTCGAGCGTTGTGATCAATATTTGCATGACCTCTTGCATCACGGTGGCGTTGAACGAGTAGATGATCGACTGTCCGTTGCGTGTGCCACGCACGAGCTCAGCCTGTTTCAACGTGCTCAAATGGTGAGATATGCTCGGTGCCGACATGTCGAAATGTGCAGCAATTTCTCCCGCGGCCATGTCCTGCTTGCTCAGCATTTGCAAAATTTCGCGCCGTGTCGGATCCGCAAGTGCGTGAAAGGTTTTGCTGAGTACGTCGCGCATATGTGTCGAATTATAGGATGCGCTGCTGTAAACCAATGCACATGGCACATGCACGTAGCACCTAATAGTGCACAATTGAGCTGCACGGCTCGGCATCATGCTTTTCTCCCGGTGCGCAGCGCGGCTGCATACGATCCGACGAGTGTGACCACCGTCGCGCCCCCGATGCAGACAAGGGCAGCCACGCTCGCAATTTTCATCGGCAGCGTGATCGCACACAGCAGCGCTGCGACGCCGCCGATGACGAACGCGCGCCCGGCCCAGCGATGCGCCAGCCGCCACGCCGCTTCGTCATTCATCAGCCACGGCACGCGGATGCCGGCGAACGAGTTCGGCCGCAGCCGCCCCATCTCGTTGCCCAGCGCTGCGAAGAGCAAGCCGATTCCACCGAACAAAATGCGAAATGTTTCGCCGTGATAGCCGAATACGCCCAGAAGCTGCACTATATGCGTCAGCAGTATGAACAGCAGGAAGGCCGTGCTCCAGCGCTGCAGCGTCGGGCGGAAGCTTTCGTACGAGAAGCGTTGCGGATCGCGGCGCGTCATCGGATCCAGACGCGGCAGATATTCGAACAGCACGAAAATCAGCAGTGATGCCAGCGGCGCCATGAACGCAGCGATCCAGCGCGGACCGAAATTGTTCGGCATCCCGTCGATCCCGTAGTGCGTCGGCACGATCTCCGGCAGCATCGGATACGCGACGATGCCGATCAGCAACATTACCAGGATGAGGATGATTCCGATGCGGTGGTGATTCATTTCTTCGCGCTCCTTTTGCACGTCTTTTGCACGTCTTTTGCACGCTGGTCTTATTGGTATTGTCGTAACTACTCAGGCCCAAATCAGTATTTCCCGCGAAACACACCATTCTCTCCCCCTTCGGGGGAGAGAATGGTGTGTTTCGCGTTGGAAAAATAGCTGGCCTGAGTCGTTACGTATTGTCGAAGTTGGCGATCATTAGCTGCAAGAATTCCTGCATGACGGTGGCGTTGAGCGAATAAGATGATCGACTGCCCGTTGCGTTTTGCGCGTCCTAGTAGTGCGTCCAGGCAAAACTTGCGGATCCCCACTCAACATCCTGATATCGGCGCCACGCCGTTGCCAGGGCCGCGCCTTCAGCACAAACCGTGGCTGAATCGAAGTACGCTTTTTCAAGACTGAAAAAGCGCCAAAGGCGCGACGCAGTCCTAGCCCAGACCATCGGTCTGGGATGCACAACCGCACCCGTGGGAAATTGCTGCGTCGCAATGTGAGCGCAATATGGGTTGTAGGCAAGGTTCGCACAGGGCAGACGCTCACAAGTTTTGCCTGGACGCACTACTAGGCGATTTCGGTGACGAACTGGTCACGTGATCTGCGGACCTTCTTCTGGTTGACCAGCCAGTCGCCCTCTTCCTGGCGATAACCCAGCGGCATGATGACGACGCTGCGGAGCCCGCGGGCGCCCAGATTCAAAATCTCATCGAGTGCCTTCGGATCGAAGCCCTCAATGGGGGTGCTGTCGACTTCCTCACTGGCCGCAGCAATCAGAGCCGTGGACAAGCCGATGTACGTCTGCCGGGCAGCATGTTCAAAGTTGGTCTGGGCGTCTCTCTTCGGGTAATTCTCCAGGAGAGATTTGCGATAGCTTTCCCAGCCCTCGTTCGTATATCCGCGTATCTCATTGGTGAGGTCGAACATCATATTGATGCGCTCGGGCGTGTAGTTGTCCCACGCAGCGAATACCAGCAGATGTGAACAGTCGGTGATCTGTCCCTGGTTCCATGCGATGGGCTTGATGCGTTCGCGCACGGTGGTGCTGGTGACCATAATGATCTCGAACGGCTGCAGGCCGCTGGATGTCGGCGCCAGGCGCGCAGCTTCCAGAATGCGCTCGACCTTGTCCTGCGGCACAGCCTTGGCAGGGTTCATCTTTTTGGTCGCGTAGCGCCAGTTGAGTGCTTGTAGCATTTCCATAGGTAAATTTCTCGTGTGTGATCCACTTGGATCCAGTTTGGTTATTTGGTAATTACGCAGATCATCGTTCACTGGTGCTTTGAACGCCAGAAGAAAATGAGTAGCTACTATCCCGAACGTTTTGTTCGACCCTGCGAGTTTCTCACCGTTTGTATTCGGGCAATACAAAGAAATGGGAAATAAGAGTAGGTCAGGTTATTGAGAGATGTGTCGACAGCTGCCGTTATCTCCAATCTCGGATGCACCCGCGGCGACCGGGCGCATCCGCCGTGGGGCAGATTTCACGAAATGACGCGGGCCGTCACCCAGACCGATGGTCTGGGCTGGGGCTGCGTCCACTCCGCTGCGCAACAAGATTGCGCGCGGCGCCTTCGGCGCTTTTTCGACGGAACTTTTTCGACGGAAAGTGAGCGCGCCAACGGCGTGGTCCACCGCGGCAGACCAGCGGCCGCCCCGGGTGACGGCGGCGCGACGATGCGCTGTCAAATTTCATCCCCAACGGCGGATATACCCTGGTCGCCACTCGTATGGTAAAACCCAACTAATGCTTATCTCTTCGCTGACCAATGCGCGTGTGAAGCACGTGGTCGCCCTGAACGACAAAAAGCAGCGCGACGCTGATGGCCTGATGCTGATTGAAGGCCACGATCCTCTGGCAATGGCGCTGGAGTGCGGTATGGCGTTGCGCACGGTTTTTCTATGTCCGACATTGCACAAGCCGGCGCACGGCCCGGATGCGCACGCGCGTTTGCTGCAGCGTGTGCGTGATGCCGGTGTTGAAATCCTTGAAGTCAGTGCACCGGTGTTCGAGAAGATGGCATATCGTGATGGGCCGGACGGCTGGCTGGCGGTGGCGCCACGCCCGCGCTTCGCGCTCGACGCGCTGCGCCTGCCTCAGGACCGGCCGGCGCTGCTGCTCGTCGCTGAGCGGGTCGAGAAGCCGGGCAATCTTGGCGCCATGCTGCGCACGTGCGACGCCGCTGGCGTCGATGCGTTTATCACCGTCGATCCCGTCGCAGATCTGACGAACCCCAACGTGGTGCGTGCATCGCAGGGCACACTGTTCAGCATGCAGGTAGCGCAAACTACGTCGCGTGACATGCTTGCGTGGCTGCGCACGCACGGCATCATGCCTGTGGCGACGACGCCCAACGACGTCGCAGGCAAGCCGCCGATGCTGTTTACTGAGTTTGATTTTCGGCGACCGTGCGCAATTTTGATGGGGGAGGAAAAATATGGCTTGACTGCGTTCTGGCTGCAGTACGCCGATGCCGCCGTGCGCATCCCGATGTTCGGCCGCATCAATTCACTGAACGTCGCTACGTCGGCGGCGCTGGTGATCTATGAAGCGGTGAAACAGAGGCGGAGCAGAGAGTAGAGAGTAGAGAGTCAGAGTTGAGAGTGGGCATAGCATCTGCGAATGCGTTGTGTGATGAAAAATTTAACGGATATTGACATCTACTCTGACTCTTCACTCTGACCCCCACTCATCATTACACTTCACCTATGTCTCGCATCTTATTCATGGGCACGCCGCAGTTTGCTGTGCCTTCCTTGGCGGCGCTGTTGGAAGCGTACGAAGTCGTCGCGGTAGTGACTCAGCCCGATGCGCCGGCTGGCCGTGGCAAGGCGCTGGCGGCGTCGCCGGTGAAGCAGTTGGCTGTGTCGCGTGGGGTTCCTGTGTTGCAGCCGCCGTCACTCAAGCCGCTGGAAGTTGTGGAAGCGCTGCGCTCGTACGCGCCGGACGTCATCGTTGTCGCCGCGTTTGGGCAGATTCTGCGGCGCGACGTGCTCGATTTGCCGCCGCACAAATGCATCAACGTACATGCGTCGCTGTTGCCGCGCTGGCGTGGTGCAGCGCCGATCAACGCGGCGATCGCCGCTGGTGATGTGATGACTGGTGTGACGATCATGCTGATGGAAGCCGGCCTCGACTCAGGGCCGATGTTGTCGCAGCGAGAAATTCGCATCGGACCGGACGACACCGCCGGCTTGCTCACCGAAGCCCTATCGCACCTTGGTGCTGATCTGCTCATTGAGACGCTGCCCGGCTGGCTTGACGGCAGCATTCGGCCGAAGCAGCAGAACGAAGCGCTTGTGACGTTTGCCCCGCGCATGACGAAGGAGCAGGGCCGCATCGACTGGTCGCGCCGCGCTGACGAGATCGAGCGTCACGTGCGCGCGATGTCGCCGTGGCCGTCGGCGTTCACACGCTGGAACGGCCTGCAGTTGAAGATTGTGCGTGCGCACATGGCGAGCGGCGATCTGCCCAGCAAGGCGTCGAACGGCACCGTCGTCGCCGACTACAACCAGTGTTTCGTGCAGTGCGGCGATGGCTTGTTGCAGTTGTTCGAAGTGCAGCTCGAAGGCAAGAAGCCGATGCTGATTGACGTTTTTCTGCGCGGGCACGGCGCGTTTGCCGGGGCGGTGCTTTCGTGAGTAAAGAGTCAGAGTCAGAGTAAAGAGTCAGAGTAAAGAGTCAGAGTGTCAACGCAGGCTCTCCACTCTTTACTCTGACTCTCCACTTCCCTACACCAGATACGCTACGCCGATCGCGCCGGGGCCGGAATGTGCGGCGATCGCCGGTCCAGCCTCGACAACCATCGGTGTGTTGGTGCCCAGCGCGTTCGTCAATTCGGTCGCAAGCTGCTCGGCGGCGGCCGGCGCTGCAGCATGGATGATCGCCACCTTCGGTGCTGCGACGCCCTTGAGATCGTGGACCACGATCTCCTTCAAACGGGCGACCGCTTTGCTCATCGTGCGCACGCGCTCGAGTGGTTCGAGCTTGCCGTTCTTTACGGTCAGAATTGGCTTCATCTGCAGCAGGCCGCCGAGGAAGGCTTGTGCATTGCTGGCGCGGCCGCCGCGCTTCAGATTTTCGAGCGTGTCGAAGATCACATGCATACGTACGCGCGAAGTCATTGCTTCCATCGCCGCCTTGATTTCTGCCAGGCTGTGGCCAGCGTCGATCATACGGCGCGCTTCAGTGATGAACAGTGTTTCACCTGCACTAATCGAGCGCGTGTCGACGATGGCGATTTTTGGGTCGCCATTCATCATCTGTGCCGCTGTTTCCGCGCTGGCGATGGTGCCGCTCAGGTCGCGCGAGATGTGCAGCGAGATGACTTCGTCCCCTTTTAGTTTTGCATACACGCCTTCGAAATCACCGACTGAAGGAGCGGACGTCTTTGGGAAAAGCGGATTGGTCTTCAGCATTTCATGAAACTGCTCGGTGCTGAGTTCCACGAACGTGCGGTAGCTTTTGTCACCGAAGCTGACGTACGTGTAGCCCATGCCACTCACGCCGAGCGCCTCTGCCTGTGCACTGCTGAGATCTGCGTTGGAGTCTGTCACAATCCGAATCATTCCTGTGCCTCCGTCCTACTGATTTTCAATTACGCACGCCGCCCAGTGCGGCGAACACGTCGAATTATCACGAGGAAAAGATTTTGTGAAGCATCGAATACATCTTTTCATGAAGTGCTCTCAAAATCATCTATCATCGCCCGGCGTGTTTCGTAACCATCGTTCGCTGCTGATCATCCTTGTGCTGTATCTTTTCACGGCGGTGCTCTTTGCCGTGAATGCGCCGCTGCTCGACGTTTCCGACGAGCCGCGCCATTACGCGTATGTGCAGCACCTCGCCAATGGTGGTGCGCTGCCCGTGCAGCACATTGGCCAGTCTGAAAGCGAAGCGCCGTGGCATCAGGAAGGGAGCCAGCCTCCGCTCTATTACATTGCCATGTCGCTGCTCGTGCGGCCGATCGATCGCAGCGACTTTGCGCAGTTCTGGCAGTTCAACCCGCATGCGCAGCTCGGCCGTGCCGATGCAACGCACAATCGCAATCAGATGCTGCACAGCGACGCCGAGCAATTTCCGTGGCGCGGCACGGTGCTGGCGGTGATGCTGATTCGCCTCGTCAGCGCCTGCTTTGGCGCCGTCGCCGTCGTCTGTGTCTACGCGATCGCGCGCGAATTTGCGCGCGAATTCCGGCCGCAGGATGCGCGCCTGCCAACGCTGGCTGCTGCGCTGGTCGCGTTCAATCCGATGTTCGTACACATCATGGCGTCGGTGAACAACGACACGCTCGCGGTCGCACTGTCGTCGTTGTCGCTGTGGCTCGGTGCGCGCATGCTGCGCCGCGGTGCGAGTGTGCGCAGCGCGCTTCTGCTCGGCACACTGCTCGGTGGGGCGGCGCTGACGAAGGCATCCGGCCTGGCGCTGGCGATTTCCGTGCCGGCGTTCGTCCTGCTGAATGAACTGCGCCTGCGCCGACCCCTGTGGCGCATCTTTGGAATTGTGCTGGCTGTGGCGCTGCCGACGGCCGCCATTGCCGGCTGGTTCTACGTGCGCAACCTGCTGTTGTACGGCGACCCGACCGGCACGCAGATGATGGCCACCATCGCCGGGCCGCGTGTGCCGAACGCCACGCTTTTCGAACTGATCGGCGAATGGCGCAGCTTCCTGACGGCGTATATCGGCATGTTTGGCGCGGTGAATATCCCGATTCCACAGTGGATGTACGCCGCGTACGAATGTGTGCTCGTCACCGCCGGCATCGGGCTGTTCGCTGAAATTCGCAGTGCGCTGCGCGATCTGCGCCGTCGCACGATCGATGTGGGTGCCGCGCTGATTGCGCTGCAATGCGCTGCGGCGCTCGCCGTTGCCTTCGGCGCCCTGCTGCGCTGGACGTCGATTACGCTCGCCAGTCAGGGGCGGCTGCTGTTCCCCGTCGTCTGCGCGATCACGCTGCTGCTTGCCGTCGGGTTGCTGCGTGTGCAGGATGCGCTGCGTACGCGCTGGCCGACGCGCGTGCTTGCCGCAGCGCTGGCGCTGCTGACCTTCGTTTCGCCGTTCGCATGGCTGCGCCCGGCGTACGTTGAGCCGGCTCGCTTCACGATGGAATCAGCGTTGCCGGCGACGATGACACGCACCGAGCTTCGCTTCGGTGACGCTGTGCGCTGGATCGGCTTCGAAGTGAACAATTCACGCCAGCGCGTAGCGCCGGGGGATCTGCTGGATGTCACGTTGTACTGGCAGGCACTGCAGCCGATCACGCGCGACCTGAGCGTGTTCATCAAACTTTTCGGCCCCGGCGATGTCGAGCTCGTCGGTATGGATACGTACCCGGGTGGTGGGATGTATCAGACGACGCGCTGGCGGGTGGGTGAAATCGTCGCTGATCGTTATCGCCTGCGGCTGCCACAGCTAGTGACGTTGACGATGCCGTCGCTGCTGCGGCTGGACGTTGGCTATTACGATTTTGCAATCGGCGTGCACGATGGGATGCTGCCGACGTATGACGGCTCGGGTGCGCCGACGGGCCGGCAGCGCTATGCGGCGGCGTCGCTGGTCTCGCCGAGCAATGCCGCGTCGAATGAGGGCCTGCCACATCTGAGTGCGGCGGCGGCGCAGGCGAGTGCACGGCGTATGGAAGATGGCGCCGTGGCATTGGATGTGTTGTGGATCGTCACCGCTGACGTTGATGCTGAATACACGGTGTTCGCGCAGTTGTATGACTCGCAGGGGCGCATGCTGGGTCAGCGCGACGGACCAGCGGCGGGCGGCGAATTCCCTGCGCGCTGGTGGCGCCGCGGTGATCTTGTGCGTGACGTGCGGCGCATCGTTCCCAGCGCACCGTTGTCGCCGGGGACGTACACAGTGAAATTTGGCCTGTATCGCCCGGAAGGTGCGTTGGAACGCATGCCTGCATTTGATGCGGGCGGCGCTGCAGCGCCGGATCATGCGCTGATCGTCGAATTTCACGTGCCGTAGATAATCCGGCCATGGATACTCCGAACGGTCGAACGGCGAACTGGCTGGCGGAATTGCGACGCACTCCGCGCAAGATGCAGGCGATTCCTGAGGCACTGCGCCCACAGACGCTGACGCAGGCGTATGCGGTGCAGGAGAGGCTCGTCGCCGAACTCGGCGGTGCGACGATCGGTTACAAGACAGCGTGTACGAGCGCGCTTGCGCGCGAGCAGCTGCAGGTGCCGCATCCGTTGTTTGGCCGATTGCTTTCATCGTCGACTTACGTTGGGCCGGTGGCGCTGCGCGCGGAGGATTTCACCTTGCGCACGATCGAGCCGGAGTTTGCTTTTCATATGCGCGTCGATGTGCCTGCGTCGGATGTGCCATACACGGCCGAGACGATCGCGCGCTTCGTCGGGACTGCGCTGCCGGGCATCGAGATCGTCGATCATCGTTTTGAAGACTGGTCGGCTGTGGGTGCACCGAGCATCGCCGCCGACAATGCTATTCATGGTGCGTGGGTGCGCGGAGCGGAATTTGCAGCCTGGCGTGCACTCGATCTGGTGTCGCATGAGGTGACGCTGCGCGTCGACGGCCAGATGGTGCGCACAGGTACTGGTGCGGCGGTGCTGGGCAGCCCGTTGCATGCGCTGGCCTGGCTGGCGAATGAGCTGCCGCGCTTCGGCCTGCAGTTGAAGGCTGGCGAATTCGTCACTACGGGCGTGGTGTGCGATGTATATCCGGCGTCTGCAGGTGAGACGATCCGGGCGGATTTTGGAGTTTTGGGCAGTGTCGAACTGTGCTTTAAATAACAATGAGAACTTTGGAGTGGGTCTTCCTGTTGGTGTGGGCCGCCGCGTGGGTCATTGATATGCGATTGCGACCAAGCGGTGTCGTGCGCATCGTTGTCATTGCTGCACCGCTCGTCGCTTTGACAGCGCATCTGTTCGGTGAGGGTGCGCGCTGGCAGCTTGTTCCGGCGTATCTCGGCGTTGTGCTATACGAAACCCGGTTTATTAGAAGCCGGGTTTCATTGATTACTTTCGTGTCGGGATTATTGGCCGTGCTCGGCCTCGTATTCGGCATACTCTTCCCTGTGCCCAGACTGCCGCATCCGAATGGCCCGTACGCCGTTGGCACGCTGTCGTTCGCAGCGACCGATGCCGCTCGCGACGAAATTTTCACCGCCGCCCCCGATGACAAGCGGCGCGTGATGGTGCAGGTTTGGTATCCGGCTGAAGCGCAGCCGGGCGCGCGGCCGGCTGCGTGGCTGTCTCGCGCCGACGCCATGGGGCCGGCCATCGCCGCCTGGGTGAAGCTGCCGGCGTTTGCCTTCAGCCACGCGGGCCTGATCGCCGGTAATGCCGTCGTCGACGCGCCGTGGGATACGTCGCAGGCGCGCTGGCCGGTGCTCATCTATTCGCATGGCTGGGGTGGATTTCGCCAGATCAACGCCAACCAGAGCGAGTCGCTCGCCAGCCATGGCTATGTCGTCGTTGCGATCGATCATCCGTACGGCGCACTGGCCGCGACGTTTGATGATGGCACGGTCATCCCGAACGATCGCAGCCTGCTGCCGAAGCGTGGCACGCCGGAGTTTCTACCCGCTTCGCAGCGGCTCGAAGATGTCTATTCACACGATGTCACTTTCGTGCTCGATGAGCTTGAACGCATGAATCGTGATGACGCGCGCCTGTCCACTCGGCTCGATCTCAGCCACGTTGGCTTTTTCGGCCACAGCACCGGCGGCGGCGCTGTGGTGATCGCCTGCGCGCGCGACCCGCGCTGTAAGGCGCTCGTCGGCCAGGACACATGGATCGAACCTGTGCCGGACCCGCTCGTCGCCGCCGGCCTCGATTGTCCGGCACTTTATCTGCGCAGCGAGGAATGGACCGGCGACGCCAATGACGCGCGCCTCGGCCGCTTCTTCGACGCTTCGTCCGGCCCGCGCTGGCGCACCTCGATTCGCGGTGCGAAACACTACGACTTCACACTCATCCCGCTTTTCTCGCCGCTCGCACCATACCTTGGCCTGAAAGGGCCCATCGCCGCGTCACGCGTCATGCCGCTGATCGATGACATGATGCTCGCGTTCTTCGATGTACAGCTGAAAGGTGCGCCGCCGTCGCAGATCGTTGATGTGGCGGCGCGCTATCCGGAGATGAGCCTGGAGGCCGGGGAGAAATAGTCAGATTTCCAACGCGAAACACACTATTTTCTCCCCCGAAGGGGGAGAAAATAGTGTGTTTCGCGGGAAATACTGATTTGGGCCTGAGTAGTTACTATTTTCCTCATACCGCCCGATACTCGCCCTCGACGACGCCGTCGTCATTCTTTGGGCTTTCGTTTGCGCCTGAATTCGTGCCCGAATCTGTGCCTGCGCTGATCTTTTGCACCATCACCAGCAGCGCATCCACCGTGCGGCGGATGCGGTCGGTGTCGTCGGCCTTGAGCGCCGCGCGCAGGTCGTTGATCTGTGCTTCCGCCTCCGCCCGCTCAGTACTGCCGACCTTATCGCCGAGGTCGCGCAGTGCCTTCTCCGTCTGGTAGATGGCTTGATCGCCAGCGTTGCGCGCATCCACCAACTCCTTGCGTTTCGCGTCGGCCGCGACATTGGCTTGCGCTTCGTTCACCATGCGCTCGATATCCTTCTTGTTCAGGTTCGTGCTCGCTGTGATCGAGATGCGCTGCTCTTTGCCCGTCGCCTTATCTTTTGCGTTGACGGCCAGGATGCCGTTGGCATCGATGTCGAAAGTTACTTCGATCTGTGGCACACCGCGCGGTGCAGGTGGCAGCCCTTCGAGGCGGAACTGGCCCAGCAGCATGTTGTCATTTGCCATTGGGCGCTCGCCCTGACAAATTTTGATGTCTACTGCGTTCTGGCTATCCTCGGCTGTCGAGAAGATCTCTGTCTTCTTCACCGGAATCGTCGTGTTGCGCACGATCATCGGCGTCGCTACGCCGCCCATCGTTTCGATGCTCAGCGTCAGCGGCGTCACGTCCAGCAGCAGCACATCCTTCACGTCGCCTGCCAGCACGCCACCCTGCACCGCTGCGCCGATCGCCACTACTTCGTCCGGGTTGACGCTCTTGTTCGGCTCTTTGCCGGTCAGTTGACGTACCAGGTTCTGCACCATCGGCATGCGCGTGGCGCCGCCGACGAGCACAACCTCGTGGATGTCGGCCATCTTCAGGCCGGCGTCCTTCATCGCCTGTTCGACCGGCGTGCGCAGCCGCACTACGAGCGCATCGGACAGCTGTTCGAACTTCGCTCGCGTGAGTTTCATCATCAGATGCTTCGGACCGTTGGCGTCCGCTGTGACGTACGGCAGGTTGATCTCGGTCTCGAGCATCGACGACAGCTCGATCTTGGCCTTCTCTGCTGCTTCGCGCAGCCGCTGCAGCGCTGCGCGATCTGCGTGCAGATCGATGCCCTGCTCTTTGCGGAATTCGGCCACCATCCAGTCCATGACCATGGCGTCCCAATCGTCGCCGCCGAGGTGTGTGTCCCCGTTGGTCGCCTTCACCTCGACCACACCGTCGCCGACTTCGAGCACGGACACGTCGAAGGTGCCGCCGCCCAGGTCGAAGACGAGGATGGTCTCGTCGCTCTTCTTATCGAGGCCGTAGGCGAGCGCCGCAGCCGTCGGTTCGTTGATGATGCGCAGTACTTCGAGGCCGGCGATCTGGCCGGCATCCTTCGTCGCCTGGCGCTGCGCATCGTTGAAATACGCAGGCACGGTGATGACCGCCTGTGTGACCGGTTCGCCCAAATATGCTTCCGCGTCAGCCTTGAGTTTCGCCAGCACCATGGCGCTGATCTCTTGCGGTGTGTACGTCTTGTTCGTGGCGGCGATGCGCACGCGAATGTCGTTGGTCGGGCCGGCGACGACTGTGTACGGCACGCGCTTGGTTTCAGCTGTGACTTCGTCGAGTCGCCGGCCGATGAATCGTTTGATGGAAAATACCGTGTTCTCGGGGTTCACCACCGCCTGGCGCTTGGCCGCCTGGCCGACGATCCGCTCGCCGTCTTTCTTGAAACCGACGATCGAAGGGACGATGTTGCCGCCTTCTGCAGTCGGAATCACGGTTGGGCTGCCGCCTTCGAGAACCGCTACGACGCTGTTGGTTGTGCCCAGATCAATGCCGACAATTTTTCCGTTCTTGCCCATAATGTCCTCCCGAAATTCTTCTTTCTTCGCAACTTTTCTCTGACAATTTGCCTGAAACCAATCAGTTTCGTGCCGTAAATTCGGACTCTGACTCTTCCGACTTTTCCCGACTTTTTGACTTTTATAGAAGCTGAATGGTTGCCTGCGCTTTCAACTGCGAACGAAGATTAGAGTAGGACGGAAACGCTGGAGAAGTGTAGGTCGTGCATTAGAGAATTATTGGAGGACAGGGCGGGAAAAATAAAAAGCGGGCCCGCAGGCCCGCTCGACATCGAAGCTGAGTCGCCTACTTGATCAGGCCCATACGGCGCATCCATTCGACGCGCTGTTGAACATAATCGAAGGCGAGTGCTTCCTGCTTGGCGAATGCCGGCCAATCCGGCAGGCCGAGCCGCGCCGTCTTGATTGCTTCAATGATGGACTTCTCCAGCTTGGTGAGTTTGACCATGGGTCGAAGAATACCACCGCCGGACGCCCCCGCGGCCCGGGGAGTGGCTAAACTCGACTACATGAACCCGCGAATCACGGCATCGCCCCAGCCCGGGTGCATCTGCAATTTGAGGCGAATTTCACGAAACGGCGGCGGCTGTCACCTGGACCGGGACCGAGGGTCCGCAGTGTCGCGCCTTCGGCGTCTTTTCCGCGGAACATGAGCGCCGGAGGCGCGGTCCACCGCAGCAAACCATCCCCTAAGTGAGTCGCCAAAAGTTCTGGCGGCAGATTCGCCTCCCCCGCTTTGCGGGGGAGGCGAATCTGCCGGACAAAACT
>CANJQH010000056.1 GCA_947476335.1 Anaerolineae bacterium | reverse complement strand
TGTTCCACTCGTTCGAGCTGAGCGGGACGCAGAATGGCGCACCGGTGGCGAGCGTGACGAACCCGATCACGATCGAAATGAGGGTGAACTCGGTGCCGACGGGCGAGCAGCCGTGGCTGTATGAGTGGATGGCGGACGGCGGACGGCCGGCGGACGTCACTGGTCGGTCGTTGGCCGTTCGCGGTCGATGGAGCGTCGTTCCCACGCAGAGCTACGATCCGGTCCTCGGCCGGGTGACGGCGCAGCTGGTGCGCATGGGGCGCTATGTGCTGATCAGCGGAGACCTGACGCGCTGGTATTTCCCGCAGGTGGGGAAATAACTACGCGCCGCTGGATAGCCGGCAGGTAACTACTCTGGCCAGCCATTTTTCCAACGCGAAACACACTATTCTCTCCCCCTTCGGGGGAGAGAATAGTGTGTTTCGCGGGAAATACTGATTTGGGCCTGAGTAGTTACGGCTTCTTAGAAGCCGGGTTTCGTTTGTCAGCTTTGTCAGCGAACGACTCAGGCTGGGATCAGTATTTCCTGCGAAACAGGCGCAGTTTTGCGTTGAAAAACCGAACGGCCTGAGTCGATACGAAATTTCAAGATTGCTTTTCTCTGTCATCCCGATGCCTGCGCTTTGTCAAGGTGATAAATCTTGTCATTTTCGGGTTGGCAAGTCCCTTCGTGTTGGTTTGACCTTATCATTCGCGCCGAGCCGTGCAGCTCCGCGAGGAGCATGCTTGGTTTTCGATTCATCGAACTCGTCAAGGGAGTGCAAGCGTTGAACCACGATTCAGAACCGCCTCGTGAGTCGCAGCAGCCGCAGGTAGCGGCAACGGCGACCCAGTTCCAGCCGTTCGGGCTGCCGCCCCGTCAGGGGCTTTATGACCCGAGCTTCGAAAAGGATGCCTGTGGCGTCGGCTTCGTCGTCCATAGCCGCGGCGTGCAGTCGCATTCGGTTGTGCGGCAGGCGATGACGGTGCTGCTGAACCTCAATCACCGCGGCGCCAGCGGCTGCGAAGTCAACACTGGCGACGGTGCCGGCATTACGCTGCAGATTCCGCACGCCTTCCTGGCTGCCGAACTGGCGGAGCAGGGCGTGACGCTGCCGGCGATCGGCGCCTACGGTGTCGGCATGCTCTTCCTGCCGAAGGACGCTGCGCTGCGCGCGCGTTTCGAACAGATTTTCGAGCAGATTGCCGCTGAAGAAGGCCAGCGCGTTATCGCATGGCGCACTGTGCCGACTGATAATGCAGCGCTCGGTGAGACTGCACAGGCTGGCGAGCCATGTGTTCGTCAAGCCATCCTCGCCCGCAACGTCGCAAAGCTCGTCGGTTCCGATGCTATGGCGTTTGAGCGCAAGCTCTTCGTCATTCGCAAGCGCGCTGAACGGCAGATTCGCTACAGCGAAACCGACGGCAATCAGTTCTATATCGTCAGCCTCTCTTCGCGCACCATCGTCTATAAGGGAATGTTGCTCGCCGACCAGGTCGATGCGTATTACCCTGATCTGCTGGATTTGCGCGTCGAGTCGGCCATCGCGATTGTCCACTCCCGCTTCAGCACGAATACCTTCCCCAGCTGGGAACGCGCGCACCCGTACCGCTATCTCATTCACAACGGTGAGATCAACACGATCCGCGGCAACATCAACTGGATGTACGCGCGCCAAGGCACGTTCAAGTCCGACCTGTTCAAGGACGACCTGCCGAAGGTGACGCAGCAGATCGTTGACCCGGACGGCAGCGACAGCGCGCAGTTCGACAACGTGCTGGAATTCCTGCACCTCGCCGGCCGCCCGCTGCATCACGTCGCGATGATGATGATCCCGGAACCGTGGAGCAAACACGAGACGATGGATCCGGCGCGCCGCGCATTTTACGAATATCACGCCACGATGATGGAGCCGTGGGACGGCCCAGCCTCGATCGTGTTCACCGATGGCATCACCGTCGGCGCTGTGCTCGACCGCAACGGCCTGCGCCCGTCGCGCTATTACGTCACGCGCGACGGTCTCGTCGTCATGGCTTCGGAAGTCGGCGTGCTCGGCGACGAGATTGCGCCGGAGAACGTCGAATATAAGTCGCGCCTGCAGCCCGGCCGCATGCTGCTGATCGACACGTCGCAGGGCCGCATTCTCAGCGACGACGAAATCAAGGATGAGCTGGCGAATGCGCATCCGTATCAGACGTGGCTTGACAAGAACCTGGTCGAGCTCGACGATCTGCCGCTGCCGCCGGATCTGCCGGACCCGGCCGATCATGCCACGGTGCTGCAGCGCCAGCACACGTTCGGCTACAGCTTCGAAACGCAGCGCACGCTGATGGCGCCGATGGCGAAGAACGGCGTCGAAGCGCTCGGCAGCATGGGCGACGACACGCCGATCGCAGCGCTTTCGGATCAGCCGCAGCTGCTGTACTCGTACTTCCGCCAGTTGTTTGCGCAGGTGACGAACCCGCCGCTCGACGCGATCCGCGAAGAGCTGGTCACCGCCAGCGACGTCATGCTCGGCACGGAGGGCAATCTGCTCGAAACCGTCCCCGAGAACGCGCGGCAGATTCGGGCGAAGAACCCGATCCTCACCAACGGCCAGCTCGCGCGCCTGGCGCATGTGCAGAAGCCGGGCTTCAAGGCTCAGAAGCTCTCGATCCTGTATCCGGTCAAGGACGGCGTTAAGGGCCTCGAAAAGGCGCTCGACGATTTGTTCGCGCTCGCCGACGAGGCGATGGAACAGGATGTCAACGTATTTATCTTGTCGGATCGCGGCGTGAACCGCGAGATGGCGCCGATCCCGGCCCTGCTCGCCACGGCCGGCCTGCACCATCATCTGATCCGCCGCAAGACGCGCACGCGCTGCACCATCGTCGTCGAAAGCGGCGAGCCGCGCGAGGTGCATCATTTCGCGCTGCTGCTTGGCTACGGCGCCACCGCAGTGAATCCGTACATGGCGTACGAGACGCTCTACGACATGATCCAGCAGGGCCTGCTGCCGGACATGAAGTACGAGAAGGCGCGCACGAATTACATCAAGGCGTGCCTGAAGGGCATCGTCAAGGTCTGCTCGAAGATGGGCATCAGCACGCTGCAGAGCTACTGTGGCGCGCAGATTTTCGAAGCGCTCGGCCTCAGCCGCGAGCTCATCGACCGCTACTTCACGTGGACGCCGACGCGCATCGAAGGCATCAGCCTGCGGCAGATTCATGACGAAGTGCAGCGTCGCCACTTCCGCGCCTTCCCGCCGCGCGATGAGGACCCGGCGCCGCTCGAAGCCGGCGGCTATTACCAGTGGCGCTCCGACGGCGAACGTCATCTGTTCAATCCGCAGACCATCCATAAGCTGCAGTACGCCGTACGTATGCGCGGCGCCGATGTGCTGTCGAAGGGTTACAAGACGTTTAAGGAATATTCCTCGCTGGTGAATCAGCAGGAGCAGGGCCTCTGCACATTGCGCGCGCTGCTCGACTTTAAATTCCCCACGCAGGCGATTTCGATCGATGAGGTCGAATCGGTCGCGTCGATCGTCAAGCGCTTCAAGACCGGCGCGATGAGCTACGGCTCGATCAGCCAGGAAGCGCATGAGACGCTCGCCGTTGCCATGAACCGCATCGGCGGCCGCAGCAATACCGGCGAGGGTGGCGAGGATCCTGCCCGCTACTCGTGGACGAACGAGCTCGGCGATAGCAAGAACAGCGCCATCAAGCAGGTGGCCTCGGCGCGCTTCGGCGTGACGAGCTTGTATCTCACGCAGGCGCGCGAGATTCAGATCAAGATGGCGCAGGGCGCCAAACCCGGCGAAGGGGGGCAGCTGCCCGGCGCCAAGGTGTATCCGTGGATCGCGAAGACGCGCCATTCGACGCCCGGCGTCGGCTTGATCTCGCCGCCGCCGCATCACGATATCTACTCGATCGAGGACCTGGCGGAGCTGATCCACGATCTCAAGAATGCGAACCACCGCGCCCGCATCAGCGTCAAGCTGGTGTCCGAAGTCGGCGTCGGCACGGTCGCCACGGGCGTGGCGAAGGGCCATGCCGACGTGATTCTGATCTCGGGACACGACGGCGGCACGGGCGCCTCGCCGCAATCGTCGATCAAGCACGCCGGCCTGCCGTGGGAACTCGGCCTCGCTGAGACGCATCAGACGCTCGTGCTGAATAAGCTGCGCGATCGCGTGGCGGTCGAGACCGACGGTCAGCTGAAGACCGGCCGCGACGTGGCCATCGCTGCGCTGCTCGGCGCGGAGGAATTCGGCTTCGCCACCGGCCCGCTCGTCAGCATGGGCTGCATCATGATGCGCGTGTGCCACCTGGATACGTGCCCGGTCGGCGTCGCTACGCAGAACCCGGAACTGCGCGCCAAGTTCGTCGGCAAACCTGAGGACGTGACGAACTTCATGTTCTACATCGCCGAAGAGCTGCGCGAGTACATGGCCAAGCTCGGCTTCCGCACGATCGACGAAATGGTCGGCCGCGTGGACATGCTGGAATCGAAGCAGGCCATGGCGCACTGGAAAGCCAGTGGCATCGATTTGTCGCCGCTGCTGTGGCAGCCACAGGTCGGACCAGAAGTGGGCCGCCATTACAGCACGCAGCAGGACCATGGCATCGAACGTTCGCTCGACGCGACGACGCTGCTGGATCTGGCGCAGCCGGCGTTTGAGCGCGGCGAGAAGGTTGCGGCGACGCTGCCGATTCGCAATGTGAATCGCGTGGTGGGCACGATGGTCGGCAGTGAAATCACGCGGCGCTACGGCGCAGCGGGCCTGCCGGAAGACACGGTGCACTTTCACTTCAAGGGATCGGCCGGCCAGAGCTTCGGTGCGTTTATCCCGCAGGGGCTGACGCTGGAGCTCGAAGGTGACGGCAACGACTATGTCGGCAAGGGCCTCTCGGGCGGCCGCATCGTGGTGTATCCGCCGCGCGCGGCGAATCTGCCGGCGGATGGCAACGTCATCATCGGCAACGTGGCGCTCTACGGCGCGACGACGGGTGAGGCGTTCATTCGCGGCACGGCCGGCGAGCGCTTCGCTGTGCGCAACTCCGGCGCCACCGCCGTCGTCGAAGGCGTGGGTGACCACGGCTGTGAATACATGACGGGCGGGCGCGTGGTCGTGCTCGGCCCTACCGGGCGCAACTTCGCCGCCGGCATGTCGGGCGGCGTCGCTTATGTGCTCGACTGGAATCGTGACTTCCGCCGCAACGTGAACCGTGAGATGGTCGGCCTGGAGAAGCTGAGCGATCCGCGCGAGATCGTCGAGCTCAAGTTGCTGCTGGAGAAGCATGTCTCGCTGACGAGCAGCGACATTGCGCAGAAGGTGCTCTCGAACTGGGATTCCTTCGTGCCGAAGTTTGTCAAGGTGCTGCCGAAGGATTACAAACGTATGCTCGAGGCGTTCGCCGAAGTTGAGGCGCGCGGCCTGAGCGGTGACGAGGCGGTCATGGCCGCCTTCGAAATGAATAAGAACGACGCTTCGCGCACGGGCGGGAATTAGTGTCCGTCCGTAAACACAGGCGAAATTCCGGCATCTCGGAATTTCGCCCAGGTAATTACGGATGGGCTCTTAACAGTAGATAGTGAGAGTCGGAACTGTTTGGTGCAGGGCCGGAATCTCTCGTGAAGCACGACGGCGTGATTCACGGGGGCCGGTGGGGCTGAGCAGTTGCGTGGGAACAGCACAATGGCAAAACCAACTGGATTTTTGGAATACGGACGACAGACGGCGGCAGAGCGCGATCCGCTCGAGCGCGTGGCGGATTTCGACGAATTCCATCTGCATCTCGAAGAGCGCACGCTGCAGGAGCAGGGCGCGCGCTGCATGGATTGTGGCGTGCCTTTTTGTCACACCGGCCAGATGATCAACGGGATGGCCTCGGGCTGCCCGATCAACAACCTGATCCCGGAGTTCAATGATCTGGTGTATCGCGGCCTGTGGCGCGAGGCGCTGAACCGCCTGCACAAGACGAACAATTTTCCGGAGTTCACCGGGCGCGTGTGCCCGGCGCCGTGTGAGGGCTCGTGCACGCTGGGTATAAATAATCCGGCGGTGACGATCAAGAGCATCGAGCTGTCGATCGTCGAGCGCGGCTTCGAGGAAGGCTGGATCGTGCCGCAGCCGCCGCACAAGCGCACCGGCAGGAAGATCGCTGTGGTTGGCTCTGGCCCGTCCGGCCTGGCGGCCGCAGCGCAGCTGAACAAGGCCGGCCACTGGGTGAGCGTGTTCGAGCGCGCCGACCGCATCGGCGGCCTGCTCATGTATGGCATTCCGAACATGAAGCTGGATAAGCAGAACGTGGTGCAGCGCCGCGTCGATCTGCTGAGCGCTGAGGGCGTGCGCTTTTTCACCGGCGTCGAAGTCGGCAAGGATCTTTCGGTGGCGAAGCTGCGCGAGGATTTTGATGCGGTGGTGCTGTGCGGCGGTGCGACGAAGCCGAACGATTTGAACGCGCCCGGCCGCGAACTGCAGGGCATTCATTTCGCGATGGACTTTCTGCGTGGCAACACGAAGAACCTGCTCGATCGCCGCGCAGGCAGCGAGCCGTTCGCCGGGCTGATCTCGGCGAAGGACAAGGACGTCATCGTCATCGGCGGCGGCGACACCGGCACCGACTGCGTGGGTACCTCGCTGCGCCACGGCTGCCGCAGCGTCGCACAGTTCGAAATCGTCCCCCGCCCGCCGAACGAGCGCACCGGCGATAACCCATGGCCGCAGTGGCCCCGCATTTATAAGATGGATTACGGTCAGACCGAAGCGTCCGCGCGCTTCGGCGCCGATCCGCGCCGGTATCAGATTTCGACGAAGCGCTTCGTCGGCGACGAGCACGGCAACTTGAAGGAGCTGCACACCGTGCGCGTCGAGATGAAGTTCGTCGACGGACGCATGACGTTCCCCGAAGTGCCGGGCAGCGAGGAAGTGTGGCCGGCGCAGCTCGTGCTGCTGGCGATGGGCTTCCGCGGCCCCGAAGACCAGATGCTCGAGCAGCTCGGTGTGGAGCGCGACGCGCGCAGCAATGCCAAGGCTGAGCATGGCACGTTCGCCACCAGCGTCGAAGGCGTCTTCGCCGCCGGCGACATGCGCCGCGGACAGAGCCTGGTCGTGTGGGCGATCAACGAAGGCCGCGGCGCCGCCCGCGAGGTCGATCGCTGGCTGATGGGCACGACGAGTTTGCCGTAGAGGTGGGAGCAAGGGGATAGGGAATAGGGAATAGGAGATTAAGGAATAGGGGATAGGGAGGAGCAAAAAATGGTACCTTCGCTAAAATTCTGAAATCCCTGATTTCTATTCCCTATCCCCTTTCTTCCCCAATGGCAACTGCAACTCCCACACTCCCTACTTCTCACGATTACAGCCTCGTTGGCCCGACAACGAGACAGGCGATTGAGCGCGGGCTGGCCGAGGCGAAATGGTACGCCTCGCCGATTCCGAAGGCGCAGATGCGCGAGTTGCTGGAGCGGCGCGACGGCCCGGCGATTCGCGATACCCTCCTCTGGATTTCGCTGCTGATCGGGGCGGGGCTGGCGGGCTACTTCACATGGGGTACACCATGGGCGGTGCTGGCGTTCGCTATCTTCGGCGGCATCTACGGCGCGAGCGGCGATTCGCGCTGGCACGAATGCGGCCACGGCACGGCGTTTAAGACCGACTGGATGAACGACGTGGTCTATGAGATCGCGTCGTTCATGATCCTGCGCGAATCCACGTTCTGGCGCTGGAGCCACACACGCCATCACAGCGACACCATCATCGTCGGCCGCGATCCTGAAATCGCTGTGCAGCGCCCGACGAACATGAAGGATTTTGTGCTGAATTTCTTCAGCATCGGCTCCTACAAGAAATTTTTCACCGGCATCGTGCGGCACAGCTTCGGCCGCCTTGCGCCGGATGAGGCGACGTTCATCCCTGAATTTGCGCGCCCCGGCGTGTATGCGCGCGCGCGCATTTATGTGCTGATTTATCTGGCGACGATCGGCCTTGCGCTCTATACGCACAGCCTGCTGCCGCTCATGTACATCGGCTTTCCGATGCTCTACGGCTCGTGGCTCATGGTGACGTACGGTTACACGCAGCACGCCGGCCTCGCCGAAAATGTGCTCGATCATCGGCTGAACTGTCGCACGGTCTATATGAACCCGGTTCATCGATTTCTGTACTGGAACATGAACTACCACGTGGAACACCACATGTTCCCGCTGGTGCCATATCACAATCTGCCGAAGCTGCATGCGGCGATTAAGGCGGACTGCCCGACGCCTTACACCGGCATCCTGGTTGCGTGGCGTGAACTGTTCGCCGCTGTCTGGCGGCAGCGCCGCGACCCGGGCTTTTTCGTGAAGCGCGTGCTGCCTACGCCGACGCATCGCAATGAAGCGCCGGCGACGGCCGAAGCATTCACCGCCGAAGGGCGCGCGCCCGTCGATGGCTGGATTGACGCGGTGCCGGCTGCGCTGATTCAGAAGGAAGATGTGCTGCGCTTTGATCATGATGGGCGCACGTATGCGATCTATCGCACGGCCGATAACAAGTACTACGCGTCGGCCGGCACGTGCACGCACGGTAATGCGCATCTGGCGGATGGCATGGTCAAGGGCAATCTGATCGAATGTCCGAAGCACAACGGCCGCTTTGATATTCGTGACGGGTCGCCGGCGCGCCTGCCGGTGTGTGTTGCGATGCGCACGTTCGAAGTGCAGCAGCGCGGCGGTCGCGTGTGGCTGAAGCTGGCGCCGCAGGTGCAGGCCGAGGAGCAGCGCTTCGAGCTGCGTGTGGTGAGCAACGACAACGTGGCCACGTTCATCAAGGAGCTGGTGCTCGAGCCGGCGGCCGGGTCGACGCTGCCGGAATACCAGCCGGGCGATTATCTGCAGCTGGAAATTCCGCCTTACGCGCGCCGCACGCTGGAAAGCGTGCAGGTCGGTGCGCAGTATGAGCCGGTGTGGAAGCGCGCGCACGTGTTCGAGTACGCATCGTCGAATGCGATGGCCACGCGACGCAACTACTCGCTGGCGACGAACCCGGCGACGGATCGACAGCTGCGCTTCAACGTGCGCATCGCCACGCCGCCGCAGGGCCAGGAGTGTGAGGCCGGCGTCGGGTCATCCTATGTCTTCGGGCTGAAGCCCGGCGATCTTGTCACGGCATATGGGCCGTTCGGCACGTTCCGCATCAAGCAGAGCGAGCGCGAGATGGTGTACCTCGGCGGCGGCGCGGGCATGGCACCGCTGCGCTCGCACATTGCAAATCTGCTGGAGACGCAGGGCAGCGGCCGGAAGATCAGCTTCTGGTATGGCGCGCGCTCGCTGCAGGAGACGTTCTATCAGGACTACTTCGCCGGGTTGGCGCGGCGCTTCCCGAACTTCACTTTCCACACGGCGCTGTCGGAGCCGCAGCCTGACGAGGCGTGGACCGGTCCGACCGGCTTCGTGCACGACGTGCTGCTGCGTGAGTATCTGTCGACGCACCCGGATCCGAAGTCGGTCGAGTATTACTTGTGCGGGCCGCCGGCGATGGTCAAGGCCGCGCGTGCAATGCTCGCCGGCCTGGGCGTGAGCGAAGAGCAGATCGCGTGCGACGAGTTTTAGGTGCGCTGCGCCTACGAAACGAAGGTTTGGAACCCGTCTTCTAAGAAGACGGGTTCCAAACCTTCGTTTCGTAGGCGCAAACGGTCTGCTACCCGGCCTTCCACCGCAGCTCCAGCCGCCCGCGCGTCCAGCCGTTGAGCGACGTATAGAGATACGTGATGCTATTCATCACGACGAGGTCGGCGTGGCCGAGGCCGATATTGCCGGGCATATCGACGAGGATGGGGTTGCCGGGAAATTTTTCCCAAGGTCCGTCGATGGCGTCGGTGGTGCTGCGCGCCAGGCCGAGGCCGAACTGCGTGTCGCCGGGGTCGTCGCGGCCGGGCCCGCGCACACCTTCGTAGAGCATGTAAAAGCGGCGCTCTTTTTTTGTTCCGAGCATGTGCACATCGGCCGAACTGATCATGCGGAAATCGAAGAATGGGTTGGCCGATGCATCTTTGGCGTCGTGGTCGCCGTACGAGGGCGCGCCGATGAACAGTGGGTTGTATTTGCATGCGACGAACGGCGCACGCGGCCGGTCGACGCGGCGTGCGAAGCAGCCGATCGCGCCCGGGTTTTGTCCTTGTGCGATGAACACGTAGATGACACCGCTGTCTACGAAAATCCCCGGCGGTCCGCCGCGCAGGCAGTCGAAGTGCGTGGTGATATGTGGGTGTGGGCCGATGGATTCCGGTGAAATACACGGGCGGTGCAGCAGCATCCAGACTGCGCTGTCGGCTACGTGAATTGGCATGGACCAGGTCAGGCCGTCTTTTGAGCTGCGTAGGTAGACGCCGCCGTGGAATTCGTACACCATCCATGTTTGCTTGCCATCGACGAAGATCCGCGGGTATTGCTGCTGATCCGTGTGATCGGTTTCGGATACGCATGGGCATTCGCCGCATGGGATCAGGCAGACCGGATTTTCAGGCAATCGAAAAGAGCGCCCTTGGTCGATGCTGGTGTAAATCACCACGCAGCCTGGGAATTCCACGGGAGCGCCGCAGGAGTCAGTGACGAATGCTGAGCGGTAGCTGGCATGCACGTATGACCACAGCGTGCCGTCGGAGCGCAGCAGCGTGTCGGATTCGCCCATGGGCTGTCCAGTCTGTAGTACATCAGTAACGAACTCAGCGCGGCCGTCCCAGAAATCGGCGAGGGTGGGTGGGGCAGCGCTGGCAGCGACTGGGCGTGCTGCAGCGCACAGGCTCAGTGTGATGAGCGCGGCGTTTTTCAGGGCGAGGATGATTTTCAAAGCGGCGTCGCGGACGGCATGCACTCGATCTCCTTCGTCGTGTGGCGCGGCCGGGCGCCGCCGACATTGGTGCGGAGTATGCGCACTTGTTGTTTTTACGCCAGTTGCACGATCTCGAACATGTGCCCGTTTGTAACTACTCAGGCCTAAATCAGTATTTCCCGCGAAACACGCCATTCCTTCCCCTGAAGGGGAAGGAATGGCGTGTTTCGCGTTGGAAAACGGGCTGGCCTGAGAAGTAATGCCAGTTTACATTCTTGACATGCTTGCTGTGTTTGTATATCCTATTTCATATAGGATATATTTGTACTGATGGAATCTGGCTCTTCTTCCTCGTCCTCTCAAAGACTGACGACACCACTATTTCGCAGTAAAAAAGAAGCGGTATTTGATTCGCTGCGTGCGTCGATCGTCAACGGCATGATTCGGCCGGGTGAGCGCCTGGTCATCGACGAACTGGCGCGCACGCTTGGTGTTTCACCGATTCCAGTGCGTGAGGCGTTGCAGCATCTGCAGGCTGATGGTTTTGTCGTGATCCAGCCGCATGTTGGTGCCACCGTCACTCGCATCGAGCCGCAGCTGATCACCGAGATCTTCGATCTGCTTGAGTCTCTTGAATTGATCAGTGGCCGTGAGGCATGCATGCGCATGTCGCCTGAGCAGTTCACGTACATGGAATCGCTGCTCAAGCAGATGGATGGGCTGGGGAGCAATCTCGATGCATGGTCGGATGCGAATGTGCTGCTGCATCGGTTTATCTGCGAATGTGCCGGGATGCCGCTCGTGCAGAGCATGCTCGTTAAGGTGCTCGAGCATTGGCGTCGTCTGCGCGCACTTTATATGAACGACGTGTTCGCGCATCGCGTCGCTGGCGCACAGCGCGAGCACTGGGCGATGTTTCGCGCCATGAAGGCGTGCGACCTTGCGCGACTCGAGAAAATTGTTCACGATCACAACCGCGCTGCTCGCGCGGCGTACACCGCGCATTTCAAGCGCGCTCTGGAACAGGAAGGTCAGACATCATGAGTTATCCACGCGTTGCTTCATTTAAAACGGCCGACGACTTTCGCACTTATCTGGCGCAGATCGGCGCCGATATCCCTTTTGATGCAAATGTGCTTTCCGGCCTGCAATCACCACTGGCGCAGATGTTGCCTACTGCCGTTCGCACGGTTGGCAATCGTTTTGCAATTCTCCCAATGGAGGGCTGGGACGGCACTGAGGACGGCCATCCGTCTGAGCTGACGCTGCGGCGCTGGACGCGTTTCGGCGCCAGTGGGGCAAAGCTGATCTGGGGCGGCGAGGCCGTTGCAGTTCGCCATGATGGGCGTGCAAATCCGAATCAGCTTGTGGCGAGTGAGGCCACGCTTGTTGATTTGGCTCGCCTGCGCCAGGCGCTTGTGGCTGAACATTTGTTGCGCTATGGTCGCACGGACGATCTGCTGATTGGTCTGCAGCTGACGCATTCCGGCCGCTTCTCGAAGCCGAATGACAAGAAGCGCATGGAGCCGCGCACGCTCTATCGTCATCCGATTCTTGATCGCAAGTACAACGTGCCGGAGGGTGCGCTGCTTTCCGACGATGAGATCGACGGCATCATCGCCGCATTCGGCCCGGCCGCCGCAGTTGCTCAGCGCGCCGGCTATGACTTCGTTGATCTGAAGCATTGCCATGGTTACCTTGGTCACGAATTTCTCACGGCGCACGATCGGCCAGGCCGCTATGGTGGCAGCTGGGAAAATCGCACACGCTTCCTGCGCGATGGCGTCGCTGCAATTCGCGCTGCCGCACCGGGCCTGGCCATCGGCGTGCGCCTCAGTGCGTTCGACTGGATCGGCTTCAAGCCAGGTGCCGAAAAAATTGGCTGCCCTGAGGATTGGCAAAATGGCGCGTACCCGTATGCTTTCGGCAGCGACGCTTCCGGCCTCGGTATTGATCTGACCGAGCCAAAGCGCTTTCTCGATTTGCTCGTGGAGCTTGGCATTTCACTCGTCTGCTTCACCGCAGGCAGCCCGTATTACAACCCGCATATCCAGCGCCCGGCACTCTTCCCTCCGTCGGATGGTTACCAGCCGCCTGAAGATCCGCTCGTTGGTGTGGCACGCCAGATTTACGTCACCGCCGAATTGAAGCGCTATCGCCCGGAGATGGTCGTAGTTGGCACTGGATATTCTTATCTGCAGGATTGGCTGCCCAATGTGGCGCAGGCGGTCGTGCGCACTGGCGCTGCTGATTCGATCGGCCTTGGACGCATGGTGCTGTCGTATCCGGAAATGCCCGCGGATGTGCTTGCCGGGCGCGATTTGCAGCGCAAAATAATCTGCCGCACATTCAGTGACTGCACCACCGGTCCGCGCAACGGCCTTGTCAGTGGCTGCTATCCGCTTGACGATTTTTACAAAACGCATCCGCAGCGCGCTCTGTTGGAGGCAGCGAAAAAATGACGCACATGATTTTTCTTCCTCTTAACGACGACGGCGTGAAGACAGAATACGTGCTGAGTGAGCCGAAGAATTTTCCGCGACATACGACGCCTTTTCGCAGTCGCATCGCATTTGCCGCAGCGCACGTTGTCGCGGCAAGCCCGACGACGGTGAACTGGGATGCCACGCTGGCGTATCGGCGCCATCTCTGGTCGCATGGCTTTGCTGTGGCCGAGGCGATGGACACGGCGCAGCGTGGCATGGGATTGGATTGGCTGATGGCACAGGAGCTGATCCGTCGTTCGATCGCCGAAGCGGCGGCGTGCGGCGGAGTGGTGGCTTCGGGCGCCGGCACCGATCATCTGATGCCGCGGCTGGATCGCAGCATCGATGAGGTCATCGCAGCGTATGAGGAGCAGGTCGGCTATGTCGAATCGCTCGGCGGCCGTGTGATTTTGATGGCCAGCCGCGCACTGGCGGCGTGCGCACGCGGGCCGGAGGACTATGCGCGCGTGTATGGGCGTATTTTGTCGCAGGTGCGGCGGCCGGTGATCGTGCATTGGCTCGGCGATATGTTTGATCCGCAGCTGGCCGGCTACTGGGGTTCGCGCGACCTCGATGCGGCAGCTGAATCGTGTCTGGCGATTCTGCATGCGCATGCGGACAAAATCGATGGCATCAAGATTTCGCTGCTCGACGCGCAGCGCGAGATTGATATGCGCCGTCGTCTGCCGAGTGGTGTGCGCATGTACACCGGCGACGACTTCAACTATCCGACGCTGATCCTCGGCGATGAGCAAGGTTACAGCGACGCGCTGCTCGGTATTTTCGATGCGATTGCGCCGGCCGCCGCCGCTGCGTTTCATGCGCTCGATGCCGGCGACCTGCGCGCGTATGACGAGTACTTCGCACCGACCGTAGCGCTGTCACGGCATATTTTTCAGACGCCGACGTATTACTACAAAACTGGCATTACGTTTCTGGCGTGGCTGAATGGTCATCAGGAAAAATTCGACATGGTCGGCGGCCAGGAGACGGCGCGCTCAAAGCAGCATCTGGCGCAACTGTTCGTGCTGGCGGATCGCGCTGGCCTGCTATGTGATCCGCAACTGGCGGTGCACCGGGCACGCGAATTTTTTTAATGTTCGAGAGCCGCGGCGCACGCACGTTTTATTCCGTCAGCAGCTTCTCGCGCGCTTCGGCGAAAGACGTTCGATCCGGCTCTGGATAGCGAAGATCGAGCGAGCGCAGTTTGGCGGCGATGACGTCGGCGACGATCATCCGCGTGGCCCATTGATTATCTGCAGGGATGACATGCCAAGGTGCGTGCTTCGTGCTCGTCGCTTGCAGTGCTTGTTCGTATGCATCCATGTATTCGTCCCAGTGCTGGCGCTCGACGACGTCGCCGGCTGCGAACTTCCAGTTTTTCTTGGGATCGTCGAGCCTTTCCAGAAATCTTTTCTTCTGTTCGTCTTTGGACATGTGCAGAAAAAATTTAAGGATATGCGTTCCGTTTCGAACCAGATGTTTTTCGAAATTGTTAATGTCGTCGTAGCGCGCCTGCCAGAATGAATCGTCAATCGGGCCTGGTGGCAGCTTCTGATATTCGAGCAGATTCGGGTGCACGCGCACGACGAGCACTTCCTCGTAATATGAGCGATTGAAAATGCCGATGCGTCCGCGTTCGGGAAGACAGTGTGTGCAGCGCCAGAGAAAATCGTGATCGAGCTCTTCTGCCGACGGCTGCTTGAAGCTGAAGACCTGGCAGCCTTGCGGGTTCACTCCCGACAAGACGTGCTTGATCGTGCTGTCTTTGCCGGCCGCGTCCATCGCCTGAAAAATGACGAGCAGCGAATAACGGTCGTCGGCGTACAGCAGATCCTGCGCATCGCTCAGCGACTGCAGATTTTCGCGCAGGCTGGCCTGCGCTTTTTTCTTAAACTCGTTTTTTGCGAGTCGCTGCACTTCTTTTGTTTCCGCCCAGGTTGTGCTGCGATCGGAGAGTTTGAAACGCTTCCCCGGCTGGACTTTCAGCCGTGCGATGAATTTTTCCGTGATCATGGTAGTGGGCAACGATACAGCCCTGCAGGACGGGCAGATCTGTCGGGGTGCATCCGCCCCCGACGACGGATGCACCCTGCGCCGGCGCGAATCGCGCCGCGTGCGTGAGCCGCGTCAACTTCGCCGCCGCACTCGCACGCGAAAGCCGAGGTTGTGCATGTGCGCCGTGGGATAGATCGATGCGCGTTTGGCTGCGCGCAGCATATTGGGTTCGCTGTCGAACGCACCGCCGCGCATGACGCGTGCGGCGTCGCTGTTTGGATCTTCGCGGCCGTCGTCGGTGCTATATGGATAAATGCGGTACTGGCTATGCGTCCATTCCCAGACGTTGCCGGCCATGTCCACTGCACCGTACGGGCTATTGAATTTCGCGTCGTAGCTGCCGATCGGTGTGAGGGCTTTTCGAAACAGCCCGTAGTTCGCACGATTCGATTCCGGCGCATCGTCGCCCCACGGATAGCTGCGTCCGTCGGCGCCGCGCGCGGCCTTCTCCCATTCGGCCTCGCTCGGCAGTGAGACGTTCCATCCCGTCGCGCGGCTGAGCCAGTCGGTGAATTTCATCGCGTCGTTCCAGCTGACCTGTGTGACCGGAATGTTCTGCGCAGTAACTACTCAGGCCAGCCATTTTTCCAACGCGAAACACACTATTCTCTCCCCCGAAGGGGGAGAGAATAGTGTGTTTCGCGGGAAATACTGATTTGGGCCTGAGTAGTTACTCTGCGCATCGTCTACGCTGCTGGCCGGGCCGCGCGGATGCGCCCAGTCCACGCCTGCCAGTTCTCTAAGTTCCTGTCCATAAGTTTTGTCCGGCAGATTCGCCTCCCCCGCTTTGCGGGGGAGGCGAATCTGCCGCCAGAACTTTTGGCGACTCACTTAGCGCCGTTGTCGATCCACGCCATCGACCTGCCGTCGATCTGCGCTTGTGTGCGATGTCCGGTGGCGCGCACGAATGCGGCGAATTGTGCGACGGTGATTTCGGTGCGACCGATCCAGAACTCGGCGAGGTCGACCGCTTGCTGCGGCAATTCGTCGGTCTGAGACTTTTCATTTTCCGGAGTGCTGCCCATCAGGAATGGACCGGGCGGCACATACACCTGATCGAGGGCGACGTCGGGCGCGAGGGAGATCGATGTGACGGCGTCGGCCGCGACCGTGGCAACGAGCGGCTGCGGCGTGGCGAGGGGCAACGGTAATTCCGGCGCGGCGTACGACGTGTTGCGCAGCGGTGAGTTCGCGTTCGTCGATCCATAGAGAAAATCGCCGGCCCATTTCACTGCGATGCCGATTCCGATTCCGACGGCGCCGGCGATCAGCGTGCGGCGCGGCAGCGTTTTCTCGCGCAGGCGGCGCACCTGGCTGGTGAGGTCGACGTTGAGCCGCTGCAGCGTTTCCGATTTTGTTTCCGCTGCGGCGATGCGCGCCTGCAGCCAGCGCAACTGTTCGATGATGGTGGCTTCGCGCATTTCGTCGCTGCGCTGGCGTGGAGGTTCTGCGAAGGCTACGCTCGCTTCGGTGGCGACGGCGGGCAGGCTGCGTCGGCGCAGCGCGTCGATCACGTACTTCATGCTTGCGAAGCGCCGCGCCGGGTCGGTGGCGTGTTCGGCGCGCAGGCCTGGCAGCGGTCGCAGCATGCGCATGACGAGTTCGTCGATCCACGGCGGAATCTCCGGCCGCAGCGTCGACGGCGCCACGACGCGATTCTGCTGCGTCGCCCAGCGCTCGCCGGTGAGCAGTTCGAAGGTGACGCAGCCGAGGCCGTAGACGTCGAAGGTCGGCGTGAGCGCCTGTGGCGCGGCGCAGCCATTGCCCGGGCATCGATCCGGGTGAGATCACTAACCGTCGTCCGTCGTCCGTCGTCTGTTGTCACTGTTGCTCCACGCAACGCGCTGCCCATAGAAATTCGGCGCGTTCCGCCGTACCGTGAACGGCGATATGTCCACCTCGCACACGATCCACCGAGTTGTCATGCTGCTTGCCGCGCTGTCGCTCACGCTGAATGGGCCGCTGGCTTCGATCACGGCTCAGGGAGTGCCGACTGAGCCGACGGCGACGCCGAACGCCGATCTCGCGCCGATGCCGGTGCAAGGGACGGCGGTCGCGCCGACGCCGATGCCGGTGCCGGAAGTGCTCGCGACGGAAGCGCGTGCGCCTGAATATGCGCCGGGCGTGGTGCTCGTAGGGGTGTCCTCGACTGGCAACAAGGGCGGGGCGTCGCCAATCGATGTGATGCTGGCGCAGGTGGGAGGCGTGCGCGCGGAGAAGCTCTACACGATGGGCTCGGACGGCGCTGCAGCGCGCGGAGAGTCGGCGGGAGCGACGGTGGTCTATCGTGCGACGCTGCCGCAGGGCGCGGACGTGCTCGCGGCCGTCGAGACGCTGCAGAAGGGCGGCGTCGTGTTCGCCGAGCCGGACTATCTGGCGCGCGCAATTCCCGTTGAAAGGGGACAGGGGAACCCAGAGAGGGGGCAGGTTGTGGCAGCGACGCCGAATGATCCGCTCTACGCGGATCAGTGGGGTCTGACGAAGATCAAGGCGGCGACGGCGTGGAATGTGGTGACCGGCACGCCGGGCACGGTGATCGCCATCATCGACAGCGGCATCGATAGGCAGCATCCGGACCTGGCGTCGCGGCTGTGGGTGAACCCGGGTGAAATCCCGAACAACGGCATTGACGACGACAACAACGGCTACGTCGACGACGTCCACGGGTGGAACTTCGTTGCCAAGAGCAACGACGTGGCGGATGTCAACGGCCATGGGACGCAGGTGGCGGGCGTGGCAGCGGCGGCGGGGAACAACGGGGTGGGCATCGCGGGCGTGTGCTGGGACTGCCGGATCATGGTGGTGAAGGCGATGCAGGCCAGCGGCGTGGCGAACTACTCCGACATCGCCGCGGCGGTGAACTACGCGGTGGCGAAGGGCGCGCGCGTGATCAATCTGTCGCTCGGCGGCTACGCCGATTCGACGGCGCTGCGCACGGCGATTCAGACCGCGGCCGGGAGCGCGGTGATCGTCGCCGGCGCCGGCAACGATTCGACCGCGAATCGCTTCTACCCGGCGGCGTATGCGAACGTGCTCGGCGTGGCTGCGACGACGGTGACGAACACGAAGGTGGGGTTCTCGAACTACGGCGACTGGGTGAGCCTGGCCGCACCGGGCGAAGCGATCACGACGACGTTCCTCGGCAGCGACTACGGCCCAGGATCGGGGACGAGTCTGGCATCCCCGTTTGTAGCCGGGCTGGCGGGATTGATCCGCAGCCAACGCAGCGCGTGGAGTCCGGCGCTGGTGCGGTTGCAGCTGCTGCAGACGGCGAGCGCGCTGGGCGGCGGCGGCCTCGGGCGCGGGCTGCCGGACGCGTCGAAGGCGGTGCAGGATCCGCAGCCGCTGCTGAACCTGACGAGCTACACGATCAATGGCGACGCGAACGGCCGGCCGACGGCGGGCGATGCTGTGGCGGTCGTGGTGAACGTGTCGAACCAGTGGCTCGACGCAGCCGACGTGCAGGCGACGCTGAGCACGACGAGCACGTATGCGACGATCGGAGCCGGGAGTGCGTCGGTCGGCGACATCGCATCGGGCGATGTGAAGGCCAGCGGTGTGCTGACGTTCCGCGTGGCTTCGAACGCCGGCTACGGTCGCGCCATCCCGCTGACGGTGCGGCTGACGGCGAACGGTGGATCGTACGTGCGCAGCTTTCCGATCGCGGTGACGACGCGCAGCAGCGAGGAGCCGGTGTGCGGGACGATCGTGAACGAAGATGATCTGTCGCAGACGGAGCTGCTGTGGACGAGCGACAAAACCTACGTGGCGACGTGCGACATCAATGTGCCTGCGGGTTACACGCTGACGATTCAGCCGGGGACGCGGGTGCAGTTCGCGGGGAATTACGCGTTTAACATCGGCGGCACGCTGATCGCCGATGGTGACGGCAGTGCACCGATCCGCTTCGAGGCGAAGATGGCCGGTGCCGGCTGGACGGGGCTGTACTACCGCGAGACCGCGGCCGATGCACTGGTCACGAACCAGGGCGTGTATCTGGGCGGCAACATCCTGCGCGGCGTGCAGATTCGCGGGGCGACGAGTGGGATCCGCTGTGAAGCGACGACGCTCTTTTTGTCGCAGGTGACGACTGATGGCGGCGGGATGGACTGCACGACCGAAGCCGGTTCATCGGCGTGGCTAATCGACAGTTCGATTGGTGGAGCGGTGGTGATCAACGGCCAGGCTGTTGTATCCAATACGCTTTTAAGCGACAACCTGTCGGTGAGTGGCACGGCGCTTGTGCAGAAGAGCAAGGTTGGGCTGCCGATAGTTCAGGTAGCGGCGGGTGCACAGCATACCTGCGCATTGACGAGCGGGGGCGGGGTGAAGTGCTGGGGATCCAACGGGATTGGCCAGCAGGCCGTGACGGGGCTGAGCAGCGGGGTGGTGGCGATCGCGGCGAGCAATAACCACACGTGTGCGGTGACGAGCGGGGGCGGGGTGAAGTGCTGGGGCTGGAACGCCTCTGGCCAGCTGGGGAACGGCGGGACGGAGAATGCGAGCACGCCGCAGGATGTGACGGGGCTGAGTAGTGGTGTGGTGGCGATCGCGGCGGGCTATAACCACACGTGTGCGGTGACGAGCGGGGGCGGGGTGAAGTGCTGGGGTGCCAATTACTTTGGCCAGCTGGGGAACGGTGGAACGACGGATGCGAGCATGCCGCAGGACGTGGCGGGGCTGAGCAGCGGTGTGGTGGCGATCGCCGCGGGTGAAAGCCACACGTGTGCGCTGACGAGCGTAGGCGGGGTGAAGTGCTGGGGCTGGAACTTGTATGGCCAGCTGGGGAAAGGTGGGACGGAGTATGCGAGCACGCTGCAGGATGTGACGGGGCTGAGCAGCGGGGTGGTGGCGATCGCGGCGGGTTATCTTCACACGTGTGCGGTGACGAGCGGGGGCGGGGTGAAGTGCTGGGGCCGTAACTTGTATGGCCAGCTGGGGAACGGCGGGACGGAGAATGCGAGCACGCCGCAGGCCGTGACGGGGCTGAGCAGCGGTGTGGTGGCGATCGCGGCAGACGAACACACGTGTGCGGTGACGAGCGGGGGCGGGGTGAAGTGCTGGGGCTCCAACAGCTTTGGCCAGCTGGGGAACGGCGGGACGACGAATGCGAGCACGCCGCAGGCCGTGACGGGGCTGAGCAGCGGGGTGGCGGCGATCGCGGCGGGCAGCTATCACACGTGTGCGGTGACGAATGCGGGCAGGGTGAAGTGCTGGGGCTACAACGGGCAGGGCCAACTGGGGAACGGCGGGACAGTGAAGGTCTCGGTTGGTGCCGACGCGGTCGTAGCGGACAACACCCTCATCGGCGGCGGCATCACCGCCGGCGACCGGGCTGTGCTGAACAACAACACGCTCAGCGACGGCGGCATCACCGTCGGTGCGAACTCTGAAGTAACCGGCAACACCGTCGAAGGTGCGTCCGGCGCAGGCTTGAGTGCCTCAACGGCGGTGACAGCCACAAGCAACCGCTTCGTCAACAGCGGCGCTGGCATCGTCGCCTCGACCGGCCTAATTTCTGGTAACCTGATCGCCAACAACGCCGGCGTCGGGGTGCAGTTCGGCGCGGCCACGGTCGTGAGCAACACCATCATCGGCAACCGTGGCAATGCCATGCTCGTGCAGGGCGGGACGCCACTGCTTGTGAGCGGCAACAACATCGACGGCAACAAGGGCTTATACGATCTCTATGCGGATGTGCCGAGCGGGGTGTTTGTCTCGGCTCAGAACAACTGGTGGGGAATCACAACCACCAGTGCGATTCGCGCGCGCATCTTCGACTGGTACCGCGACTCGACGAAGGCCACGGTGACGTTCTCGCCGAAGTTGAACGTTCCCTCGACGGATGCACCTGCGTACGTGCGGCGCGTGAGCGTGCTGCCTGACACCACCGTGGGCATCCAGACCGCGACGTTTGACGTGGAGTTCAGCCGCGAAGTGCTGACTGAGACGCTTCCGACGCTCACTGCGTCCGGGCCGGCGGAGTTCACACTCCCCGCACCACGCGAAATCAGCGGCACGCATGCGCTGTTCGACGCGGAGATCACTGCACTGTGGCCGCGCGGGGTGTATACACTCACCGTCGCCGACGCCGTCGGCGCGGACGGCATCAAGATCGCGCCGAATTCCGACTACAGGTTCACCGTGGACTACGCCGGCTTCGTCTCCGATCAGACGCCGCCCAGCACGCCGCAGGTGACGGCGCTGAGTGACGGCACCTTGACGAAGCTGACTCTGCGCTGGGTGACGTCAGACACAGAGTCCGGGGTCACGCACTATCGCTACGCCGTTGGTACGACGCCGGGCGGTACGGACGTGGTGAACTGGACGACGATCGTTGCGCCGTCGTCTCGCTCCAGCTCGAACGAATTCAGCATCGTGCGCACTGGGCTGAACCTGATGCGCGGGCAGACCTACTACGTGAGTGCACAGGCGCGCAACGCTGGCGGGCTGTGGTCGGATCCGGGGCAGAGCAACCAGGTGGTGGGCGGAGTGGTGACCGTGCTGCCGACGGCGACGCCGACGATCACGCCGACGCGTACGCGGACGTCGACCCCAGGACCTGGCACGCCGACGGCGACGCCCGACTTGCTCAAGTTGAAAGTCTTCGTTCCTGCGGCGTGGCGATAGGCCGTGATTGCTCAGCTCGCACTTGGTCAGCGCAATTCGCTGTGGAATAACGCCCGACTTGTGTAACGTGGCAGAGAGGCATCCGCTGTTGCACAAAGCAACACAAGTCGCTGGATCCTGCGTCAAACATGAGCATAAACTTCCGATGGCGGATAGCCGGATTCTGGCGACGGCTCGAGCGAACGAAGCTGTCCTTTGGACACAGGACAAGCACTTCGCAGGGTTTGAGGGCGTCCAGCACCGCTGTAACGCCTGGGCAGAGCCAACACGGCGTGCAGCAGACGTCCATGGCCGGCGGTTATGAGCAGGATGTAGGTCGTGCGGGCCATGGCCGCCGCTGAAGCCATCGTTGCCCAGCCCGTCAGGGCTGGGTGAGAGCCGCCAAGCCATAGCTGATATCATTCCAGCAACATGGCTACCATAACCATTTCTATCTCCGATGAGAGTCTGGTGCAGCTCCAAGCTGTAGCGGCGAGATATGCCGTGAAGCCAGAGGATTTGGTGCGCGTCAGCCTCGACGAGCTACTGAAGCGCCCTGAGAATGACTTTCGCTCCGCACTGATGAAGGCCACGCTGAAAAACCAAGAGCTCTATCGCCGCTTGGCTCGATGAGATACCTCACTGTTGGCGAGGTTCTTGAGATCCATGCCGCCGTCATCCAGATAGGTGGCGGCAGTGTGGGCTTGCGTGATACATCTGGGCTGGAATCGGCTATCGCGCAGCCCATGATGACATTTGGTGGCGCAGATTTGTATACGAATATTGAGGAAAAGGCGTCGGCATTGGGATTTTCACTCATTCAGAATCACCCGTTTGTCGATGGGAACAAGCGTGTTGGCCACGCAGCGATCGAAGTCTTCCTGATGCTGAACGGTTGGGAGATCAGTGCTGACGTTGATGAGCAAGAGTCGATCATTATCGATGTGGCATCAGGCCAGTTGGATCGTGAGGCATTTTCCTCCTGGCTAGCCACGCACCTAACGTCACTAGCGCGCTGAGAGTGCATTCGCAAGCGGGGCAATATGGATTGCAGCGGACGTCGCAGGTGACGGCGCTCAGCGACGGCACGCTGACGAAGCTGACGCTGCGCTGGGTGACGTCCGATACCGAGTCGGGCGTCACCAACTATCGCTACGCAGTGGGAACGATCCCGGGGGGCACGGACGTCGTGAACTGGACGACGATCGCTGCCCCGTCGGCGCGCTCGGAGGCGAGTGAGTTCACCCTCGTGCGCAGCGGGCTGAATCTGGTGCGTGGGCAGACGTACTACGTCAGCGCGCAGGCGCGCAACGCCGGCGGGCTGTGGTCGGAGGCCGGGGTGAGCAATCCGGTGACTGGCGGCGCGGTGACCGTATTGCCGACCGCGACCGTCGTACCCTCTTCGACGCCGACGCACACCGCGACGCCGAGGCCGACTTCGTCGCCCGGCTTGGGACGAAATCTATATGTCCCGCTCGTACGTCGTTAGTGCGCAAAACTCTGCTCCGTCGAGCGCATCCTTCGAGCGGCGGCATGGAGCACGTCAGATGAGCCGCCACCGACCCCGACGCGGCGGCCGTCACGTGGGTGACTTTTGATGTGCCCGACGCCGGGGGCATCCGCCGTTTGGGGCGAATTCTCGCGCGCATCGTGTCGCCGCTGTCACCCGGGGCGAAGCCCCGAAGGTGCGCCAGCCCCGGGCTGGAGAAGCGACCGCCCCTCCGGGGCTGGTCACAGGTTTGCTGCGGCGGCTCGTGCCGTTGGCGCTCATGGTCCGTCGAAAAAGCGCCGAAGGCGCGACGCTGCCCCAGCCCGGACCATCGGTCCGGGTGTCGCTGCGGCGAGAATCTCGTCACGCTGGCCCAGCAGGCGCGCCTCGCGTACAGTATTCATTCGCTGTGTTCCCATTCTCGATCAATCATCCAGACCGGCGATGGCCGAAAAACAAAACAGGCACCTTTTCAGGTGCCTGTCTTTTCAGAGGCGACGGTCGGGATTGAACCGACGTATAAGGGTTTTGCAGACCCTCGCCTTACCACTTGGCCACGTCGCCGCAACGAGCTGAAATATACCATAGCCGTGCGTGTGAGTGGAGAGTCGGTGCATCCGCCGTTTGGGGCGAACTATGACCGCGCGTCGTCGCGCCACCGTCACCCGGGGCTGACGCACCTGCGGTGCTTCGCCCGGGGCTGGGGAAGCGAACGCCCCTCCGGGGCTGGGCACGGGTCTGCCACAGCGGACCGCGCCGTTGGCGCTCATGTTCCGTCGAAAAAGCGCCGGAGGCGCGACGCTGCCCCAGCCCGGACCA
>CANJQH010000055.1 GCA_947476335.1 Anaerolineae bacterium | reverse complement strand
CTTGCTCAGCTTGCACCAATTCCTCAATCTCTTCCCGCTTCAACTTGAATTGTCGTGGCTTGCCCATCCCCCTAGTATGCGTCAATTTCATTTCTGAAATCTATAAGTTCCTGTCCATAAGTTTTGTCCGGCAGATTCGCCTCCCCCGCAAAGCGGGGGAGGCGAATCTGCCGCCAGAACTTTTGGCGACTCACTTAGTGCGGACAACAAAAATGAGCCGAAAAGAGCGTCGGCGCTGTTGCCGGCGGCTCCTTTCGACTCACCTCATACCTGCGAAGCGTCTTCGTGCCTGCGCATGCGCCGAGGGCGAATGCGTACGCGCGTCAGGCTCAGAGTGCGTTACTCACACTACGCGCGCATGCCGAATCAGCAAATGATTGATCCAAAATTACTTGGACTGATCGGCGGCCTTATTGTGTCTCCGACACTGTCGTGGAGACCACGCTTCACTCATCGACTTTTGTGGCTAAGAGTCGTCCCAAACGCCACTTCGACAGCCCCGGCTTTTTATGCTCGCATCTACGAGCGACGCCGATCACGCAAATTATTCAGACCATTCAGATTTCTGTTGATCATTGTTGCGGTCTTGATGAGCGGAATTGCCTTGTGCACGCAAAAATATCACGTTCCAGATGACGTTGTCAATAGTCGAAGAAACCGAATACGAAAATTCGTTATCGATGGCTACGAAAACCATGCGCGACTATGATTTCCCGTCATGCAACGCATTTTGTTTTACGAAGAATCGCAGGAGTATGGCTGGTGCAGCAACTTTGCCAGCTGTCCGATTTTGCTGAACAGCCAGCTTTGGCCGACGACCGAGCATTACTACCAGGCAATGAAGTATGCGGGATTGCCCTACGCGGAAATAGTTCGCCAGGCGTATTCGCCGATGGTTTCCAAAGTGTTGACGCGTGATCCGCAACATGCCCCGCGCAGTGACTGGGACGACGTCAAAGACGCAGTGATGCTCGAGGCAGTGCGCGCGAAATTCATGCAGCACAGTCATTTGCGTGCGCTGTTATTGGCAACCGGCGATGCGGAGCTTGTCGAGCACACTGTGAATGATTCGTACTGGGGAGATGCTGGAGATGGCAGCGGACGCAATCAGCTGGGTCGCACGCTGATGCAGGTGCGCGACGAGATACGAGTGCGATGATCTGATTCACGCGGAGAACGCAGAGGAGAGCGGATCACGGATTTGTGTTTGTATTTAACAGTCCGCAATCTCTGCTCTCCTGTGTTCTTTGCGTAAAAAGCTTTCTCTGCGCGTCTAAGCCAGGAGAGCCAGCGCTTTGGTTACAACGTTTTCAGCAGTGAATCCGAACGTACGCAGCACGTCTGCCAACGGTGCTGAAGCACCAAAGCGGCCGTCGATGGTTAGAAAGTCGGCGTGTGAGCCGACGTATTTGTGCCAGCCTTGCGAAACACCGGCTTCAACGACAAGCGCCGGCACATCTTTTGGCAGTAGTGCGTTGCGGGCGGCGGCATCTTGGCGGTCGAACAATTCCCATGATGGCATGGATACAACGCGCACACGCAGACCCTGCGCTATTAGCAGTTTCGCCGCGCTCATGCAGAGTCCGACTTCGCTGCCACTGGCGATGAGAAGCAGCTGTGGCGCAGCATCGTCGAGCACTGCATAGGCGCCTTGTTCCACTCCATTGTTTTTTGGCAAAATTGGCAGCGCCTGGCGCGAGAGCACGAGCGCAACCGGACCCGACTCCTGCAGCGCAATTTTCCATGCAGCGGCCGTTTCGTTTGCATCGGCTGGGCGCAGAGTGACGAGGCCAGGCATAGCGCGCAGGCTGGACAGCTGTTCGATCGGCTGATGCGTGGGGCCGTCTTCGCCGAGGCCGACTGAATCGTGCGTAAAGACGAATATCGTGTGTGCGCCGCTAAGTGCGGCCAGACGGATCGCGGGGCGCATGAAGTCGCTGAAGCAGAAAAATGTGCCGCCGTACGGGACGACGCCGCCGTGCAGCGCCATGCCGTTCATCGCGCCGGCCATTGCGTGTTCGCGCACTCCGTAACGCACATAGCGGCCGGAGAAATCGCCGCGTTTGAGTGAGCCTGCGTCTTTTGGCAGCGTGTTGTTTGACGGGGTCAAATCGGCTGATCCACCGAGCAGATTTGGGATCAGTGGCACAAGAGTATCGAGTACTTTGCCACTTGCGGCGCGTGTGGCGATCGGCTTTTCAGTTGGGTCGAAGAAAGGCAATGCTGCGTCAAGGTTCGCAGGAAGATCTCCACGCACGGCTGCTTCAAATTGTGCGCGTAGTTCAGCAGGTGCAAGCTGCAGATGTTGTTGCCATGCGAAGTGCGCGGCAGTGCCGGCTGCGCCAATGGCGCGCCAATGCGCCAATATTTCAGTTGCAACGTGAAATACCGCTTCCGGGTCTGCGCCGTAGCTGCGTTTGGCTGCTTTGACATCGTCCCAGCCTGGTGCGTCGCTGTGCGCTTTGCTCGTGCCTTGCTTTGGCAGGCCCTTGCCGATGATGCTTTTGCATGAAATCAGCGTCGGTTTGTCAGTTATTGTGCGCGCTTCACGCAGCGCTTTTTCAACATCAGACATGTCATGTGCATCGACGGTGAGCGTATGCCAGCCGTACGAGCGGAAGCGCGTTGAGATGTCTTCGCTGAAGCTGAGGGATGTTGGGCCGTCGATAGAAATCGCGTTGTCGTCGTAAAGCCAGACCAGCTTGCCAAGGCCGAGATGGCCGGCCAGCGATGCTGCTTCGTGACTGACGCCCTCTTGCAGGTCGCCGTCGCTGACGATGGCGTAAGTGTGATGATCGATCAGTGTTACGCCGTCTTTGTTGAAGCGAGTGGCGAGCCATGCTTCGGCGATGGCCATTCCGACTGAGTTGGCGGTGCCGCTGCCAAGTGGGCCGGTGGTGACTTCAATGCCGACGGTGATGTGGTTTTCGGGGTGGCCAGGCGTCAGGCTATCAATCTGTCGGAAGCGTTTCAGCTGCTCGATCGGCATGCCAGGCGCACCGGTGAGATACAAAAGTGAATACGGCAGCATTGATCCGTGGCCGGCGCTGACGATCAGGCGATCGCGGTTGAACCATGATGCATCTTGTGGATCGGTGCGCAAAAAATGCTTGTAAAGCACGTATGTCACGTCAGCCATACCCAGCGGCATACCAGGATGGCCAGAATTCGCCGTTTGCACAGCGTCGAGGGTCAGAGTTCGAATGGCATGAGCGCTGGCTCGATCGAGTTCGCTGAATTCGGACATACAGTGTTCTCCTGCAGTAGGCAACTGCGCAGATCAATCAATTGTTGCTAGAAAACATGTGGCGTTTTTAGCCTGAGTAATTGTCGCAGTAGTTAGTGTGATTTAGACACGAGCAGTATAGCGGCGATCACGCATTCTGTAACTAATCACTTTGCTATTCAGCGTTACTCGGTCAATCTACAATCTTGTGCCGTGCGGCAGAACCAAAACCTTCGAATTCCGAATCTGGCGTTGCTGGCTGTGCCGGCTTTGTATGCAATGACTGCGTTGTTGCTGTCGATTGTGCAGCGCGGTGTACGGTTTGATGATCCGTTTATTACGTACCGTTACGCGGTGAATCTGGCGGCAGGCCGTGGTTTTGTATTTAACTTTGGTGAAGCAACTCTGATCACAACCGCGCCGTTGTATGCCTTGTTGCTGGCAGTGTTTGAATGGCTTGGTGTTGCTGCACATGTGGTGAGCCCGATTATTGGAGAAGCTGCGCTGGCAGTTGGTGGGTGGGCGCTGTGGGAACTTGGTCGCCGGCGAAATGCGACTGCCGCTTTCATGGCCGGGTGGTTTTTTGTGGCGGCGCCCTTGATGTGGTTGACGATTGGTTTTGAGACGCCACTTTTTCTGGCTGTGTCGTTATTGTGTTGTTGCATGCGATGTGGCGTGAACGCAGCAAGGATTCGCTGATTGCAGGATTGCCGATCGTTTGGGTTGCTGCGCATGTGTTGGGGTACATGGTATTGCGTGTGGCGCCGTATGTTTGGTATTACGCACCGCTTGTTCCTGGTTTGGCATGGATGGCTGGTTACGGGGTAGCCATGTTTGAACGGCGGCTGCGTTGCCTTTTTGTATTTTTAATTGGAGCAGGGTTGCTGGTTACGATGTTCGGTGTTGCACATCAGCAGGCAGCTTTTGTATTGCGCGGCGGGTCCCCACCCGCTCCCACTATGTTGATTTCAAAAGTGCTTCCTGAAACGAAAGTAGATATTTATGAGCAGGTTGGGCACTGGGTTTCACGACATACGTTTGTTACTACGACGATTGGGGTGAGTGAACTTGGTGTCATGTCGTATTTTTCACAGCGAACTGCAGTTGATTTTTTGGGGTTAACGAAGCCATCTCATGCTTCTGACATTCGCCGCGGTGACTATTTAACGGTATTGACAAATTATTGGCCGGATTTAATTTCATTGCCTATGCGAAATTCAATCTATGACATTGATCCACAGACAGAAGACTGGTTCCATATGCTGTATCACCCAATTCAGAAATTTCAAGACGATCGCTTCTGGGGATCACCAATGACAGCCTGGCAGCGCACCGACCCTGCTCCCCAATATGCGGCCCTGCCAGGAGCAGAAGCCGATATCGGCGATGGATGGACAGTGCTGGCAATAGAGAGCAACGTTGCAGATCTGCATGCGTTAAGCAAAAATCCGAGTGAGAAATTGAGTAAAAGCGAACACGCCCTGCTCTTTCGTGCGCACATCCGCGCAGGTGCACACGTCGGTAATCGCACACTGCGACTACAGCCTGTGCTGGTCGATGGCGGTGACGGCCTGAATGTAGTCTCACGCATCGTGTATACGGACCGCTGGATGCCGGGTGAAGAAGGATGGATCGACTTCCCCACTACAGTGCGGCGCCCGGCACACGATGCTGCGTATGCAATCGAGATCGGCTGGCTGGAAACGCCGGACATTCGTGCGCACGCGGCGCTGCTGGCTGCACAGCCACAAACAAACGCGACAAACGTGCAAATGTTTGCGCTCAGCGATGGCTATGCCGTTGGCATGAATGCCCCAGCAGCAACCGCTCAAGGCGCCACCCTGCACAGCCAACTGCTATGGCGCGCCGGTGCTCATGTCGGCACAAACTGGACGGCATTTGTGCACCTGCGCGCCAAGGCGGGAAACACGGTGGCGCAAAGTGATCATCCGCTGCGTCATCAGGGTGCGTCCTTTCCAGCATCCGTCTGGCGCACAAAATGCCTATACGAAGACGATTTCTCGATTAATGTACCCACAAATCTTGCGCGCGGGCAATACGAATTGGTCGTGGGGCTGTACAACCCGACGACTGGACAAAGAATGACGGTAGACAATGCCCCCCACCGCACTGCAGATGGAGGAATAAAGCTGGCAACCGTCACAGTGAAATAGTCCAGTCTGTGAGCGGCCAAACGCCGGATTCGACCGCACCCGTGGCGCACCCGTGGCGCACCCGTGGCGCACCCGTGGCGCACCCGTGGCGCACCCGTGGTGAATTGTCTCGCAGTGGTACACTCCGCGCCGATGATCTCCCGCCTCCGCGCCGTTACAGCAGCTGCCGCTTTCGCCTTCATCGCGACCGCGGTGCCGGCCACCGCCCAGGATCCGACGCCGATTCCAGTCGTGCCAGTCGCGCGCATCATTTCCCCCATTCCCAAACAGGAAGTGCGTGGCAGCGCCGTCATCCTCGGCAGCGCCGTCGCACCTTCCTTCAGCCGCTATGAAATCGCCTACGCTGCCTCTGCACAAGATCCGATTTGGATCACCATCGGCGGCGCCGACAAGCCTGTTCCCAACGGCACCCTCCTGATGTGGAACACGCGCCCGCTGCCGGACGGTGTCTATATTCTGCGCCTAGTGGTTTTTACTGCGAATGGCGAAGTCTATTCATCTATCGTCACTGATCTAAACCTAAAAAATCAGGCTGCCGCCGCCATACAGGCAGCAGAGGCTGCGGCCGTCACGACGACTCAGCGCACGGGCACGCTCACCGAATTCGACACCGCACGCAGCGCACTCACCACGCTCAGTGACACTGTTGCACAACTTCCAATCGCCGTCATGCGCGGCGTGCGCATGGCAGCCTACGCGCTCGCAGGCCTCATCGCCTACACTCTGTTGAAACAAGGGCTTCTGCTGCTCATCGCACGCCTGACGCATCGCCCGGTCGACTACGGCTCCTGAATTTCATCCCACACAGCCAATCAACGCTCCATGGACGACAACCGCCGCGTCATCGCCGGCCTGGGCAATCCCGGCCGCCAGTACGAACGCAACCGCCACAATATCGGCTTTATGGCCGTCGACGAGCTCGCCCGCAAGCATGGGCTCACTTTCGACAAAATGATGAGCAAGGGCATGGTTGCCCTCGGCGAAATCGCACGCATCAAGGTCGCTCTCGTCAAGCCGCAGACATTCATGAATGCCAGCGGCCAGTGCGTCGGCCCAGTGCTGAAGTTTTACAAATCGACCGCTGAAGATCTGCTGGTGCTCTACGATGAGCTCGACCTGCCAGCCGGGCAACTGCGCATGCGCAAGAGTGGAAGCGCCGGTGGGCACAATGGAATGAAGTCGATCATCCAAACGATCGGCACGCAAGAATTCCCACGGCTGCGCATGGGCATCGGACGGCCACCAGGGCGGATGGACCCCGCAGCGTACGTGCTGCAAAATTTCGATGCCGGCGAACGCGCCGACGTTGTCGAGCTGATCGACCGCGCCGTCGCCGCCGTCGAAATCTGGCTCACTGCAGGCATCGAACCAGCGATGAACCGCGCCAACGCTGCACCGAAGTGAGATGCCTGACAGCAGCTGACATTTGGAGTGGTCCAAACCCGTCTTCTAAGAAGACGGGTTTGTTTTTACATAATCACACCGCTAACGCAACACATGAACCGATCCCGTCGCGCCATCGCTGCCGGTCACGGTCAGGGTGTAAAGAACCGAAGTCGTCGGGGAGTTACAACCACACGCAACGCGATTACTTCGCCCGCTTTGACACGCCACGGCTGAGCAGCACCGCCAGTACCAACAGGCCTTGAATCACGCCCGCCAAAGACGATTCGACTTTCAGCTCACTCGGCAGCTTCAGAGCACCGATGTTCAGCACACTGAAAAACGCTGCGATGGGCAACAGCCAGATTGGGTTGTAATTTGCCAGCATCGCCACCAGCAGACCAAGATAACCAAGGTTACTGCTGATGCCAGGGATCAACCGATGAAAAATCGCCAACGCCTGCGTGGCACCCGCCAGGCCGGCAAAAGCACCGCAGATAGCAAATGCGCTGAGCAGATGCTGCGTCGCTGGAATGCCGAGGATGAACGAACTGCGCAGGCTATGCCCGACCGCGCGCAGCCGCAGGCCAAAATACGTATTCCGCAGGACGATCAGCGCCACGATGAGCGCCACGCCCGCCAACACCAGCGCGACGGGGCTGAGCTCCGTGATGCCGAGCACGGGCAGCCACACCGATTCATCAAACAGTGCTGTGCCAGACATACTGGCGACGCCGGCGCGCTTCCACGGCCCGAAAATTAAAAAGATGGCCAAGCCCTGCGCAACAAAGTTCAGGCCGAGCCCGGCAAAGATTTCGCTGATGCGGCCGTACACGTGCAGCAAACCGGCCAGCAGCCCCCACAACAGCCCACCAAGCATGCCAGCGACAATACCAAGCGCCATGATCAGCGCCGGTGACACAGCCGCCTGACCACCATCCGGAAAGAGTGCGCGCACGAGCGCGGTTGTGGCGATTGCGCCGGCCAGCACCTGGCCTTCAACGCCCAGGTTGTAAAGGCCACTGCTGAAAGTGAAGGCCAGCCCGGCCGCGCATAACAGCACCGGCGCCAGCGTCGTCAGCGCACGCGCCACCAGATCCCACGAACCGAATGCGCCGTCGATCATGGTGCCGATCACGGTCACGGGAGATTGCCCAGTGGGCAGAATCACCAGCACGATCAGCACGGCCGCGATCAACAGCGACACCAACTGCGTCACCTGGACAGATCGATTCAGCTTCAAAATTTGCCTCCGATCATCTCGCCGAGCCGGTCGGCCGTCAGCCCCTGAGTAGAAATCGGTTCCGACACCTGGCCACCCGAGAACACCAGCACGCGATCGCTGTACTGCACGATCTCATCGAGATCGGAACTGGCGAACATGATGGTCGCCCCCTGTGCACAGCGATCGATCAGCAGCTTCCAAATCCAGATCGTCGAATCGATGTCAAGTCCACGGGTCGGATGTTCCATCAGAATGAGCTTGAGATCAGGTGGCATCAGTGCCAGCTGCGTACGCTGCTGGTTGCCGCCCGACAAGCGCTCAACAAATGAGGTCGGTGTGCCACGGATTTTGTATTCAGCGATCGCGCGCTCAGCGCCCTGCTGCATCGCCGTCGTATTCAGAAAAAATTCACCTGATCCATCACGAAGTGCCACGTGTTCCTGAATCGTCAGGCCAGGCACCAGCCCTTCGCGCATACGATCAGCCGGCACATAGCAAACACCCGCGTCCTGATAAGCAGCATACGGCTTGTGCGTCAGATTCACAGCGCGCAGGTGAATCTGGCCCCGCGACGGCGCCTGCACACCCGCGCAGGCGAGGATGAACAACCGCTGCCCGCTGCCTTCCAGCCCAGCCAACCCGATCACCTCACCACACGGGGCAATGAATTTCGGCACGTGAATTGACAGGCGCTCATCCTCCAGCACCACGTCCTCCAGCACCAGCGCAGGGGTCGGAGTCGTCGTAAGCGGCTTGCTCGGCAGCGCCAGCTCACGGCCAAACATCATATCGACGAGCCGCGCCGCCAGCGTGTCATCGCCCTTTGCCACCGGCAAGCTGCCGACAACGCCGCCGCGCCGCATCACCGTCGCGTAGTCGCACACTTCCTCGACATCTTCGAGTTTGTGCGACACAAAAATCACGGATTTGCCCTGCCCGGCCAGCGTGCGCATGGCAGCGAACAACTGATCTTTCTGATGCGCAGAAATACCAGTCGTCGGTTCATCGAGCACAAGCGTCCGCACACCGAGTGCAAGCAGGCGCAGCAGTTCGATCTGCTGGCGTTCACCCACTGTGAGATTGCCGGCCTGTTCCTCTGGATCGAGGTCAAAGTTAAACTCGGCGGCAAGTTTGCGCAGATCAGCAGCGGTGTACCAGCGCCCCCCTGCCATCGCCCGAAAATTTTCCAGTACCGTCAGTGCAGGAAAGTCGAGCGGATCCTGATGCAGCATGCCAACGCCCTGGCGAATTCCGTCGACGGGCGTGCGAATCAGCACAGGTTTGTCGTCAAACAGAATTTCGCCCGAATCGCGGCTGATAAAACCCGTCAGCATTTTGACGAGCGTGCTTTTCCCGGCGCCGTTCTCCCCGAGCAGGCCGTGAATCGTCCCGGCTTCGACCACGAAGGACACGTCGTTATTGGCGTGCACCTGGCCGAATGTTTTGTGGATGTTGCGAAACTCCAGACGCATGGGAAAGTCACAACTGCACAGGCTCCAAAGCGATTTATGCAAAATATCGCTGCAGCGCCTGTGCAGTTGCTAAAAGCAGCAGGCCGCGCGTGGTGTCCAGCGCGGCCTGAGAACTTGGATTACTGTGACTTGCCGTCGATGCCCTGCAACAGCTGCGGCAGGTACCACATGTCGAGCAGCTTGGCCGTCTTGCCTTCAGCTACGAAGTCCGTGCCATCCTGCAGCTTGATCGGGCCGGTCAGCAGATTGATGCTGCCGTCGCCGAGCCCCTTGATGAACGCGGGCAGTGACTTCTTCACGTCATCGTTGGCCCCGTTGCCCATATGCCAGCCGAAGCCGGTCTTCTCAGGGGTGTCGATGTTGGCCCAGTCGGCCGGCATGCGCACGAACGTCTGCACAAACTTGCCAGCCATCGCCAGCTTGATCTGATTCGTATACTCCGGACCCCAGTTGTAGTACGCCACACCAACGCACAAATCCGGTTGCGATTCACATCCGGCTTTGTGGCCGTAGTGCACGAAGTTGACCTTCGCGCCTGCATCGGCCGCCTTGCGCGCCTGCATCGCCGCTTCCGGCGTGTCGATGTTGCTCACCACCACATCGTAGCCAGCTGCATACAGCTCATCAGCGACCTTCGTCGGGTCAGCCGTCACGCCGGGGATGTTGAACCAGAAGCCGATCCATTCGACCTTGAATTTCAGGTCGGCCGCGTTCTTGCCGCGGTACTTCTCCCAACAATACTTCGCGCCGAGGTATTCCGAGGAGACATAGCGGCGCGTCTCTTCGTTCGTCAACGGGCCGAGCACGGCGATCTTGCCGGTCGTCGACTGCAGCGCAGCCGAGCAGCCGTTGATCATGTGACCGTATTCCATCTCGGGCATCATGTTTGCGAGGTTCTTGATGTCCTTGAAGTTCTTGCCTTCCTTCCACGAGTAGTCACCCGAAGCATGGATCACCGCAATTTCCGGATTTTTCTTGGCAAACTCAGCCGCCTCATCCTTGAAGTCGTCCGAGTTGAAGATGATCATCTTCGCGCCTTTGCTGACCAAATCCTGCGCCAGCGTCGACGCCTTCACATTCGGGCGGTCGGCCGGGTTGACCTTGTCGACATACTCAAACTTGAGTCCCGGAATCTGTTTCTGCACATATTCGGTGATGCCATCGTAATGTGCCTGGTTCCAGCCCTTGTCATTGGCCGGGCCGACCAGGATCATTCCGACGGTAAAGTTGGCGGCCTCGGCTCCGGCAGCCGGAGCGGCCGTCGGGGACGGGGCCTTGGCGCCACACGCAGCAACGAGAACTGCGGCGGCGCTCAGTGATGCCAAACGTACTGCAAACGTCGTCTTCATTACTCTTCTCTCCTTTGAATACCTGCCCTGTTTTGATTGCAAATTTCGCGCGCCGCAGGGCGCGCACATCCACAACCATGCTAATCCTGCTCGAAAGGCTTCCCCAGGGAATTGGGAGGCGTCGCTCGCAACGTGCGCAACAGCGCACGGCGAACGCCGAGCGGGAACAGTCGCGCCATCCGGTCCACGAGATCGCCTGAAGACACCATCAGAACGAGAATCATGAACACAAATGGCAGGATTGGGAAAACCTGCGAGGGAATGAGCGTAACTACGCTCTGTGCTTTCCCAAGCAGCGACTGTGTGATGCCAAAAAGATATGCGCCGAGGGCGACCTTAAGGGGGTTCCAGCCGCCAAAAATTACCAGCGACAGCGCAATCCAGCCGTACCCCGCAACATGGCGAAAGGTCCAGCCCGCTTTGATATCGAGCGTAAACGCCGCACCGGCGATGCCCACCAGTGCGCCGCCCACAATTGTATACAGATATCTCGTCGCAATCACAGGCACGCCGCGCGCAAAGGCCGCCGACGGCTGTTCACCCACAGATCGCAGCAGCAATCCCGGGCGCGTCTTATAGAAGTAGAACCAGCTCACGCCAATTAACAGGTAAGTGAAATACACCACTGCGTCGGCATGAAACAGAATTGGGCCGAGATAAGGAATATCCGAAAGCAGCGGCAGCGGCCACGATGGCACACGCGGCGCATCAGTCAATACAAACGGCGCACCCAGAAACGAGGATAAATCGGTGCACAGCAGTGCCAGCACAAAACCGATCGCCGTCTGCGACTGTTTCAGCGTAATCGCACCAAACGCCACCACCAGCGCCACCAGGCTGCCTACGATCGCAGCCGCCACAAATCCGATCCACACGTTTTTCGTCGTCTGCGCTGCAACGAATCCACCCAGCCCCGCCAGCAGAATGACACCGTCGGCGGACAGGTTTATTACACCGACGCGTTCCGTGATGGTTTCTCCGATCGCAGCAATGACGATCGGCGCGGCTGCGGCAACGGCAATCGCGAGAAGTGAGATCAGTTCAGTAGTATTCATGTGCACCGAGCGAGCATTTTATTGTCCAAATAGACATAACGTACGCATCCGGGAGAGACGGCGGCATTGTAACGAAATCCAGCAGCTGTTTCTACCGTTTCCCTTCACTGTTTTTTAACTGTCAAGTTTGGTCATGTGCACAGGCGTTGTACAGTCCAGTGATCGGACACACCATCATTGTCGATTATTAACCGCACACCATCGCAGAATCCCACACCCATCCCTAGTTTTGCCGTCGCATCCGCCCCGGCAAGCAGCGCAGTCAGCACTTCGACGACGCCGCCATGTGTCACCAACAGTGCATCCTCATGGTCGTACAACTCTTCTGCGATCGACTCAACAAATGTGCGCAGGCTGCGCGCATACGCCGGCATATACGTCCCATGTTCGATCTGCCGCACCGCATCTGCAAAGCTGCCGATCAGATCGAATTCCATCGCCAGCGCATCATCGTCCGGCAACGCCAACGCATCACATTCTTCCTGCACTGCACAGCCAAGCGCCACAACAGTTTCGATGCACCGCAGCGCCGGGCTGCTGCATACCCGCGCCATCGGGCCGAGCAACTCACCCTGCGCACGCGCCATACGGACCCCGGGCAGGCTCAAGTGCGGTTCGTGCGGTTCGCGCGCGCTATGGCGCACCACATAGATCGAACGCATCAGTCGTGCCATCCAAAATTCAGCGCTGTCCACGCCGGAATCAACGCACCATCGTCACCCAGCGTCAGGCAGCCCACGTGCGGACCCTCATGCTGGTCCGAAATCCGCACTGCCACCGCCCCCGGGTTGTAAAACAGCACGCCATCGACCTCACGCGCAATCGTGTGATGGGAATGACCGAAGATCACCGCAGTCGTCGCGGCAGGACGCATGCGTCCGAGCCGCGTAATCATGTAGTCGTTGATGCGGCTTTTGCCAGGCGAATCAAGACGGCTCATCACTTTGTCGATCACCGAAGTGCCGAAATTGATGTGCCCATGCGTCATCCAGATACGCTGAGTCTTCCATCGAAAACGCAGCGATGCAGGCAGATTCTGGTCGTGTACACCACTCGTGAACTGCCAGTGCAAGTTGCCGCGCACTGCATACACCGGTGCCAGCCTGCGCAGCACCTGCAGCACCGCCACATCTTCCACATCACCGGCGTGCAGAATCGCGTCGACACCATCCATCACGGCCAGCACCTGGGGCGGCAAATGCATCAGCCGGTGCGGAATATGCGTATCAGAAATCACTCCGATGCGTCGGGCATCGCCGAGATCAATCTCGGTCTCAGGATGGTCAAAATGCGTTGCTTTCACAGTAGCGGCGGGATGTTACCATTGCGCGCGTGGCCAACATTCTCGATGAAATCCTGTCCCACAAACGCGATATCGAAGTGCCGCAGCGCAAGCTCACCCTGCCGCTGGCGGAGATGCGGCGTCGCGCTGAGGAACGCAGTGAACCCACCCGCGATTTCGCCGGCGCACTGCACCACGACCGCGTCGCACTGATCGCCGAAGTCAAACGGGCTTCACCCTCGCGTGGCATCTTCGTGCACGACGGCTGGGATCCGGCCGCTATCGCACGCACGTACGTGGACAACGGCGCATCCGCCGTCAGCGTGCTCACTGACGAACGTTTTTTTCGCGGCCATCTTGATTACCTGCAGGAAGTCCGCTCCGCCGTGCCCGCGCCCATCCTGCGGAAAGATTTCATCGTCGACGACTATCAGCTGTATGAAGCGCGCGCCGCCGGCGCCGACGCCGCCCTCCTTATCGTCGCCGCCCTCGACGACGCCGAGCTGCGCGCGTTCTTCGACCTGAGCGCCGCCCTCAGCCTCGCCGCACTCGTCGAAGTGCACGACGAACAGGAGACCGAACGCGCCATCGCGCTCGGCGCACGGATCATCGGCGTCAACAATCGCGACCTGCGCACGTTCAAGACGGATATGCAGGCAACCGCCCGCTGCGCTCGACTGCTCGACTTCAATCGGCATACGCTCGTCAGCGAAAGCGGCATCTTCACTCAGGCGGACGTCGCAGGCGTAGCCGCCATGGGCGCGCGCGCCATTCTCGTCGGCGAGGCCGTGATTCTCGCCCCGGATCGCGCACAGCAAGTGCGTGATCTCGCCAATGTCGCGGTTTCATGAGCCTGCAGCTATGTCAAAATTAGCGTAACTACTCAGGCCAGCCATTTTTCCAACGCGAAACACACTATTCTCTCCCCCTTCGGGGGAGAGAATAGTGTGTTTCGCGGGAAATACTGATTTGGGCCTGAGTAGTTACAAATTAGCAGACTTGCCGAGTTGCTTTGACAGCTTCCTGAATTTCATCGTCACGACTCGTTCAGGCCCTCAGGCCCGTTCCGAAAGGGCCAATGCAATTCGGGTAGTCAATAGCGGCTCAAGTTCGACTTGAGCAAAAACTTGAGCAAAAACTTGAGCAAAGAGACGTTACTATGCAAAACCCAGCACCTATTTCTCCTCCCCCTGTGCCTGTGATGGCAGTCGTAAACAATGTCGTCGGCTTTCGTCATTTCCTCACTAAAACCAACGCCATCGCCCTCGCCATCGGCGTCATCATTGGCGGCGCCGCCACAGGCCTCATCAATTCGCTCGTCCAGAATCTGATCAACCCGATCATCGGTGTGCTGCTGCAAAACATCGACCTGGCCAACGTCAAAATCACCCTCGGGCCCAATAATGATCTGAAGATCGGCGCATTCATCGCCTCACTGATCAATTTTGTCATCGTCATGTTCGTTGCCTATCAGCTGGCGCACATCTTCGCAAAAGATTTGATCGAAGGGAAAAAATAGCAGGTTCGGTGCTTGAAATGTAGGATTTATACGGCGGTGCGCATAATGCACCCGTTCGAAACTCGGAACTGCTTCCAATTCGGCACTTCCCCTATAATCACCGTCTCCAGCGGCGCAGCACGCCGCCGGTGTCTCAATCTGAACGCCATATAGGCGCGCCGTGCGCATGTCCGCACCGCCGCATTCACTGAGGGGAACGCCGAACATGAAAGTGTCCTGTCTCCAGGAGAACCTTGCCCGCGGTCTGAATATCGTCAGCCGCGCCGTAGCACCTCGCTCTGCGACGTTGCCGGTTCTCACACATGTGCTCGTCGCCACGGACAATGGCCGGCTCCGTATCGCCGCGACCAATCTCGAACTCGGCATCGGCTGCTGGATCGGCGCCAAAGTCGATGAGGATGGCGCGATCACCGTGCCCGCTCGCACCCTTTCTGATCTGGTAAATCTCCTCTCCGCCGGTCAGCTTGATCTTGAAGGCAATACGCGCGCACAGTCCCTGCACGTCCAGAGCGGTCGCACCGACGCAAACATCAAGGGCATTGACGCGGCGGAATTTCCAATCATCCCGTCGTTCAACGCCGAAGGCTCAGTGCAAGTCGATCCGAAGACGCTCAAAAAGCTCATCGACCAGGTCGCCTTCGCCGCATCCACAGACGACAGCCGGCCCGCCATGACCGGCGTCTTCACACGACTCGACGGCGACACCATCACTATGGCGGCCACCGACGGCTTTCGCCTGAGCGTGTGCAGCGGTCGCCTCATCGAACCCGTCACGGAAGCGCGTTCCGTGCTGATTCCCGCCCGCGCCATCGCCGAAGTCGGTCGCATCATCGGCGATCAGCAGGATCCTATTGCCATCTCAATCACGCCGTCCCACGGCCAGGTGCTGTTCCATCTCAAGGATGTCGACGTCGTCGCCCAGCTGATCGACCAGAAGTTCCCGAACTACGAATTTATCATCCCGAAAAAGTACGAGACGCGCGCTGTGGTCAACACCGCCGAACTTCTCAAGGCCTGTAAACAGGCCAGCATCTTCGCCCGCGATTCCGCCGACATCGTCCGCCTCACCATCTCGGCCGGCGAAGCGCCGGAAGTCGCCGTCGCCGCCCGCGCCGATGAAACCGGCGAGGACATCAGCAGACTCGGCAAAGAAGATGGCGTCGCCGAAGCGTCCGGCCCCACCCTCGAAATCGGCTTCAATGTGCGATACCTCATCGACGCACTTGGCGCCATGGACAAACCGCAGGTCGCCATCGAAGCGTCATCGCCGCGCAGCGCCGGCGTCATCCGTCCCATCGGCGATGATGCTTTCCTGCATGTGCTCATGCCGATCAATTTACCCAGACTGTGATCGTAAAACTTTCCGCTCAGCAGGTGCGCCGGCGTTGTGACCCGGCGACCCTGCCGTTCGAAACGACCGACGTCCTCGCACCGTCCGACGCCATCCTCGGTCAGGATCGTGCCGTGCGCGCGCTGGATTTCGGCCTGCGCATCGCTGCGCCCGGATACAACATCTTCGCCGTCGGCCCCATCGGCACCGGCCGCAGCGCCGCCATCAGCAGACAAGTCGCGCAGGTCGCAGCCGAACGCCCGCAAGCCGCAGACTGGGTCTACGCGCACAATTTCGCCGACGCTCGCGCACCACTCGCCCTGCGCCTGCGCCCAGGCGCCGCCGTCCGCCTGCATGATGCGCTCACCGAACTCGTGCGCGACGTCAATGACAAGCTGCCCGCCGCATTCGACACCGATGAATACGCGCATGCCTGCGACGTCATTCGACACGAGCTGCAGCAGTTCAGCGAATCGCTCTACGGTCCCATCGCAGAATTCGCACAGTCTTTCGGCATGCAGATCGTGCGCACCGCCACCGGCCTCGACATTGCTCCCATCGATTCAGGTGCACAGGGCGCACAAGCACAAATAGACGAAGCCACAGTGCGCGCAGTGCTCACCTGCCGTGAAAAGCTCGAAGACGCACAGCGCCGCAGCCGCCGCTCCGACAAAGATGCCCAGGCGCGCCTCGCCACCTTCGATGCTGACGTGGCGCGTTCGATCATCACTGTACAAGTCGACGATGTGCGTGCACTCGCCGCAGTACTCTGCACCGATGCCGATCGCCCAACCCTCGCCGCATGGCTCGACGCGCTGCAGGCCGACATGGTCACCAACCGCGGCGCATTTCTACCGCACGATCCAAGGCCCAATCCGACCGAGCTGGCGCTCTTTCTCAACCGATATCGCGTCAATGTGTTTGTCGACCATTCGCGCAGCGCGCCAGGTGCGCCTGTCGTCTTTGAAGAGAATGGCACGCATGCCGCACTGATCGGTCAGATTGACCGCACGCTGGTGCTCGCGAACAACCCGGCCGTTGCCACCGGCACCGTCGATCACATGATGCTGCGCCCGGGTGCGCTGCATCGCGCCAATGGTGGATTTCTCATCATCGACGCACGCACCCTTCTTGATGCCGGAAATTCGCTTACCACGCTGCTGCGCAGTCTGCAGCGCAACAGCGTGCGCATTGTCGACGCCGCCGACGGCCAGATCGTCAATGTGCCCACACTAGCTCCACAGCCGATTCCGCTCGCAGTGAAAGTCGTGCTGCACGGCAGCGGCTCCGCATACTGGGAATGCGGCGCCGGAGAAGAAGGCTTCGCCGCACAGTTCAAGGTCAAGGCCGAGTTCGTCATCCAAATGGATCGCACATCACAGAACGAGCTAGCCTACGCAGCGTTCGTGCGTTCACTCGGCGCAAGCGAGGGACTGGCACCCTTCGACCGCGATGCCGTCGCGTGGCTCGTCGAATACGGCGCACGACTCGTCGATGATCAGGAAAAGCTCTCGACGCGCTTCGGCGCGCTGGCTGACATCGCGCGTGAAGCCAGCTACTGGGCCCGCAGCGACAGCCGCAACGTCATTACCCGTGCCGACCTGCGTACGGCACACGCCGAACGCCGAGCGCGCGTCGCCCGCTATGAAGACGACACGCGCGAATTCATTCTGCGCGGCGTCTATCACGTCTCCACCAGCGGCGAAGAAGTCGGCCAGGTCAACGGACTGTCCGTCATCAGCCTCGGCGACTACGAGTTCGGCAAGCCGGCGCGCATCACCGCGCGCAGCTACGTCATGCGCGGCGGCATCAACGACGTCGACCGAAGCGTGTCCTACACCGACCCGTCCCACAACAAGGGCATCGCCCTCGTCGACAGCTACCTGTCCGGCATCTATTCCACTGAGCAAGCCACTGCAGTTTCGGCCAACGTCACCTTCGAACAAAGCCTGACGCATCACGAAGGCGACAGCGCATCATGTGCAATCATGATCGCGCTGCTCTCAGCGGTAAGTGGCCTGCCCATTCCACAATCTCTGGCGCTTTCAGGCACACTCGACCAGTTTGGCTACGTGCGCCCAGTCGGCGCAGTAAACACCAAACTCGAAGGCTGGTACGACCTATGCGAGGCGCGCGGGTTCGACAATCTGCACGGTGTGATATTGCCGAAGTCAAACGCCATCGACCTGATGCTGCGCGAGGACATCGTCGATGCGATCGAACAGGGCCGCTTTCACGTCTTCACGGCCGAGCACGTCGATGACCTGATCGAGATGTTCTTCGGCATGCCTGCCGGCCAGCGCATGGAAGACGGCCACTTCAGCGACGGCACGCTGCACGCACTGGTCGAAGCTACACTGCGCGACATGGCCGACAAGCTCGACGGCCGCCGCCGCGGCGCACAGGGCGAAGCGGTCACCACGCTGCCAGAGCCCGAACCCACACAATCAGCGCCGCCCCCACACCCCATCGACCCGAATCTGGCGCCGCCACCGGTCATGCCAGAACCCGAGCCACAGGACCCGGCGATGGGGTGATGCACGAAAACGCGCATCTCATCCAGTCTGCGGTGTACGACTATTTCCACAAATCGGAATCCGCACTCCTCAAACAGTTGAACTCCCTGCACCGCGCCGCCGATGCGTGAGCCACTAACGACGCACCGGCGACGGACAAGCAGCTCACCCTCAATGGCAGATGCCCCCAAACAACCAAAAAACCAACGGGGGTGCATCCGCCGTTTGGGGTGAAATTTGACAGCGCGTCATTACGTCGCCGTCACCCGGGGCTGGCTGGTAGCCTGCCGCGGCGGACCGCGCCTCCGGCTCGCATATTCCGCGGAAAAAGCGCCGAAAGCACGACGCTGCGGACCCTGAGTGAGTCGCCAAAAGTTCTGGCGGCAGATTCGCCTCCCCCGCAAAGCGGGGGAGGCGAATCTGCCGGACAAAACTTATGGACAGGAACTTAGGTCCAGGTGACAACCGCCGCCGTTTCGTGAAAATCTGCCCCAAACGGCGGATGCACCCCCAACGCCCCAACCCAACGCCCAACGGGTGCGAATGTGTCCACGGTATACAATATCTCCGCGTCTTTTCAATGGCGCTGCCATGTCGGCACATACAAGCATGGTCACTTCTCGGAGTACACCATGTGCGTACATCCGAAACTTCGGAACGTCGCCACCAGGGCGAATAACCGCGAGATTTCTTTCGGAAAACTTATCGGAACAGTAACGACGCAGGATCAAATCGGAGTTTTCTAAAGAGAACCCCACGGCCTGAATCGTTACCCAGAAAAAGCAGAGCAGAAAAGGAGTAACTACTCAGGCCCAAATCAGTATTTCCCGCGAAACACACTATTCTCTCCCCCTTCGGGGGAGAGAATAGTGTGTTTCGCGTTGGAAAAATAGCTGGCCTGAGTAGTTACGAAAAGGAGCATTTCATGTCGAGCGAAGAAAAGTGCCCATTTATCCCGACGCAGGGAGCCCGCACGACAGCCGGACACCGATCGAATAACGACTGGTGGCCGTCCCGGCTGAACCTCAAGATCCTTCACCAGCACTCTGCCAAGTCCAATCCGATGGGCGAGCAGTTCAGCTACGCCGAAGAGTTCAAAAAACTCGACCTCGCGGCGGTGAAGAGCGACCTGGTTGCGCTGATGACGGACTCGCAGGACTGGTGGCCGGCCGACTGGGGCCACTACGGCGGCCTGATGGTGCGCATGGCCTGGCACAGCGCCGGCACATACCGCACTTCAGACGGGCGCGGCGGCGCCAGCAACGGCGCCCAGCGCTTCGCGCCGGAAAATAGCTGGCCCGACAACGGCAACCTCGACAAGGCACGCCGCCTGCTGTGGCCGATCAAGCAGAAGTACGGCAACAAGCTCTCGTGGGCCGACCTGATGATCCTCGCCGGCAACGTCGCGCTCGAATCCATGGGTTTCAAGACCTTCGGCTTCGGCGGCGGTCGCGTCGACATCTGGGAACCCGAAGATGACATTTACTGGGGCAGCGAAGATACCTGGCTCGGCGATAAGCGCTACACCGGCGATCGCCAGCTCGAAAATCCCCTCGCCGCCGTGCAGATGGGCCTGATTTACGTCAACCCCGAAGGCCCGAACGGCAATCCGGATCCGGTCGCTTCCGGCCGCGACATTCGCGAAACCTTCGCCCGCATGGCCATGAACGATGAGGAAACCGTGGCCCTGGTGGCCGGCGGCCACACCTTCGGCAAGGCCCACGGCGCCGGCGACCCCGCGCTCGTCGGCCGCGAGCCCGAAGGCGCCGCCATCGAGGAGATGGGCCTCGGCTGGAAGAATTCATTCGGCACCGGCAAGGGCGTGCACACCACCACCAGCGGCATCGAAGGCGCCTGGAAGCCGAATCCCACACAGTGGGACATGGGCTACTTCGACATGCTCTTCGGCTATGAATGGGAACTGACCAAGAGCCCGGCCGGCGCCAAGCAGTGGGTTGCCAAGAACGTCAAGCCGGAGCACATGATCCCAGACGCTCACGATCCGTCGAAGAAGCATGCACCGATGATGACCACCGCAGACATGTCGCTGCGCCTCGACCCGATCTACGAGAAAATTTCGCACCGCTATCATCAGAATCCACAAGAATTCGCTGACGCATTCGCACGCGCCTGGTTCAAGCTGACTCACCGTGACATGGGCCCGCGCGTACGCTACCTCGGCCCGGAAGTACCGGCCGAAGACCTGATTTGGCAGGATCCCATCCCAGCCGTCAACCACGAGCTGGTCAATGTACAAGACATCGCCGCGCTGAAAGCCGTGATTCTGGCGTCCGGCCTGTCCGTCTCGCAGCTGGTCACCACGGCGTGGGCCTCAGCCTCGACGTTCCGCGGCTCAGACAAGCGCGGCGGCGCCAACGGCGCCCGCATCCGCCTCGCCCCGCAGAAAGACTGGGAAGCAAACCAGCCTGCCGAACTCGCCAAGGTCCTGCAGACGCTTGAAATCGTGCAGAAGCAGTTCAACAACGCTCAGACCGGCGGCAAGAAAATTTCGCTGGCCGACCTGATCGTGCTCGGCGGCTGCGCCGGCATCGAGATCGCGGCAAAGAAGGCAGGCCAAGACGTAACCGTGCCGTTCACCCCCGGCCGCACCGACGCGTCACAGGAACAGACCGACGTCGAGTCGTTCGCCGTCCTGGAACCCATCGCGGATGGTTTCCGCAACTACCTGCGCACCGGCACCACCACTGCTCCGGAGCAGCTGCTGCTCGATCGCGCTCAGCTGATGACGCTCACCGCGCCCGAAATGACCGTGCTCGTCGGCGGCTTGCGCGCCCTGAACGCCAACGTCAGCGGGTCCGCACATGGCGTCCTCACGGCCACGCCCAGCGCACTGACCAGCGACTTCTTTGTGAACTTGTGCGACATGAGCGTCGCGTGGGCGCCTTCTTCGACGGAAGGGGTCTACCACGCACATGACCGCAAGACCGGCAAGGTGCGCTGGACCGCCACGCGCGCAGATCTGGTCTTCGGCTCAAACTCTGAGCTGCGTGCGATCTCCGAGGTCTACGCTTCGTCGGACAACAAGCAGAAGTTCGTGCGCGACTTCGTCGCCGCATGGACCAAGGTGATGAACCTGGACCGCTTCGAACTGGCGTAAACCGCCGGCACACACAGCGGCGACCGGGTGTCCAGTCGCCGTTGTGTGCAAACGCGCCGCAGTCGCCCATGAGCTACCGTCGATCACGATCGTCGAAGTGATCAGGAGCAGCACAGCAGCAAGAGCAGCCACGCAGGCAAACCGCAAATTCCAATGCCCGGATATGCGGCCAGAAAAAGCGATGCGACAACCGCAAGCAGCAGCGCCGACATCGCATTCGCGATAAACCGCGGCCAGCCGCAGTACTTACGGTTGCCGCATCGCAGCGCGGCCCAGCGGCAGTAACGAGGGGTGCATTCGCCAAAAGGGGCGATTGGGTCATCCGCCATCGCGTGCGGCCCATCGTTGGTAAATCCCTCGAAACGCGCTATCTCCCTCCCCCGAAGGGGGAGGGAGATAGCGCGTTTCGAGGATTCCAATCAGTGCCGATCGCCGGCGGTCGAAAGTTTGCCTCTTTTGGCGAATGCACCCATAACGAGCCCCCTGCAAAGCCAGCGTGTTATATCTCGGCGTCGCCGCAATCGCGCCAATCAGCACGAGCACTGCAAAAAAGAAGATTAAATTTTCTTGCCGAACACAGGTGCATTCCTGCCTTCAAAATAGGTAACGTCAAGTCAGGCGCCGAGCAGCGCATGATACGCACAAATCCTACGTATCCGAAAGACCGGACAAAACCGGACAACGCCATTGCGAAAAACAAAAAGAGCCGCAGCTTGCGCTGCGGCTCCCTGAGTGGAGATGCCGGGAATCGAACCCGGGTCCGAAATGGGACCACCCCATATGACTACGAGCGTAGTTGTCGTTTTGATCTCGCGCTGAGCATGCCCAACAACAGGCTTATCTCAACGCCAGTTCGTGGATTGGCGATCAGCCGACGTCGAACCGCATACGAACCTTTGCGAAACGTCCGTTGGCATTATGACGGTTGAACACACCCCACCAACGCGAGGGCGTGCAGACCGCCGCGGACTAGCCGCGGTGCAGAACCAGCTACCGCTTACGCGGCGACCGGAACGGCATTCCAGTTGATCTTCGCACTTACAGTGCTTTGCACTTTTTTACGAGAGTCGCTTCTCGGCTCGCCACATGAAATTGACCGCATCCGTCGAAGCCTGTCATCCCCATGAACGACGAAGACTATACCATGTCGAACCTGAATGCGATTACCGATATTTCGTAGTCTTTCGCAGCTACTCAGGTTCGATCAGGCGCGCAGCATCACCACAACCAGCGTCACAGCAACAAGCGCGCCGACAAACGCCAGCAGCACCAGCCACTGCTTCGCGAGCGAATTCGCATCGACGATGTACGGCGTGGCGAGTTCACCGCCACCGCGCTCAACGCCGTCGGCGGCAACATAGCGCGGGCACAGAAACCATCCCAGCATCAGGCCGCCCAGCAAGCCGCCAGCATGTCCCCAGTTATCAATGCGCGATCCCGGTAAAAAGCCGAACACGACATTGATGATGAGCACGATCACCAACTGCCGCAGCTGCGCACGGCTGCTGTTGCCGATCACCTCGCGCTGCCGATAGAAATACACCATCAGCGCACCAAACAGCCCCAGCAGCGCCGTCGAAGCGCCCGCAGACAAACCGTCCGTAAAAATATAGCTCGCCAGCGCACCGCTCACGCCCGTCAGAAGATACAACACGGCAAATCGACGTGGTCCGAACAAAGATTCGACGCTGCGCCCCAATGCATACAACGAGTAGCCGTTGAAAAGCAAATGCTGGATTCCAAAGTGCAGCCAGTTCGCCGTAAATAATCGCCAGTACTCACCTCGCGTCACATACGGCGCAAAGTTCGCTCCCCAGGCGATCATGTTACGCACATTGTTGCTGCCGCCGGTAACCTCCGTCGCCAGCCACAACACGCCAATCACAACCATGATGCCGTATACGAGCCGCGGCGGCACCATCGGCAGCTGCCGCGGATGCGGCGGAGGTGGCACAGAGTTTGCTTCCATTGGCTTAAATCTCAGGAGCCCGGCGGCCGACACGACAATGTTCGGCGGTGATGATCGACACGATCTGGTCGACTGCTTTGTCCTGACACCCACCCCGGTTAATCACGAGATAGTCAAATTCATTGCGCCGCACCATTTCTTCGCGCGCCATCGCCAGACGCCGTTGCAGTTTCTCTTCGTCTTCGGTGTTGCGCTCGCGCAGCCGCATCTCCAGCTCTGCTTCCGATTCGGGTGAAATGAAAATCGTCACCACATTCGGCACAATGGCGCGTATCTTTGCCGCACCCTGCACATCAATACGCATGATCACGTCTTTGCGCGTGCTGAAGGCACGCCGCACCTGCGATTTAGGAATTCCCTTGTGATCACCATACACAAGGCTGTGCTCAAGAAATTCGTCAGCGTCGATTAAATCGTCAAATTCGTCTTTGCTGACGAAGATGTAATCCACTTCATCCACTTCGTTCGCACGTCGCGGTCGCGTCGTCATCGTGACGACAAAGGCAAAATCGTAGCCGCGATTTTTCAGGCAATTCAGCAGCGTATCCTTGCCGACGCCCGACGGTCCCGACAGCACCACCAGCATTGGCGGGCTCTCGAAAAAGTACAGTTCGGCCTCAGCAGCGTTCATCAAGGCTTGCATGCGGTCAGATTCTAATCGTATGCCGAATGCGATCCGCCCACAGATACATTCGACGCCGCAAACATAAATTTCGCGTACCTACTCAGGCCAGCTATTTTTCCAACGCGAAACACACTATTCTGTCCCCCTACGGGGGAGAGAATAGTGTGTTTCGCGGGAAATACTGATTTGGGCCGGAGTAGTTACAATTTCGCAGGTATTTCACGCAGCGGAAGAAGAGCAGCGGAGATCGCAGATCTTTCAAAAACCATTCATACCTGTTCGGACGCAAACACACATCACAAACCGCTGGCTTGAGGCGACACGCTCTGTGCGACACGCTCTGTGCGACACGCTCTGTGCGACACGCTCTGTGCGACACGCTCTGTGCGACACGCT
>CANJQH010000054.1 GCA_947476335.1 Anaerolineae bacterium | reverse complement strand
GATCCACATCTCCCCTCCCGGCCGCAGCAACACCCCCGCCGCAGGAAACCGCGCCGTCCGCACACTCGTCCCATACGGCGCACTCAGCGTCCACGCACCATCCAGCATCACCGTCTCCGATCCGACATTCGTCAGCCGCACCGCTTCGTCCAGCATCCCCTCGCGGCCGTAGTAATGAACCGCCGAAATACGCACAGGAGACGACGTCTGCGCAACAACGACCTGTACCTGTACAGACGACCGTCCGGCGCCAGCTGCCAGCACAATGCCAGCTATAAAAATGCGCAAAATACGCAGAAAAAAGGTCGAAATTTGACGGAAAAACGAAAAAGCCTCTCGGGTGTGCATTACAGACTCCTTTTGCACAGCGAGGGGCGTCGCGCGCGAAGTTCAGATTGCCACGCGAGAAGCGAAATGAAGCTGACGAAAGCTGACGAAAGGGTCAGGTGAAGTTCGTAGTTCGAAGCAAAGATATTCGCAGGTCCAGAACATCAAAATTCAGCCGGAAAAATCAGCCGGAAAAAATTGAGGCCCCTACTCAAACCACCCGGTTTTCCAACGCGAAACACGCGATTCCTTCGCGTACATTTCGGGTGCATCAAGGGTTGGGGGACGAACTTCCGCAAAGAGAAATTTTTTCACGCGGAGAAAGATGAGAAGCGGAGATCGCAGATTTTTTCATGGATCAATCCTCGATCTCCGCTTCGCCGCGATCTTCGCGACCTTCATGACCTTCGCGCGAAAATCTTTCCCTTCGCGTTTTTTGCGTTTTTTGCGTTCTTTGCATGCATGAGGAAATGCAACTCACCCCAAACGGCGGATGCATGCGATTCCTTCCCCCCTGTGGGGGCCTTAATTTTGAACTTCCAGCTCCCCCTCATACCCAAACAGCGGGCCCAGGAAACGCTGGCGAATGACGACCTCAGTGCGACTCGTGACGGCATCGAGCGCACGCTCCGTCGCAGTCGTCTGCACATGCAAAAATGAGGGCAGTGCCAGACGACGCGCACCAAAAATGGCGAACTGTGGACCAGCATTCTCCTGCTGCAGGGCCATTCCACCCTCTGCGACCGACAGCCCAAGCGTCATACCAATATTCGCTGGCCGGTTAAATGTGTCGAGCACACAGGCGGAGCCGGGCGCCGGACGTGTGAGCGTGTAACTTTCCAACGTGCGTCCCGGATAAGAAAACAGACGCACCCATTCATAGCAAACCTCGCCATGATCGAGCACACCGCGGTTGTGCACCGTGACATCGACCGATTCGGCTGGAATAGGCATAAACGGGAGAAACAGCCGCAGCCAGGGGAAGCGGCTCCATGCGCGCATGCGACCGCGAATCGTGAGCGCCGCACCCGGCGCCAGATCATAGTGACGGCGCAGAACCGGCGCCAATTGTTCAAAGTCGGCGCCAAGGGCAGCGCGAAAAGTGGGCAATTCGTTCATCTTGCTCCGAAGATAGCACGTCCAATGCGCACCAGTGTGGCACCTTCTGCAACGGCAGCTTCAAAATCGTCGCTCATGCCCATCGAAAGCTCGCGCCAGGCGGTGCGATCATCGTCAGGGAAGCGCGTGCGCAGCACCTCACGCAGCCGGCGTAGCGTAGCGAACACTGGGCGCGCCGCCGCCGGATCCGTCACAACAGGCGCCATAGTCATCAGGCCGCGCACATGCACATGCTGCAACGCGACGATCTGCGCCACCTCCGCACAAAACGATTCAAAGCGAACGGCGTCCGATTCCCAACCCGCCAGATCAAAACCAGCCTTGCTTTCCTCTCCGCTGACGTTGCATTCCAGCAGAATTTCCTGCGGCAGCGACGACTGAGCATCGATGCGCGCAGCCAGGCGCAGTGAATCGACCGAATGAATCAACCCGAAGCATCGCCCAGCATCGCGCACCTTGCGCGACTGCAAATGCCCGATCAGGTGCCAGCGAACCGCGGTATTCGACGCAGCTGCCACAGCTTCGATCTTCGGCACCGCATCTTCAACGCGGTTTTCACCGAAATCAAGCTGGCCGGCCGCGAGCGCCTCAAGCACCGCTTCGGCCGGAAATGTCTTAGACACCGCCACTAAGCGCACTTCCGATGGATCGCGCCCCGCTACACCCGCCGCCACATCAATGCGGCCACGCACTTCCCGCAAGGCTTGTGCAATGCTCATATGACAATTCCTTTCAGTAATTACCACAAAACACACTATTTTTCCTGATTTACCCTAAAAAGCAGAAATGGCGTGTTTTATAAAAAAATTGGCTGGCCTGAGTAAACACCGTCAATTAGATTTCGCAAAGATCATCCCTAAGTCCGAACACTCAACTCTTTGCGATCTCTACAATTTCCTACATCATGATCGCTTGAATTTGCATGCGGCACATCATCAATCCCCCACAAAAAAGCAGGGGAAATACCCAAAAAATGTGCGTGCGGCAAACAGAGCAAAAGACACACGTCTATAAGTGTACGCGTGCTGCACCGGGGGGCCGTAATGTTTACTGAGAATAATTCGACTGCGCAAGCCGTCATCCAGATCGCGTCACCGCTGGCGATGATTCTGACTTTGCTGGTCGCCATCAGCAGCGCCTCACTGGGTGCGTTCGTCAGCTGGTGGGCCAACAGCCGCGCCATGCGTCGCGCCAAAGACGAACTCAGCCAAGTGCGCACTGTGCGCCAAAGTGCGCTGACCGTGCGGCAACAGGCGCTGCAGGAACGCGAACGTGCAGCGCGCGAACTTCAGAGCCGGACGCGGGAAAATGAAAAAACGCAGAGCGAAGTGCAAATACTGCGGCACCAGCTCAGTCAGGCGCAGACAGCTCTGCGCGCCAGCGAATCACAGCGCATCGAACACATCACCACCATCACGGCGCTCAACGCGCAGCTGAAGGAATATCGCGCGCGCGCCAGCGAATCACACAATGTCGTCGCCAGCCTGCAGGCCACTTTCACCGAACTTTCACATCATTTGCAACAGCAAAACGTGCGCATGACCGAAACCGGTCTGCGCACCAATGGCGCACCGCTGCAACTCCCCGCTTCCACCGGCACACCACAGCGCACGCAATCGCTCTCGCCCACCGCTGCCGAGCAGCCACATGCCCAATTCCAAACCTCTTCTGAAAATGTCGCCGATCTCGAAAATCAGCTCATGGCGATGCTTGAGGAGCTGAAGAGATAGACGGGACATGCTGCAGGAGCCTTGACTTTGGATTTTCTCCTCAGCCGTGCGCCGTCACAACGAAGGTTCGGCTAACGTACGCTGGCGCTTGCATCGCCCTTACACACCCCAGTCCGAGAGTCAGGGCTGGAGCAGCGTTGATCCTGCAACGCACAGCGATATGCGAACAAATCCGCCCCCAGCGCCCAAAGTATCTCAAAAATATGCGCGACTAAATCCGATTCGCGGGGTTCTCCCTACCTGGGTTTAGCCATTTCCCCGAAAAGGGCGCATCTGCCACTCGTACAATTCCCCTGTGTCTCTCTTCGGCCTGACCGATGCCGTTCGACGGACGGCGGCCTTCCAAACCCTCGTCACAACGCTCGCGGAATCACGCTCCGCAGGTGACGCGCGCACCGTCCTCGGCCTTCCACGCGCTGGCCGCCTGGTGACCGCCGCCGCTCTGCATCGCGAGCTGCGTCGGCCCATCCTCTTCATCACCGCCTCCGTCGATGCCGCACGCCTCGCCGTTGACGCGCTTGCCCAGCTTGCCGGCGCGGACGTCCAGCGCTTCGCCGAACCCAACACCGCCTTCTACGACACAGTCGCCCCCGTGCATGACGTCATCGCTCAGCGCAGTGCCGTGCTCGCCCTGCTCGCCGATCGCAGTACCGATGCCCCCCTGCTCGTCACCAGCCCGCGCGCACTCATGCACCCGACGCTGACCACCGACGCATTCACCCTCGGAACGCGCCTGCTGCAGATCGATCAATCGATCGCTCTCGACACCATGCTGCGCCACTGGGTCTCCATCGGCTACGAACCTGACGCCGTCGTCGAACGTGTCGGCGCCTTCAGCCGACGCGGCGGCATCATCGACGTCTGGTCCCCCGCGCACATACTGCCGCTGCGCATCGAACTCTTCGGCAATCAGATCGACTCCATCCGTTTTTTCGATCCGAGCACACAGCGTAGCGGAACTACGCTCAGCCACGCACGCATCACGCCACTCGATCTGCAGCGCGCCGGCGAAAGCGCACTATTGCTCGATCACCTGCGCAACGACGCATTGCTCATCCTCGATGACGAAGCCGAACTACTCGATGCGTGGACGGCCTTCGAAGAGAAAGCTGCTCGTGAAAGAGAGACGCTCGAAGCAACACTGCGCGACGTCACAGTCGAAACAGAAATAAAAATCAACCCTGCAATCAACGCCGCCGCGCCGGCCGCGCATTTCATCGCATGGCCCACATTCACAGCAGCGGCAAGTGCACGCAAGCACATCGTGCTCGGCCAGCCCGCCGACGGCATGTTCGAAGCCGTGCCCGGCTCGCTCGCGCACACATTTCAAACGCCGCCGCATTTCGCCAGCCAGCTGCCCGCCGCGCAGGACTATCTCGCAGCGCATCAGGATCAGCCTCTCATCGTCATTTCGCGCCAGGCTGCGCGCATGGCCGAAATGTGGTCGGAAAAATACAGCGCGCGCGCAGCGCAGGAGTCGCTCGATGAAATACCATCCGACGGTATCACCTTCGTTGTCGCCGCGCTCCCCGGCGGCTTTCTGCTGCACACATCCGGCAGGCATGCGGCATTCACCGTCCTCACCGACGCCGAGCTCTTCGGCCAGTCAAAACCCGAATCGTTCACGCGCAGCCGTGCACGCAAGGCCGCACCCGAGAAAGCCTTCGCAGACTGGCGGCCCGGCGACGCCGTCGTACACGAAGACTACGGCGTCGGCATCTTCCGTGGCCTCGTCTCGCTCACCGTCGGCGGCGCACCGGCCATCGGCACACCCAGCGCCGCCGAATCTGCAGCCAAGTCCGAGCGCGAATATCTGCTGCTCGAATTCGCCGATGCCGATCGGCTCTACGTGCCGCTGCATCAGCTCGATCGCGTGCAGCGCTATGTCGGCGGCGAAGACGACAGGCCACGGCTCGACAAGCTGCACAGCGGCGAATGGGAAAAGCAGAAATCGCGCGCGCGCGGCGCCGCCGCAGAAATCGCGCGTGACATGCTCAAACTCTACGCCGCTCGCGAAGTCGCCCGTGGCCATGCCTTCGCGCCGGACAACAACTGGCAGCGCGATCTCGAGTCCAGCTTCCCCTTCGTCGAAACCGACGATCAGCTGCGTGCCATCGACGACGTCCGCCACGATATGGAACGCGCCACGCCGATGGATCGCCTTGTCGTCGGCGACGTCGGCTACGGCAAAACTGAGGTCGCCCTGCGCGCCGCGTTCAAAGCTGTGCAGGACGGCAAACAAGTCGCCGTGCTCGTGCCGACCACCGTGCTCGCACAGCAGCACTGGAACACATTCACACGTCGGCTCGCATCTTTCCCAGTGCGCGTCGAAATGCATTCGCGCTTCCGCAGTGCCGCCGAGAAAAAACAAATTATCGAGAAAATCGAAAAAGGGCAGATCGACATCCTCATCGGCACACACGGCATCGTGTCCGAAAAAGTGAAGTTCAAGGACCTTGGCCTGCTCATCATCGACGAAGAGCACCGCTTCGGTATGGTCGACAAGGAAAAGCTCAAGAAGCTGCGCACACAAGTCGATGTGCTCACGCTCACCGCAACACCGATCCCGCGCACGCTGTATCTCGGATTGAGCGGCGTGCGCGCCATCAGCAAAATTGAAACGCCGCCAGCCGAGCGACTGCCGGTCATCAGCTTCGTCGGTCCATGGGACGACGTGGTCGTGCAGCAGGCGATTCGCCGCGAACTCGACCGCGACGGTCAGATTTTTCTCGTGCACAACCGCATCCATTCGATCGACCTGCTTGCGCAGAAGCTGCGCCGTCTGGTGCCTGAAGCAGAGTTTGCTATCGCGCACGGACAAATGGACGAGCGCGAGCTTGCAAAAATCATGAATCGCTTCGCCGACGGCCAGATTGACATTCTGCTCTCAACGAACATCATCGAAAGCGGCCTGGACATTCCGAACGCAAACACGATCCTGATCGACAACGCCGATCACTTCGGACTGGCCGAACTGCATCAGCTGCGTGGCCGCGTCGGCCGCAGCACGATTCAGGCGTACGCATATTTCCTACACGATCGCCGCGGGCGCATGACGAGCGAGGCGCGTGAGCGGCTCGAGACGCTGCGTGAGACCGGTGGCATCGGCGCAGGCTATTCCATCAGCATGCGCGATCTTGAGATGCGCGGTGCCGGTGACATGCTCGGCCCAAAGCAGAGCGGTCACATCGCCGCCGTCGGCTTTGATTTGTACACGCGGCTGCTCGCGCACGAGGTGAAAAAACTGCGCGCAATGCGCGACGGCACCGCGCTGCCCGCTGAGCCGACGCGGCCGATCGTGATCGACCTGCCGCTCACCGTCGGCCTGCCCGAAAGTTATATCAATGACGAGCCGCTGCGCGTGCAGCTGTACCGCCGCATCGCCAGCCTCGAAACCGATGCGCAGGTGCAGTCCTTCGAAGAAGAACTCACCGATCGCTTTGGCAAACTGCCACAGCCAGCGCTCAACCTCACCTGGCAGGTGCGGCTGAAGCTCACCGCCGCACGCTTCGGTGCATCGTCGATCACCAGTGAAGGCAACAAAGTCACCGTGCGTGCTGACTCGATCGAGCGGCTCATCCCACAGATTCGCGCGCTGCAAAAGCTGCTCGGCGCCGACGCACTCATCGGCAAACGACAAGTCACATTCCTGCGCCAGGGCACGCCCGAACAATGGAAACACCGCCTGATGGAAACCGTGCGCCGTCTCGCGGCCATGATCGAAGCGCTGCCGTCCGCGCCACCACCGCCGCCGCGCATCGAAATCACAACCGCACCTGCAACCGAATCACCCACCAAACCAATCGCATCCGACGACTGGTAGGGGCGATGTGTGCGTCGCTCGCTTGCGATACCAAGCCGTCATGACCGCACACAGCATCAATCTAAAATCTGGGTAATTACTCAAGCCAGCCATTTTTCCAACGCGAAACACACTATTCTCTCCCCCGAAGGGGGAGAGAATAGTGTGTTTCGCGGGAAATACTGATTTGGCCTGAGTAGTTACAAATCTGGTAACTACTCAGGCTCACGATTCCTCATGTTTCTCACTGCTTTTCTCCTCGGCCTCGCTTACTGTGCACCGCCAGGCGCTGTATTCGCCGAAACGCTGCGCCGCGGCGCGCGCGCGCCCAGTGCGCGCCGCGCCTTCGACGCTGCGCTGCGCGTGCAGGTCGGCTCTGTGCTCGGCGATATCGTATGGGCCGCAGTCGCACTCGTCGGCGCTGCATTTCTCGTGCAAAACGAGATCGCACGCATTGCGCTCGGTGCGCTCGGCACACTACTGATGGCGTGGCTCGCCTGGTCGGCGCTGCGCGACGCATGGCACAGCGCAGCACCCAGCGTTCGCGCCCACTCCGCACTCGGCCCCTTCCACATCGGCCTGCTGCTCGCACTCGGCAACCCCTTCGCCGTGCCGTTCTGGCTCGGCCTCGGCGCAGGCAGCCTGGCACAGCTGAATGCACAACCGCGCCCTATCGATCTCGTACTTTTCTTCGGCGCTTTTATCGCCGCCACGATCGTCTATGCCTTCACCGTTGCTGCATTGACCGGCTATGGCCGCCGCTTCCTGAACGTGCAGCTATATCGCACCGTAAATCTGCTCTGCGGTATTTTTCTCGCATGGAAGGCCATCGAGTTGGCAATTACGCTCTTTGCAACGACTCAGGTTTGAATCTGTAATTCCTGCTCCGCCATACTCTTGTCCAATTTAATCCAGTCCAGTCCAGTCCAAGCCACGCCAAGCCAAGCCAAGCCAAGCTAATCTAATGCGCAAACCCTCGCTTGCCAGCGCCGCTCTCATCATCGCTGCCTCCTATGTTGTCAGCAACCTTGCCGGCTTCGTCGCTCGTGCACTCATCAACGCGCGCTTCGGCACCAGCATCGAACAGGATGCATTTCGCCTCGCCTTCAACATCCCTGATCTGCTCTTCAACCTGCTCGCCGGCGGAGCGCTCGCCTCTGCATTTATTCCAACCTACACCGGCCGCCTCGCCGCAGGCGAAGGCACGCTCGCACGACGGCTGGCTTTGCGCGTAATGCTGCTCACCACGCTCGGCATCGGCCTCATCGCCGCACTCGCCGCGCTCACTGCACCAGCGCTTGTCGACGCCTTCATCGCGCCTGGATTGCCAGCCAACGGCCGTGCACTCACCGCCGAACTCATGCGCATCATGCTGCTCAGCACACTGATCTTTTCCGTGAGCGGGCTGTGCATGGGCATCTTGCAGTCGAATGGGAATTTTCTTGCGCCAGCCATCGCGCCGGTGCTCTACAACGGCGGGCAGATTTTGGGCGCCGCCGCACTGGCTGCCCGCTTTGGTGCGCACGGCCTGGCATGGGGCGTCGTGATCGGCGCACTCGCACATCTGCTCGTGCAAATACCAGCCGTGCTGCGCATCCTGCGCACGCCAATCACCAACGATGCTTCGAATATCAGCAGCGACCTGCGCTACATTTTGCGTGCGATGCCGTTGCGCATGATCGGCTCAGGCGCGGTATACGTGAACAACATCGTGCGCGATAACCTCGCCTCTCGCGTAAGCGCCGGCGCAGTCTCGGCATTGAACAGCGCCTTCGCCACGATGATTCTGCCGCAGGCGGTCATCGCACAGGCCATCGGCGCGGCACTCTTCCCAACGATCAGCGCACATGCCGCACGCGGCGAACGCGACGAATTCGCACGCACACTCACGCGGGCGATCAACATAGTCATCGCGCTGGCTGTGCCAGCCACCGCCGGCCTGCTGGTGCTCGGCAAACCACTCATCGCGCTGCTTTTCCAACGCGGCCGCTTCGATGCACAGTCGACGCAGGCGGTCGGGCTGGCGCTGGCGATGAGCGGGCTGGGGCTCGTCGGCCATTGTGTGCTCGAACTCGTCACGCGCGCGTTCTACGCGCTCAAGGACAACAGGCCACCAATGCTGCTCGGCCTGGCGAGCGTGGCACTCAACATCGCGCTGAGCCTGCTGCTGCTGCCGCTCGCTTCACGCTGGATACATATGCCGTATGTCGCACTAGCACTGTCGAACGCAATTGCGACGACGGTGGAAACCGCGGTGCTTTACGTCATGCTGACACGCCGCACTCCCGCGATACGCTTCGGCGATGCACTGCGCGAAACTGCACGCAGCCTCGTCGCGGCAACCGGCATGGCGCTCACCGCGCTCGGCACGCTGCACGGGCTCGGCGGCGGCGCGCTCGCCACGCTGGCAGCGCTGGCCACTGCGGCTGTCGCATATCTCGCGCTCGCGTTCATCCTGCGCAGTGAGCTCGTCACATTCGTACGCAGGCAGGAATCACAGAAGGAATGACAGAAGGAATGACAGAAGGAATGACCTCGCACAAAAATTAAAAGTCATGCCTATACAAACCTAAAGTACCTACTCAGGCCAGCCAGTTTTCCAACGCGAAACACTGATTTGGGCCTGAGTAAGTACGACATCTAAAATGCTGTGCTTTCATGAAGGCCCACCCCGCGCGATGTCCGAGGCGCATCGCCACAACAACATCGAGCTCATGCTCGTCGTGTGCGGCACGGTGACGATTGAATTCGGCTCGATCGCACATGATTTTCCAGAACGCACATTCTGTGCATTCTGGGCGGCGCTGCCGCATCGCATTACACACAGCACAGCCGAGACCTTCGTGTTCTCCGTCACGCTGCCACTGGCATATTTTCTGAAATGGAACCCACCAGCACTGCTCACAAAGCCACTTCTCAACGGGCAACCACTCTGTGCACCAAGCAACGCAATGGATGAAATGAACATGCGCCGCTGGCGCGCCGATCTTTCGGATTCGCAACAGCCCATATTCGCCGAGCAAGAGCACATTGTGCGGCTCGAGATCGAAGCACGCCTGCGCCGTATGGCGCTCAGCCTCGCATCCGCCGCACCATCATCCGACGAGCCGCGCGCTGCATCATCACTCGGCGCCGGCAAAGCCGAACGCATGGCGCATTTCATTACAGCAAATTTTGCGGATCCGCTGCGCGTCGAACAAATCGCGCGCAGTGCCCATGTGCATCCAACCTACGCCATGCATATCTTCCGCAAAACGTATGGCATCAGCCTGATCGATTTCCTCACACAGCGCCGCATCGCACACGCACAAATGCTGCTGGCGACCACGGATACAAACATCGCCGACGTCGCTCTCGCTTCAGGCTTCAACACCACCAGCCGCTTCTACACTGCATTTCAAAATACCTGCGGCAAAAGCCCGCGCACCTATCGCGAATCGCTGCGCTGACTTAAATTCTGGGAGTGACTAAACTCAAGGATATTCCGCGAATCACGGCATCGGTAACTACTCAGGCCCAAATCAGTATTTCCCGCGAAACACACGATTCTCTCCCCCGAAGGGGGAGAGAATCGTGTGTTTCGCGTTGGAAAAATAGCTGGCCTGAGTAGTTACCGGCATCGCCCCGCCGCCCTGCCGTGATTCGCGGGTTCATGTAGTCGAGTTTAGCCACTCCCTAAATTCTCACGTCCGTCTACTCTGTTTTATGCTTTTCGTTTTTTGCTTTTTTGCTGCTGCTACTGCGCATCCACCAGCCACGCCGGCGCCCACCAGTATTCATAAATCAACCGCTTCTCTACGCGCGCAAACCCTGCTTCACGAAACAGCACAACCCATTCGTCAATCGGAATTTCATAATTCGTGCGTGCTGCGCTCCGATCAAAGTAGCCGAAGAACACCGGCATCAGAAAGCCCTGCGCAACGACGCCGCCGTCAGCGGCATATTCGGCCAGTCCGAGTTCATAGCGCTGCATCACGTGGCTCACCCACTGCGGCGCATACATCGTGCTGTACGCCGGCGGGTCAAATTCGGCCATCAATACGCGCGGCACATGCGCGCGCAGCCAACGCAGCAGCGCCGGCCGCTCTTCCGGTGAAATTGACTGCAGGCTGAACGTCGCCTCCGCAAGGTCCCACGTCCCATGCTCACCGCGCACGAATTCCTGCAGAGTGCCATGAATCGCTTCAGCCGAAATACCGCGCTCCGCCAGCGCACGGCTGGTGATCGCCAGCATCGGCGCCGACGGCTCCAGCAGCGTCACGCGATCGATCGATTCGTTCAACGCCGCAAGCAGCGCCAACCCATCGCCAACGCCGATGTCGAGCAGCGTCGCACTCGTATACTCGCCGTAAACGCTGCGCAACGCCGCGCTCGTATTGCGATACAACGGCACATTGCCGCCGCCACGGATGAACGCGCCGAACGCCTCGCCCGTCACATACACCGACTGCTTTCCATCGCGTGCCACACGCTGCAAATGCACCGCCGCGTCGCGATACAACAGGCTCGCTGCATCGAGCTCGGCTGCGCGTACCGCGCATTCCGCAGCGCGCACAAAATCGTTGTGGCCGAACGCCAGCACCGCGGCATAAAAATACGCATGCGCATCCGATGGCTGCGCAGAGCGCACAGCCTCGTATCCGCCGCGCGTGTAGCTTTCACCAATCGATTCGAAATCCAAAAACATAGGTTCAACTACGTGGCGTGAATCCGAGCAAGCCCGTGAAATGCTTCGCGATCTTGCCGTTTGCCAACACGAACACGTCGTAGACGCGCGCCACCCCACCGGCCGTTTCCACCGTCGCCTCGAAGAAAATCGAATCCTCGTTCTCAGTGTAATGATCGGTCGACATCAGCTTGATGTAACCAAGATTCGCCAGATAACCGGTGAAGTGTTTTTTCAGCGCCGCAGCGCCCCGTACTTCAAAATCAAAACTCTTCAGCACGGCATCGACGTTGTAATTGCTGTCGATCAGCCCTTCTACATCCTTGGCTGCGAGAAACGTGATTTGTCGATCGTATAACTTTCGAAATTGTGAGGATTGATTGATTTGGCTGGTCATTGCTTTTCTCTTTTGTAACGACTCAGATCATCTATTTTTCCAGCGTAAAACGTGCGCTTCCTTCCCCCACAGGGGACAGGGGGGAAGGAATAGCACGTTTAATGCAATTCTAAAAAAAGAACACCTCAAGCAAAAAATAGCGTCAATTCCAGATAGTGTTCATGCGTCTGCACGATCACCGAATCGAAACCGGCACATAAATTCTGTGAGATCCAGGCGCCGTCGGCGCCGTCGGCGTCGGCGGCATCGGCGGGATTCCGACATTCGGCTGCGGCAGTGCAGCGCCGATCGGCGCGTCCGGCATTGCCATCCTCTCGGCCGGCCGGCTCCCCGGCAACACCACCGGCGCGATGCGCAATATCTTGGTCGTCGATGCCGCCGCCCGCACAGCTGCAGCCCGCACAGCACCCACGCCGTATTCGACAGTCAAGCGATACTCACTCGCGTCGTATCCATATACCTCGACCTGATAGTCACTGCTCTCGGTTGCCGCGACCACGACCTGATCGACGGCCACCGAATCCGCGACGCTCCGAGCAGCAATGCTTGCGTCCGGATTCCACACATACAGATCGGCATCTCCGCTAAGCGTTTCGAGCGTGATCGTCGCCATCTGGCCAGCTGCCAGCGGATACCGGAACATGCGCACCTGCCCACGCACAACCTCTTCCGGCGCCACGTTGTAGTTGATCGCCGTCTGCACGCTGTTTGACGAGATGTTGCCCATTTCGTCGCTCACCCACGCCTGCACGTAGCGCAGCCCGCTCGAGCCCATCAGCCTCAATGGATAGTTGCTCTGATAGCCGATCCAGCCTGTGCTCTGCACCGGAATCCACAGCCCCGCAGCAGCATTAAACTCGCGCTCGATCAAGTACATCATCGACGCCGTGTTCGTCAGATCAACCGTAACCGTCACGAATGGATCAGTCGTCTCTACTGCCCCGCCATTCAGTTCCAATGAAGCCACGCGCGGCGCATGCTGATCCGGCATCGACGGCAACAGCGTAATCGTGCGCGTGACGACGTTGTTTGCAGGGTTGAGGTCATCGCTCGGATCATCAGTTTCAATAACCGCCATCAACGTCACTTCCGCATCCGCAGAGTCGGCCACCCAGGATGTGCTCACGCCTTCGCTGCTGTGCCACAACGGACCCGGCGCAAGCAGCGTCGTCGACACGACACCGATCAACTGCGGCGCTTCACCGACGAGCATGTAAAACGACACCCTTGCCTGGCGCGGCTCATATCCGCCCTGGCGATACACAATTAACCCGATGTCCACAGGATCGCCGCGACGAACTGCAGACGGTGACGTCCAAAAACCCTCGTTCTGCGCAAACCAATCGTTGCTCAGTTCATCCATCACCGTATAGGCCGCAGGCAGGGTGGAGGTCGTCTCGGGGAAGCTGACCACAACATCATGTACACCAATCGGCAGCTCAGCCGAGGTGCGCACAGACAGATTGTTCGAGCCGTAGACGCGAAGGTCCGTCACCGGCAGCCCGCCGATCGTCACGGAAACATCCGACGTGAAGCCGTAGCCGTACAAATACGCTTCAGCCGACGTGCTGACAACCTGACGATCCGGCGTGACGAACTCGACCATCTTCCCCATGACGGAGAATGCCCCGGGCATCGTGGACGACGTGTCCGACAGCGTCGCCGTCACGTCATGTGCACCGATCGGCAGACCAGACGGGCTGCGCACATACATCATGGACGAGTTCCAGATCTGAATTTCGGACGCCGGCAGCCCACCGATCGTCACCGTCATCCCAGTCCGCAAGCCCTGACCATAGAGATATACGTTCGCTGATTCACCCTCGCTCACTTTGCCCGGCCATACATAGCCGATAGACATATCAACGTCGTACAACGTCAGCACGTCCGCCTGCGTCACACACTGCCCCGTCGCCATGCACAGCTCCAGCGCATACCGCCCCGCCGGAACGCTATCGTTCACGTACACCCCCAACCATTCCAACCGTTCCCATGACACTTTGTAGGAATACACGTCGTACGCCTGCGCTTCGTCTGTGGATGACAACAGGCGCACACGACTTACATAGGTGAAATTCCTGCCGGCCATCCACAGCCACGGCCCCGAACCCACCGCCGCTGAATACGGCGACAACGATTCGATGATAGGCAGGTCATATGCCGGCGTCGGAGTGAGGATCGGCGTGGGAAACTCAGGCATCGGCGTAGGCAGCAGGCCGGCATCGGGTGTCGGCGTCGAGCCCGCCTCCGGTGTCGGCGTCAGTGAACTGTCACCCTTCTCGACGACGGTGAATGCGCCGGGCATGGTGGAAGACGTGCCCGACAGCATCACCGTCACATCATGTGCACCGATCGGCAGTTCAGCCGGGCTGCGCACATACATCACGGACGTGTTGTAGACCTGAATATTGGACGCTGGCAGCCCACCGATCGTCACCGTCACCCCAGTCCGCAGGCCCTGACCATAGAAATACACGTCCGCCGATTCACCTTCGTTTGTGCTGCCTGGCCACACATAGTTGATAGATATATCAACGTCGTACAGCATCAACGCGTCCGCCTGCGTTGCGCACTGCCCCGTCGCTGTGCACAGCTCCAGCGCATACTGCCCCACCGGCACGCCATCGTTGACGAATATTCCCAATCCTTCCGATGAAGATTTGTAGAAATACACGTCGTACCCTTCCGATTCAGCCGCAGATGGCAGCAGACGCACGCGATTCACCTGATCGAGGTTCTTACCCGTCACCCACAACCACGGCCCGGAACCCACCACCGCTGAATACGGCGACGACGATTCGATGACGGGAAGATCCGACGCCGACACTGGCGTCGGCGTCGGCGTCGGCGTCGGCGAGATGTCGACCCTATCTACGACAGTGAATGCCCCAGTCATCGTGGAAGACGTGCCCGACAGCATCACCGTCACATCATGTGCACCGATCGGCAGCTCAGCCGGGCTGCGCACATACATCACGGACGAGTTGTAGACCTGAATAGCGGACACAGGCAAGCCTCCGATCGTCACCGTCACCCCCGGCATCAGTCCCCGCCCATAGATATACACGTCCGCCGATTCACTTTCGTTCGTGCTGCCCGGCCACACATAGCCAATCGACACACCACCGTCGTACAACATCAACGCGTCCGCCTGCGTTGCGCACTGCCCCGTCGCTGTGCACAGCTCCAGCGCATACTGCCCCGCCGGCACGCCGTCGTAGACGAACACACCCAGCTCTTCTGACGAAGAGTAGTAGAAATACACCTCGTACTTTTCCGCTGCAGCCGAGGATGCCAGCAGGCGCACGCGACTCACCTGGTCAAGGTTTTTACCCGTTACCCGCAACGATGGCCCGGAACCCACCGCCGCTGAATACGGCGACGACGACTCGATGACGGGCGCCTGAGATGTCAATGTCGCGCTCGGAGAAGGGCTTGCCACCTGGCGCAGTACTGTGAAACCTTGGGACGCTGCTGACGAACGCGGCGCCGCCGCTCGAGCAAACCTCATCGCATGCCCCGGGCTGATCATCAGCATTACAAGACAAGACACTGTTGTCAGCCATACAACCATGCTGCGCACCGTACGAAGACACATCAAGCCAGCCCTCCGAAGTATTCACATTCCGTAACTACTCAGGCCCAAATCAGTATTTCCCGCGAAACACATTATTCTCTCCCCCGAAGGGGGAGAGAATAATGTGTTTCGCGTTGGAAAATGGCTGGCCTGAGTAGTTGCCACATTTCGAATATGGGCGGGAATCTAACATCTACATGTTAAAGATTTCTTTGGCCGCAGAACATCTCACATTATTTTCATAGTCTGCCCAACAGAAATCAGCAGATGTGCGCCTCTCCATGACACTAAGTTCCTGTCCATAAGTTTTGTCCGGCAGATTCGCCTCCCCCGCAAAGCGGGGAGGCGAATCTGCCGCCAGAACTTTTGGCGAATCACTTAGTTGATCACCGGCACATAGACGAAATGCAGCACAACCGGCGACGCAGGCGCACTGCCGATCGGCGCCGAAGGCAGCGAGATGGACCCGGCAGGCAGGCTCCCCGGCCTCACCACCGGCGAACTGCGCACCGTCTTCGCCGACGGCCGCGCCGATACATCGTGCACTGTGCGAGCCGCACCTGCGCCGTAATCCACCGTCAGTCGATACTGGGCTGATTCATACCCATATACCTCGATCTGATGTTCACCGCTGCTCGTCGCTGTAAAAATCACCTGGTCAGTCGCAGTCCCGGCACGAATATCCCAGCCAGCCAGGCTGCCGTCTGGATTCCACACATACAAGTCCGCATCACCACTCAGCGTTTCCAGCGTCGCCGTCACCGTCTGCCCCGCAGACACCTGATAACGGAACATGCGCACCTCATCCTGTGCAACATTTGCCGGTGCAGGGTTGTAGTTGATCCCCTCGAAGCCGCTGTTCGACGAGATGTTCCCAGAGGAATCGCCCGCCCATACCTGCAGATAGCGCACGCCGCTCTCACCAGTCAGCGTCAGCACATACGTGCTCTGATAGCTGATCCAGCCCGTGCTCTGCACAGGAATCCACAATCCAGCCGCCGTGCTGAACGCGCGCTCGATGATGTACATCGACGACGTCGTTCCCGTAACGCCGATCGAGAGCGCCACCTGTCGGTCTGCAGTTTCTGCAGCACCCTCATTCACACTAAACGAACTCACCTGCGGCGCAGTTTCATCCTGCGCGGGCGGCAGAATCGATATCGTGTGCGTAACGATGTTGTTCTCACGATTCAAATCGGAGATCTGCCCATCTACATCAATGACGGCCATGATCGTGACCGTGTCGGTCACGCCACTCACCGTCCACATCGTGCTCGCTGTGTCGATGCTCTCCGTTCCCGGCATCATTGGCGGTGCAAGTACACGATCGATCAGCTGCGGCACACCGTCCACCATCTGATAAAACGACACATCAACCTGCTGCGTCCTCTCGCCACCAATGCGATGCACGTTCAACCCGATCTGCACCGTGTCGCCACTGCGCACCATCGACGGCGACGACCACAAATCTTCTTCGGTCGCAAACCAGTCGTCTGTATCGTCGGCCATCACCGTAAACGCCTTGTAAAGCGTCGACGTGCCCCCCGCTCCATATGTCAGTTCCACATCGTGCACGCCCACCGGCAGATTCGCCGGCGTGATCGCGTCAATGGTGTTCGAATCAGCAACTTCCATCTCCTCTACCGGCAGGCCACCAATCGTGATTGACACGCCACTGGTGAAGTTGTAGCCATAAAAAGACACGTCAGCTTGCGTGCCGGAGAAAGTCCGATTCGGAGAGACGCTCTCCAGCACCGAAGTCCCACCTTCCATCACCGTGTACACATCTTCGAGTGAACTGCAGCGATTGGCGCTGTTGCACACATGCAGCGTGTACGTTCCGGGCGCCATACCCTGCGGTGCCTGCCCATAAATCCAGTTTTCGTCGCCGAAGTAAATGGAGCTCAACGGCACATCACCCAGCGTCACACTCATCGGATTCGTAAAATCGGCGCCGTTGATGATCAGCTGCGTCGCCTGATCCACCATGCCGACGCGAGGAGTGACATCATTCACAATCGGATCAGTGTCGTTCGGATCGGGCGTCTCACTCGGCGACGGATCAACCGTCGGTTCAATACTCGGCGTCGGCGTCGGCGGCGTCGGCGTCGGCGTCACAGGCACATCATTGGTAAACGACGCATTCAGATGCAGCAAACCACCTGCGCTCGCACGCGCCGCTGCGCGCTTCGCCTTGTGCGCACGTTCTGCGGAATCCCACTGGAAATCCGTCACTTCAACGTAGTACGTCTGGCCGGCATTGATCTGCAGTTCAACCTGCGACTGCAGGTCTGAGGAGTCGTCGTTGCACGCATTTGGTACAGGCGTCAGATCCCCAGGCGCACCGCTGAACACAGCCAGGATCGTGTCATATTCGCTGCCAATCGTATCCATCGTCAGCCAGCCCGTCTCAGTAGGCGTAAAACGGTACCAAACTGAAGCGCCACCCCACAACGAAGAACACAGAACTGGATCGTCGCTTGCGGTCGTCGCTGCGGAGGTGTCCTCCACATCGCTGTACGGCCAGCCGCTGATCTCTTTCGCTGCACCGATGTCGTCGAATGCCACGGGAGCTGCGGGAGTCGTAGTCGGCTCCGGCGTCGGGCTCGGCCCAGGCGTCGGCGAAACCGGCGGCGTTGTCGCACCAATTTGCAGCAGCAGATTCGGCGATCCCGATTGCGCATCGGAGACGACACCGCTCGCAGCCGCATCAGTCAGCGCCGCAGCCACTTCTGCAGGCGAAGCTGCCGGGAAGCGCGCCAAATACAGCGCCGCAGCACCGGCCACATGCGGCGAGGCCATCGATGTGCCGGAAAGCTCAGCAACGTCGCTATCACCCGAGTACCACGCGGACAAAATGTCCATACCCGGCGCGAACAGATCGAGACACGTGCCGTAGTTTGAAAACCACGCGCGCTCGTCCGAGTCATCCGTCGCCCCAATCGTCAGCGCACTCGGCTCGCGCGCCGGCGATCCGTCGCATGCATCAACGTTTTCGTTGCCGGCAGCCACAACATGCACCACGCCCGCGTCGACCGATTTGCGCATCGCTTCATCGAGTGCATCGGAAGCATCGCCACCAAGGCTCATGTTCGCCACAGCCGGCTTCACATGATTCGCCGTCACCCAGTCGATGCCAGCAATGACGTCCGAGTCGTAGCCCGAACCCTCACAGTCCAGCACACGCACGGCGTGCAGCGTCACCTGCTTGGCTACGCCATACGTCGTTCCACCAATGGTGCCGGCCACATGTGTGCCATGACTATTGCAGTCGTCCGGCGCACCACCATCGACCACGTCGTAACCGTCACCGACGCGTCCGGTGAATTCAGAATGCGTGCTGCGAATGCCCGTGTCGATGATGTAAACATTCACCCCTGCGCCTTCGACGTCATAGGTGTAGCTCTCATCCAACGGCAGTGCAGGCTGATCAATGCGATCAAGCCCCCACGGCGGATTGGTCTGCGAATCGACGGTGTGCACAACCTGATCCTGCTCGATATAGGCCACGTCAGGGTCTGTGCGCAATTGCGCCAGCGCAGCATCGGTCAGCTGTGCAGAAAATCCGCGCACACTGTTCTCGTAAACGTGGCGAATCTGCACACCAGCCATCGCGCGCGCACTGTTCGCCTTCGCACGTGCAGCACGATCGCCGCGCAGCACGACGATATAGCGCCCAGCCACACCGCGCTCCGCCGGTGCCATGCGCAGTGGCGCCTCGCGTTGCACATTGCCATTCACCAGCGACGGCCCAGCAATCAACGACGCCGCAGCCAATAAAGCCACACCGCCAGCTGTGGTGCGCTTTACCAGCGACCGTCCACGCGCATGCAAAATTTTCATCAAATCCTCCGGCGCTGGATCAACTACACAGCGCAACATAAAATTTACAGGTTACGGGCAAATTATCGCCCCGCCAACGCCTTATTTGGCCAGGAGTCAGCCTACGGTCAGCATTCCCCATAAGCTGCGTCAGTTTCATCCACCCTGAATTTCGTCACTAACGCGACCGCTGCCTTGCGACGTACAGCGTTTCATCCATGAATATCCCGAATCGCACAAAGAGAAAAAGGGGGTAACTACTCCGGCCAGCCATTTTTCCAACGCGAAACGCACTATTCTCTCCCCCGAAGGGGGAGAGAATAGTGCGTTTCGCGGGAAATACTGATTTGGGCCGGAGTAGTTACCGTTAACTACAAAATCTGAAGTCTCAAACGGTCAATATAATATTTCACCCATGGCATCCACGGACAGGCTTGATCAGATCGAAAACGAAGCGCTGGCGGCGCTAAGCGCGGCGGACAGTGCGGTTGCGCTGCAGACATGGCAGGGCACGTACTTCGGCACCAAACGCAGCAAGGGCGCGTTAGATGAAGCGATGTCGGCGCTGGGCGGGCTCTCGAAGGAAGAGCGGCCAGCGTTCGGCAAGCGCGCGAACGAGGTCAAGCAGGTGCTTACGGCAGCGCTGGACGCGCGCGCGCAGCAGGTGAAGGAAGTGGAGCTCGAAGCGTCAATCTCCGCCGGCGCCATCGATGTGACGCTGCCCGGAGTGCCACCGACGCGCGGCCGCCTGCATCCAAGCACGCTCAACCTGCGTCGCGTAAAAAACATCTTCGCGCGCATGGGCTTTGAGGTCTATCGCTCGCCGGAAATCGAAACGGACGAGCACAATTTCGGGCTGCTCAACATGCCCGACGAGCATCCGGCGCGTGATATGTGGGACACGTTCTATCTGGACCAGCCGGGCCTGGTATTGCGCACGCACACGTCGCCCGGCCAGATTCGCAGCATGCGCGAGCTCGGTGCGGACGGCACACAGCCGGTGCGCGTAATCCTGCCCGGCATGGTCTACCGCTACGAACAGGTCACCGCGCGCAGTGAGATGCAGTTCAACCAGGTCGAGGGCATCGTCGTCGGCAGGAACATCACGCTGGCAGATCTGAAGGGCGTGTTCGTCGAATTCGCCAAGCACATGTACGGCGGCAAGACGCAGCTGCGCTTCCGCGCGTCGTACTTCCCATTCACCGAACCCAGCGTCGAGATCGACGTCTACTGGGGCACCGCCACCGAACGCGATCGCATGATCACCAAGGGCACCGGCTGGCTCGAAATCGCCGGCGCCGGCATGATTCACCCGACGGTGCTGCGCAACGGCGGCTACGATCCTGAACAATGGAGCGGCTTCGCTTTCGGCATGGGCCCCGAGCGCGCCGCCATGCGCCTGCTCGGCATCAACGACATCCGCTACTTCTGGCAGAATGACTTGAGATTCCTGGAGCAGTTTTAGGATTGCACATTGCACATTGCACATTGACTGACCGATGGATCGTTGGAATGTGCAATGTGGAATGTGCAATGTGCAATAACTCGAGCGAAGGTCTATGAAACCAACGACCATGACGCGCGCACGCGCGACGCAACTGCTGACCGCGTTTACGGTACTGGTCGTCGTCGGCCTCGCCTTTGCGCTTCGCCCACAGCCGGCCCATGCGGCTGCGGATGGGCTGCGCATGAATTTACGCGCACAAGCCGAGATATTTACAGATACCCTCGAAGGGCCCACAGGCAATAATTCCTTCGATGCAGCAAAACAGGTAATCATTTGGCCAACGTGTGATGGTGCGCAATTATTGCAAAACCTGACTCTGCCACAAGGTGATTACGACTACTATTCAGTTCAAGCAACGTCAAAAACAACGATTACGCTTCGCATCGAAGCGATGGATTCGTTGAATCCGGCCACCCCAAAAATACAGCCCGTGCTCTTCCTGTATGGTCAGAATCGCGTGTTGATTCAACAGCAGTTCTCCTCAGGCGAGGGAAATCCGGTTGAACTCGTCTGGTTCACCGATTCAAGTGCGCAGTTCTACTTTCAAGTCGCGAGTTCAGACGCCACACAAGGTGAATTCAAACCCTATCGCATCAAAGCGTGCATATCTGGATCGATGGGCAGTGCCACCGCCACCCCCATCCCCGGCTCCGCCAGCGACGACGTCTACGAGCCAAACAACAGCCCGCACGATGTGCTCAATCCGACCGCCGGCGTGATCCGCAGCTTCCTCAACGTCGGCAGCACCTTCGCCAACTCGCAGCAGCCGAATTTTTTCAGCACCGCGCCGCTCGGCAGTATCCAGGTCAGCGGCGACGTCGACTGGTATTTTTTCTACGGCCGCAACGGCGGGCGCTATCGCATCACAACGAGCGCGCAGCCCGGCGTCGACACCGAGCTGTATCTTTTTCGCAACAGCGCTGCGCTGACGGACAAGGATTTCAAGAACTGGGACGGCACCGGCCAGATGGCCTACAGCGACGACTACCAGGCTGGCGACCGCGGCTCGCGTATCGATTTCACCGGCGACTACGACGGCCCCTACTGGATCAAGGTGTGGAACAAAGACCCCGGCCCGCGCAGCGGCAACCCAGGCTACAACCCCAGCTACAACGTCGCCGTGCAGGAGATTGTCTTGCCGATCACCGGCACCGCCACACCCGGTCCGACCCCGTACCCGCAGGGCGCCGACCGCTTCGAATACAACGGCGACTGGGATTCGGCGGTGCTGATCGCGCCGAACATGAAATACGACAATCTGAATTTCGTGCCGTTCATGCCGCCCAGCCGTGACACGGTCGACAATGATTTTTTCAGAATGCCCGTCAAGCAGGGCGTGTATTACACCTGCGAAACACTCGACTTGGGCGGCGGTGCGGACACGAACCTGATCGTCTACAACCAGAATGCGCTGCAGAATCGCGACGCAGCGCTGATCGGCGGCAACGACAATATTTCACTCGATGAGGCGGCGCGCGGCAATTTCGCCAGCCGTCTCTCGTGGCTGTCGGGCTATACCGGCATCGCCTACTTGCTCCTTGGCGATGTGACGCCGCCGCGCGCTTACGAAGCAGAGGCGCGCACGTATTCGTTGCAATGCACCATCGGCCTGCCCACACCGCCGACGGCGACGCCCGACCCGAACCCGAGCGCGACGCCGGCACCGGCCGAGCCGTTCGTGCCGCCCACCGCCGAGCCACCCGATCCGACGATGACACCCTTCCCAACGCCGAAGGCGGCACAGAATCTCGTCGTGCGCCCAATCGACGCAGTCCCCACCGCCGCCGCCACGCCGACCGAGGCGCCACGCCTGGCCACCATGACCGTGTTCGTCTTCGTCGACCGCAACAAAAATGGCGCCACCGATCCACGCGAGGGCGTCGAAAACATCGCAGTGCGCATCACCGACGACAAGGGAACCCCGCTGCGCTGGCTGCGCACCAACGCCGACGGCCGCGCGCTGTTCTTTGAAGTGCATGTCACCGGCCCGCTCCGCGTCAGCATCCCATACTTCGGCTACAACGCCGTCATCGACGATCCAAACCAGATCGTCAACGTTGCCCTCACCGGTGAGATGGAACTGCCGCAGAATTTGCCGTAGTTCGGCATGTGTGGGCTACTGGCGCCTCCGCAGTCGCGCCAGCTCGTCGATGCCCAGCGCGCGCGCAAGCAAAAGATACGCAGCCGTGCCAGCTATGCCGCCGCCACCCAGGACGAGCAGCCGCGCGAACATCGAAGCCAGGCCGAAATGTGCCTCAAGCTGACTGGCAGCAAGCCACACCGCAGCACCGCAGCCGACCGTCGCAACGGCGACGCGGCCAGCCAGCCGCGTAATGCCATAGCCGCGAAAGCCACCGACCTTGCGCCACAACAGCGGCCCCATCATCGCAGCATCGATGCCCGTCTTGATCGAGTTGGCCAGGATCAGATTATTCAGCGTGAAGACGTGCACGCCATTGCGGTCGAGCAACGCCATCGCGAGCAGAATCGCGCCGTAGCTCAGCGTGCTGGCCAGGCCGATCAGCGTCGGCGTGCGCGTATCGCGCAGCGCGTAAAACGCATAGATGAACGGCACGTCCAGCGCGGCGAAAAGCAAATTCGGCACCGCAGAACGCAGCGCAGCAGCAGTCGCTTCGGTGCTCTCGACCGTGAACGCACCGTGCTGAAAGAGAATCGCGATTACGGGCTTCGCCAGCAGAAACAGGCCGATCGATGCCGGCGCGATCAGCACCAGCATCAGCCGCAGGCCGCCAGCCAGCGTTGCCTTGAATGACTCGCCACTGGCCGACGACAGCGTCGGCAGTGTGGCGATCGACAGCGCCGACACAATCATGCCGAGCGGAAACTGAATCACCTGCGCGGCGTAGCGCATCGTCGACGGCCCCTCGGCACTGATCTGTGACGAAGCGATATAGCTCACTTCAGCCGCAAAAATCGACAGCACAAGTCCACCGGCCACCGGCAGAAAAAGACGCAAAATCTGCGACACGCCAGGATGTCGCCAGTTCAGTGAAATACGCACCGGCACTCCGCGCAGGCCGGGCAGTTGCAACAGCACCTGAGCGACGCTACCGACAAGCATGCCGATCGCCAGCGCCGTCACACCCAGCCAGCGCTCGAACAACACCATGCAGGCGATCATGCTCAGGTTGAAAACCGTGGCGGTGAACGCCGTGAAGCCGAACCTCCGCCGCGCCTGCAGCGCCGCCGTCAACAGCCCGCTCAGGTTCATGAACAGGATTGACGGAATCGTGATGCGCAGCAGCAGCGTCAGCTGGCCGGCATCCTGATTGGCGCCGCCACGAAACACGGCAATGGGATAAGCCGCCAGCCAGAGCACGCCAGTGACGATCAGCAGAAGCGTCATCGTCAGCCCGATCAGCGCACCAAGCAGCGTGCCGAATTCGCGCTTCCGTATGGCATCGTCACCCTCATCAATCGCAAGGCGGCTAAGCGTCGGCACGAGCGACGAACTCAGCATGCCGCCCACGAGCAGGTCGTAAAACGACGACGGCAGATTTGAGGCCAGCTCGTACGCGCTGGCGGCGCGGCCGTTGCCGAAGAAGAACGACTTTACCGTCTCGCGCAGCAGGCCAACAACGCGGCTGCTCAAACTGCCAAGCGAAGTCAATGTGGCGGCGCGCATGATGCTGCGGCGCGAATCGACGGGCGCGGCGGTCGGCGGCTGCGCAGGGTGCGGGTCGGCCGCTTCCGCTTTTTCCATAAGCGAAGAATTTTACGCGGATGCCGAGAGGCTAAACCCTCAAAATGCATGCGCCGTTGGGGGCGAATATTTCTATGTGCCGCGCCGTTGCCAGGGCCGCGCCTTCAGCACAAACCCTGGCTGAATCGAAGTACGCCCTTTCAAGGCTGAAAAAGCGCCAAAGGCGCGACGCAGTCCTAGCCCAGACCATCGGTCTGGGATGCACAACCGCACCCGTGGGAAATTGCTGCG
>CANJQH010000053.1 GCA_947476335.1 Anaerolineae bacterium | reverse complement strand
TCCTCAATCTCTTCCCGCTTCAACTTGAATTGTCGTGGCTTGCCCATCCCCCTAGTATGCGTCAATTTCATTTCTGAAATCTATAAGATTTCGTAACTACTCAGACCGCTCTATTTTCCATCGCGAAACACACGATTCCTCCTCCCGAAGGGAGGAGGAATCGTGTGCTTCGCAGGAAATACTGATTTGGGCCTGAGTAGTTACAAGATTTCACACTGCCAATTTCACATTGCACATTGACCGCTGAACGGTCCGCGCTACACACCCCATTGGGAATGAAACGTGGCACGAGCCGAATGTGAAATGTGCAATGTGAAATTGGCAATATGAAATCTGAAATGTGCAATCTGAAATACTTATTCCCCCGCCCCCAGCAGCCCCAGCTCGCCGGCATTGCCGAGCTGCAGCGTGCCAGATTCGCGGTACACCTGCAGCTTCTCGCGGCTGTCCGAGATGTCGAGGTTGCGCATCGTCAGCTGACCAATGCGATCCGTCGGATCGAACTCAGCCTGGCCGCTTTCCATACTCAGGCGCTCCGGGTGATACGTCAGATGCGGGCCGCTCGTGCCCATGATCGAGTAGTCATCGCCACGGCGCAGCTCGAGCGTCACCTCGCCGGTGATCGCGCTGCCGACCCAGCGCTGCAGGCTTTCGCGCAGCATCAGCGACTGCGGATCGAACCAGCGGCCCTCGTACAGCTGGCGGCCGAGCTTGCGCCCGAGCACGCGGTAGTTGTCGACGGTGCCTTCGTTGTGAATCGCACTCACCAGTCGCTCGTACGCGATGTACAACAGCGCCATTCCGGGCGCTTCGTAAATACCGCGGCTCTTCGCCTCAATGATGCGGTTCTCAATCTGGTCGCTCATGCCGAGGCCATGGCGGCCGCCGATGGCATTCGCCTCGAGCACCAGCGCCACACGATCTTCATAGCGCACGCCGTTGATCGACACAGGCCAGCCTTTCTCGAACGCGATCGTCACCGTCTCCGGCTCGATCTTCACAGCCGAATCCCAGTGCGCCACGCCCATGATCGGCTGCACGATGTGCATTCCCTTGTCGAGAAACTCAAGGTCCTTCGCTTCGTGCGTCGCACCCCAGATGTTGGCATCGGTCGAATACGCCTTCTCCACGCTCGTGCGATAGCCGTAGCCGCGCGCGAGCAGCCACTCGCTCATCTCCTTGCGGCCACCCAGCTCGCCGACGAACTGCATGTCCAGCCACGGCTTGTAGATGCGCAGGTTCGGGTTCACCAGCAGGCCGTAGCGATAGAAGCGCTCGATGTCGTTGCCCTTGTGCGTGCTGCCGTCGCCCCAGATGTTGACGCCGTCTTCCTTCATCGCCGTCACCAGCATCGTGCCGGTCACTGCGCGGCCGAGCGGCGTGGTGTTGAAGTACGTCTTGCCGGCGCTGCTGATGTGGAACGCGCCGCACTGCAGCGCAATCAGGCCTTCATTGACCAGCTGCTCGCGGCAGTCGATCAAACGCGCCTTCTCGGCCTTGTATTCCATGGCGCGGCGCGGAATGTCGTCGTAGTTCTGTTCGTCGTACTGGCCGAGGTTGGCTGTGTAGCAATACGGCACTGCGCCCTTCTCGCGCATCCACGCAACTGCACAGCTCGTATCAAGGCCGCCGCTGAAGGCAATGCCGACTCGTTCACCGATGGGGAGGTTTTGAAGAATTCGAGACATATTATTTTGCTAATTGAAAATCGTTCCACCGCCTGCGCGCAGGCCTTCGAGGTTCGTGATGCGTACGCGCCGCACGCCGGCCTGCAGCGCTTCGAGACAAGTGCGCACCTTTGGAATCATGCCGGCGGTGATCACCTCAGACGCGATCAGCGCCTCGGTTTCGGCCGCGCTCAGCCGCGGCAGCAGATTCTTCTCAGCGTCGAGTACGCCAGGAACGTTCGTCACGAACGTGAGCAGCTCGGCATCGAGCGCAGCGGCGATCGCACCAGCAGCATGGTCGGCATTGACGTTGTAGATCTCGCCGTCGCCAGCCGCCTGTTCACCGATCGACATCGGGTTAATCACAGGAACTATCCTCTGCGCCAAAAAGCCTTCCAGCAGCGCCGTATTCACCGCACACGGCTTACCGACGAAGCCGAGCGCGGCATCGATCGGCCGCACCTGCAGCAGCCGCCCATCGACGCCGCTCAGGCCGATCGCCACACCGCCGGCGTTCAACACGTGTGCCACCATGCGCTTGTTCGCCAGGCCGGCCAGTACCATCAGCGCCACGTCGCGCGTCGCCGCATCCGTCACACGCAGGCCTTCGATGAACTGGCTCGGAATATTCAGCACCTTCAGCAGCTCAGTGATTTCCTTGCCGCCACCATGCACCAGCAGCGGCCGCTCTCCAGCCCGCATTTCGTGCACCAGCACTTCGGCCAGTCGAAGGCTGAATGCGATATCGTCCAGGTCGGCACCAGAAACTTTGAGTACGTGCGTCATAGTGAAAATCCCATAAAAGCCATGTTCGGGAAAGTCGGCGGCTTGAACGGCGCAATATCGACGAAGCCGATCGAACGATACAGCGCAATCGCGCCGAGATTGTCGTCCCACGTGCTGAGCACGACGCGTCCATATCCCTTCGCACGCAGCAGGTCGATCACGCGCAGTGACAGCGCCCGTGCGGCACCACGCCCGCGCATATCTTTCAAAACATAGACGCGCTTCAGTTCAGCCTGCACATCGTCGACGCGCGTCCACGCCGCAGTGGCTGCGTCGACGCCGTCGATGTTCGCCAGCAGCAGACCACCGGTCGGCGGCGCGTAACGGCCGGGCAGGTTCAACAGATCTTGCGTCATTCGCTCAGAAAAACGGCCGGCGTATTCGTCCGCGTACACGCGCAGAATGCTGCGGAAAATTCCCATGTCCGCGGCATCCTTGACCTCGCGCAGCGCGATCATTCCAACCCCATCGCTTCGTCGAAGCCGAACATCAGATTCATGTTCTGCACCGCCTGACCCGAAGCGCCCTTGATCAAATTGTCCAGGCAGCTCACCACCAGCAGCCGATTCGGCATGCCGGCGATCGGGTGCACCGAGAGCACCGCACGGTTGCTGTGCGTCGTGTGCGCAATCGTAGCGATCTGGCCCTTCGGCAACACGCGCACAAATGGCTCGCCCTCGTAACGTTTTTCAAAAATTGACTGCCAGTCCTGCTTCGCCGCCTCGTCGGTGAGCGTGAAGTACAGCGTCGTCAGCATCCCGCGCGAGATCGGCAGCAAATGCGGTGTAAAGATCACACGCGGCGTCAGCGCACCGGAGACGGCAGCGAGCGTCTGCTCCATCTCGGGGATATGGCGATGCACGCCGGCAATGCCGTACGGGTTCAGGCTCTCGTTCACTTCAACGAAGTGCGTGTTCTGCGCGGGTTTGCGGCCGGCGCCACTTACACCACTCTTGCTGTCAGCAATGATCGTCGCATCCGCCAGTGCGCCAAGTTCGAGCAGCGGAATGCCGCCGAGCGCCACCGTCGTCGGATAGCAGCCGGGATTGGCGACCAGCTGCGCCGCAGCGATGTCGCTGCGATACAGCTCCGGCAGGCCATAGACCGCGTCTTCCAAAAGCTGCGGGTACGGGTGCGTGTGTTTGTACCATTTCTCGTACACCGCAGCGTCGCGCAGGCGGAAATCAGCCGAGAGGTCGACCACGCGTTTGCCGGCATCGAGCGCGCGCTTGCACAGCTCGGCGCTGGCGGCGTGCGGCAGGCACGAAAACACCACGTCGACGTCGGCCAGTGGCGCATCTTCAGAACGAATCAGCTTGATGTCGAACGCACACGGCAACACGTCGGACAAACGTGCACCTGCGTTGTTCTCGGAATGGGCGAAAGTCACGCGCACGCCCGCGTGGCGATGGAAGATTTTCATCAGCTCCACGCCGGTGTAGCCGGTGGCGCCAAAAATGCCTACGTTGATCACGGTGTGTTTCTCTAAAAAAAAACCCGGCATACCAAAGCATGCCGGGGACGCTGATTGCACGGAAACCCAACTCACCACGCGCGGCGCATCACCTCGACAGTTCGTCGATGCAGCACGTGCGACGCAGACGCAGTTCGCTCCTCACGCGCGGGATTATACGCACGGGAGAATATCTCGGGTGCATCTGCATCCACCGTTGGGGGCAAACGTCGACCGCGCGTCGCTGCCCCAGCCCGGACCCTCGGTCCAGGTGACAGCCGCCGCCGTTTCGTGAAATTCGCCCCAACGGCGGATGCATCCCGCCTGACAAAACGAAGGCGCTTTTTCGTATGAACGAGTAGCCTTACAAGCGCCCAGCCTTCTTCCGAACTCCTGAAGAGTAAAATGCTCGACAAGTATTACTTGCCATCTGCACAATTTCGGAGTAAAGGTAACTACTCAGGCCAGCCATTTTTCCAACGCGAAACACACTATTCTCTCCCCCTTCGGGGGAGAGAATAGTGTGTTTCGCGTTGGAAATACTGATTTGGGGCCGAGTAGCTACGAGTAAAGACATTACATATGCAATACCGCTTACTAGGCAAGTCCGGGCTGCGCGTCTCCGAGTTGTGCCTAGGCACAATGACATTCGGCGAAGAATTCGGCTGGGGCGCGAACCAAGACGAAAGTCGCCGTATTTTTGACGCCTTCACCGCCGCAGGCGGCAATTTCATCGACACAGCCAATTACTATAACCATGGAACCAGCGAAATCTACGTCGGGGAATGCATCCGCGCCGAACGTGATGCGCTGGTCGTCGCCAGCAAGTACACCCTGCGCCGTCCGGGAGCCAATCCGCAAGATCTCAACGGTGGCGGAAACCAGCGCAAAAACCTGCGCCTCTCGGTCGAAAGTTCGCTGAAGCGCCTGGGCACCGATTACCTCGACCTGTTCTATCTGCATGTCTGGGACTGGACCACCCCAGCCGAGGAAGTACTGCACGGGCTGGACGATCTGGTGCGCTCCGGCAAGGTGCTCCACATCGGAATCTCCGACTCACCCGCCTGGGTCGCCTCTTACGCACAGGCGATCACTGAGCTGCGCGGCTGGAGCCGCCTGGCGGCGTATCAGGGCGAATACAGCCTGCGCCAGCGCGGCGTCGAAAGTGATGTGCTGCCGATGACGCGCGCCATGGACATGTCCATGCTCGCGTTTGGCATGCTGGGCGGTGGCGTGCTCACCGGCAAGTTCAACCAGGCCGGCGGCCCGGGCGAAGCCACGCGTGCACACGAAGCCACCCCGCAGGAACTGACCATGGCCGCAGCCGTGCTCGAAGTCGCTCAGGAATGTGGGCGCAGCCCCTCGCAGGTAGCGATCAACTGGGTGCGCCAGCAAAGTGACAACATCATCCCCGTCCTCGGCGCGCGCAAGGTCAGCCAGCTCATCGACAACCTCGGTGCACTCGAGTTCCGCCTCAGCCCCGAGCAGATCGAACGCCTCTCACAGACGAATCCGCGCACACCCGCCTACCCACACACGTTTTGGGGCGACTGGGTCCAGAAGATGATCTTCGGTGAACGTACAGCAGACCTGCACGGACTGCAGGAGTAGGGCGCATCGGAGCGCATCCGTCGTTTGGGGCGAATTTCACAAAACGGCAGCGGCGGTCACCTAAGGTCCTGTCCATAAGTTTTGTCCGGCAGATTCGCCTCCCCCGCAAAGCGGGGGAGGCGAATCTGCCGCCAGAACTTTTGGCGACTCACTTAGACCTGGACCGAAGGTCCGCAGCGCCGCGCATTCGGCGCTTTTTCCGCGGAACATGAGCGCCGGAGGCGCGCAAGCCCTGGGTGACGGCAACGGCGACGCGCTGCCAAATTTCGCCCCAAACGACGGATGCGCCCCGATGCATCTGCCGTCGGTAATCCGTCGATAATCGCCCCGATGACTTCGCTCGCCCGTGCCCCGCGCTTCTCGCTCGACGACGCCGCCGCCCTCGCCCAAACGCTCTTCGGCCTGCACGCTGCCGCTGCGGCGCTGCCCAGCGAGCGCGATCAGAATTTCCGCCTGCATACCGCCGACGGCGCACGCTTCGTCCTCAAGATCGCCAACGCCGCCGAATCCCGCGCCGTGCTCGATGCCGAAAACGCCGCCCTGCGCGCGCTTGCATCCGCCGGCCGCACCCCACGCCTGATCCCCACCCTCACCGGCGCCGACGTCGGCGAGACCGCCACCGGCGGCGCGCACGGCCATTTCGTTCGCCTCATCTCGCACATCGACGGCGTCGCCCTCGGCGACATCGCCGATCCATCACCGGCGCTGCTGCAGGACCTCGGCCATGCGCTGGCGCACATCGATCGCGCATTCGCCGGCTTCGACCATCCCGCCCTGCACCGCGATTTCCACTGGGATCTGGCGCACGCCGCCCACGTCGTCGAATCGCGCCGCCCGCTCGTCCACGACGCCGCACTGGCCGGCCCACTCGACGCGCTCATCGCCGTGTATCACCGATACGCCGCACCGCTTCTGCCGTCGCTGCGCACCGGCGTGATTCATGGCGACGCCAACGATTACAACGTGCTCGTCCTGCCGCAGGAAAACCGCATCGCCGGCCTGGTCGATTTCGGTGACATGGTGCACAGCCACGTCGTCAACGACCTGGCGATCGCCATGGCCTACGCCGCGCTCGGCAAACACGATCCGCTCGCCGCCGCCGCCGAAGTCGCGCGCGGTTACCACGCCGAATTTCCGCTGCAGGAAAACGAAATCGCCGCGCTCTTCAGCCTGATGTGCATGCGGCTGTGCGTCAGCGCATGCATGGCAGCCGAACAGCAGGCCGCCCGCCCAGACGACGCCTACCTCGGCATCAGCCAGGCACCCATCCGTACCACACTGCCCAAGCTCGCCGCGATTCACCCGCGCCTGGCACACTACGTGCTGCGCGACGCCTGCGGCCTGCCACCCGTCCCACATTCGCCCGCCGTCGTCGAATGGCTGCGCGCGCAGTCGTTCGCCCACATCACCGGCCACGACCTACAACAGGTGACAGTCCTCGGCCTCGACCTGAGCGCCGGCAGCCTGCTCGTCTCCAGCGACCCGGCCGACAACGCCGCCGAGCCTTTCACCCGCCGCGTCTTCGAACGCATGCGCGAGGCCGGCGCCGTGCTCGCCGCCGGCGGCTACGACGAAGCGCGCCTGATCTATTCCACCGACGTCTACGCCACCGGCCGCATCACCGACGAACGCCGCACCGTACACATGGCGATCGACTTGACGCTTCCCGCTGGCGCGCCGCTCTGCGCCCCGCTCGCCGGCATCGTCCACGGCTTCGAAGAAGCCACCGACCGGCTCGACTACGGCCCAGTCATCGTGCTGCGCCACGAGCAGGGACCCGCCGTGTTTTATACGCTCTACGGCCATCTCTCGCGCGAATCGCTCGACGGCCTCTACATCGGCAAGCCCATCGCGCAGGGCGAACGCTTCGCCGCGCTCGGCGCGCCGCCAATCAACGGCGACTGGTGGCCGCACGTGCATTTCCAGATCATCACCGACATGCTGGATATTTCATGCAACTACAACGGCGTGGCGCTGCACAGCCAGCGCGCCGTCTGGCGCAGCATCTCACCCGATCCGAACCTGATCCTGAACATCCTGCCGGGTGTGCTACCACACACGCACAGCAAGGCCGAACTCCTTGCATCGCGCCGCGCACACATCGGCGGCAACCTGAGCATTTCGTACAGCAAAAACCCGCTCAACATCGTGCGCGGCTGGAAGCAGTACCTGTTCGATGAAAACGGCCGCACATTCATCGACGCCTACAACAACGTGCCACACGTCGGCCATTCACATCCGCGCGTGGTGCGCGCCGTCAGCGAGCAGCTGGCCGTGCTGAACACCAACACGCGCTATCTGCAGAGCCAGCTCACCACCTACGCCGAAGAACTCACCGCACTGCTGCCGGCGCCGCTGCGCGTGTGCTATTTCACCGCGTCCGGCAGCGAGGCCAACGAGCTGGCGCTCCGCCTGGCGCGCGCCGCCACCGGCCGCCGCGACCTGATCGTGATGGACGCGGCGTACCACGGCCACACCAGCACGCTCATCGACATCAGCCCCTACAAGCACGACGGCCCCGGCGGCCAAGGTGCGCCCAACTGGGTGCACACCTCGCCTATCCCCGACGTCTATCGCGGCGAATTCAAGGCAAACGATCCGCACGCCGGCGCAAAGTACGCCGCGCGCGTCGGCGAAGTCATCGACCGAGTACAGGCGAATGGGCGCGGATTGTGCGGCTATATCGCCGAGACCTGCCCGAGCGTCGGCGGCCAAATGCTGCTGCCGCCCGGCTTCCTCGCCGACGTGTACCACCGCGTGCGCATGGCCGGTGGCGTGTGCATCGCCGACGAAGTGCAGACCGGCTTCGGTCGCATCGGCACGCACTTCTGGGCCTTCGAAGCGCACGACGTCACGCCCGACATCGTCGTGCTCGGCAAGCCCATCGCCAATGGCTACCCAATGGGCGCGGTGATTACCACGCCGGAGATCGCCGCCGCGTTCGACAACGGCATGGAATTCTTCAGCACCTTCGGCGGCAGCACCGCCGCGTGCGCCGCAGGCCTGGCCACGCTGCGCGTCACACGTGAGGAAAACCTGCAGGCGCACGCGCTACACGTTGGCGAAAAATTGCTCGCCGGCCTGCGCGAATTACAGACGCGCCACGAGCTCATCGGCGACGTGCGCGGTTCCGGCCTGTTCCTCGGCATCGAACTCGTCCGCGACCGCACTACGCTCGAACCCGCCGCCGCAGAAGCGTCCGCCGTCGCTCTGCGCATGCGCGAACGCGGCGTGCTCCTCGGCACAGACGGCCCGTTCCACAACGTCGTCAAACTCCGCGGCCCAATGCCGCTCGCCGAAAGCGACGTCGATTGCATCGTGGATGCGTTTGGGAAAGTGCTGAAGAAGTAGATAGTCGATAGTGATAGCAGATAGTGGAAGAACAAGATCTGAGAGCGTTGAACTATCCACGATCACTATCCACTATCACTCCCCCCCACATTCGCCAGCACCGACGCAGCCAGCACCAGCGTCATGCCGACGTACTGCGGCAGCACCAGTGTGTCGCGAAACAAGATCCAGGAAAGCAGCGCGGCGAACGGCACTTCGAGCACGCTGATCAGCCCGGCGACTTTGCCGGGGACGTAGCGCATCGCCAGGTTAAAAAACCCATAACCGCCCAGCGTCGGCCCAAAACCAAGGATAGCCAGCAGCAGCCAGTTCTGCGCAGCACCGATGCCGAGCATCTGCGGCGGGTCGAACAGCATGATCAGCACACCGATCACCACAGCACCGAACGCCATCTGGTAACCGAGCGACACCAGCGGATTCACCGATTTGATAAAGCGCTGGTTGTACAGCACATACACCGTTTGAAGCAGCGCAGACACTACGCCGATCAGCGCGCCCTGCCACGTCGCCGCCCACGTCGATGAATCGTACGCGCGCACCACCAGCACCAGCCCAGCCAGTGAAATCACGAGTGCGAGCGTCTGCAGCCTGCGCATCGGCTCTTTAAACAGCAGGCGCGCACCGAGCGCGGTGAAGGCGTTGTACGTGTAGACAAGCACAACCGCGATGGCCGGCCCGTTCATGCGCACCGAATACACCCACAACACGTGATACAGGCCAATCGACACCGCGCCGGAAATCAGCAGGCCGAGCATCGTCTGCCGCGAGACGCGCAGCTGCGCCGGGCGAAATGCGAAGATGGCAAACACGGCCAGCGCAACGAAGACGTCGCGCCAAAACGCAATCGCCAGGCTCGGCACATTCAGGCGCTGCAGGTACGAAATACCAGGCGCCGTGCCCGCCCAGCTGGCTGCGGCCAGTACACTGATGACATACCCATTGAGACGACGTCGATTCATCTGTGGTGCTGTGCTTGTCAAATATGCGTCAGTATTTCCCACAAAACAGACCCTCTCCTGAAGGGAGAAGGTCTGTTTTGCGATGAGAAACTAACTGGCCTGAGTCGTTACATTCGAAGATGATCGTGACATTATTCGTCGGCGCCCGGATCGAGCACTGCAGGCACTTGGGCCCCGCGCCGTGCGATCGCCGCCATCAAGATGCTGAAGCCATACAGCACGATCAGCGGCAACATCACAATACCCATGTTCACCGGGTCCGGCGTCGGCGTGATCACCGCTGCGATGATGGCGCAGGCCACGATCGCATAGCGCCAGTACTTCGTCAGTATGCGCGCGCTCACCACGTTCATCTTTGCCAGCACGAACATGATCACCGGCATCTCAAACGCTACGCCCATCCAGAACAGCACACCCGTCACGAACGTGACATAGTCGTCAAGTCGCAGCAGATTCTGAACCGCCTTCGTCGTCAGAATTCCAGTGAGAAAAGGAATCATCGTCGGCAGCATGAACTGGTACGCAAAACCGCTGCCGATGACGAACAGTAGCATGCCGAACGGCACCGCGAAAAACAGCCAGCGCTTTTCGTGGTCATACAAACCAGGCGCGATAAACGCCAGTACCTGCCACACGATCACCGGCAACGCAATGATGGCGCCCACCGTGATGGCAATCGTCGCCGAGACCGTCAGCTGGTCCGGAACGCCTCCGGCAAAAAGCATACCCTCGTACGGTTTCTTTAACCATTCAAGCAGCTCGTTGCGAAAGTAATATCCAGCGACCGAACCGACGACCAACGCGATGGCGATACGGAAAATCCGATCGCGCAGCTCGCGCAGATGATCCATGATCGACATCGCCGGGCCGGCTTCATTCTGAACAGCTTCTGTGTTCACCATGTCAATTTCCTGCAGCTACCCTTTCCATGGGCTGTCTTCGTCGAGGCTGTCTGTGCGAATTGGCAACTCGAACAAAGCCCACGGATTATCACCCTTGAATTCCACGCGGGTGCGGCTAAATTCGGCCATCAGCATGGTGCGATGATACTGCTCAGACGCCGCACGCGTGTCGATCACCGGCTGCGGCTCATCGATTGAAAACGGCTTCGGCTTTGCCGCCTGCGCGGCGCGCACCGGTCCGAGGATCGCCTCCTCAACCGTCATCGGTTTTGCCGGCGGCGCAGGCAGTGTCGGCAGTTCCGGCTCCGCGATCAGCACCTCGGTCGGCATATCGACTGCGAGATTTTCAATGGGCAGTGCCGCTTCGGTCACGGCGCCGTTGATGCCCCACACCGGAGCATCCACGCCCGCCGGCGGGCCATTCTTCGAAGCGGCCCCGTCCAGCCGTGATGCATCGTTGATGTCATGCACCACCGGCGTCAGCACGCTGCGGATGTCCACCGCTTCGCGAATCGCCGCCAGCTCACCCTGGATCTCACGGGTGACTGTGTCGACTTCCTCTGCAATTGGCTGCAGTTCGTTACGAAATTCGTTCACGAACGCGACGTACGTCTCACGCAGACGACGCAGCGTCGTACCGATGCCGCGCATGATGCCCGGCAAACGCTCCGGCCCCAGCACAAGCAGCGCCAGGATGATGATGACGAGAACTTCCAGCGGACCAAGGTTGAGTATCGTGCCGTTCATAGCCGAATTGCTGCACCCAATACACCATTGATGAACCGCGCGCTCGTATCGCTCCCATACTCTTTGGCCAGCTCCACCGCCTCATTCATTACCACCTTGCCCGGAACCCCTTCGAATTGCGCCTCATACAGCGCCATCCGCAGAATTGTCCGGTCGATGGGTGCCAGCTGGGCCACCGGATACTCAAGCGCGTGCTTCCCGATGATATCGTCGAGCTGCACCACATTCGTCACTACGCCAGACACTACCGTCCGCGCGTAATCACGCACTTTGTCCCCATACGTCTCTTCCGTCAGATGGCGCACAAGCACCGTTCCGGCGCCATGCTCCGTCGTGTCAGCTTCAAACAACACCTGCAAAGCCAACACGCGCGCCTCATGCCTTGACATCCTCAAACAACACATCCACCGAAGCGACCTTCATACCGACGATCTCTTCGACCACGTCGACCACTTCGTTCTGTATTTGGCCGCCCAGTTCCAGAAGTGCCGCGTCCGCTGCCGCCACAATCTGCAGCGACACACGCACCACGCCGTCGACAATCTGTACGTCAACGCCCGAACTTCCACGCCCGCTAAAACGTCGCCCGAAGCCAACTAGCCCACGCACACTCGGCATGGCCAGCACGGTGTTCCGCACCACGGTGCGAACTACTTCAGGTGAAACGGTCACGGAAGACTGCGCCATACTTTTTCCACTGCCTGTTCGCTGCCTGTTCGCTGCATGACACAGACACGGGCTACGACTGCATTACGAGGCCACCATCCACGCTCAAAGTCACCCCTGTGATGAACGCAGCCTCGTCACCGGCCAGAAATGATACTGCATACGCCACTTCCTCCGGCGTGCCGAAACGGCCGAGCGGCGTCGCCTTCGTAATGCCCTGCTTCTGATCATCGGGCAGCACGTTCGTCAGCGCGGTCGGGATGAAACCCGGCGCCACGCAGTTCACTGTGATGCCGCGCGAGCCAACTTCCTTAGCCAGCGATTTGGTGAACGCGATCACGCCCGCCTTCGCCGCCGCATAGTTCGTCTGCCCAGCCTGGCCGCTCAGGCCGACCACCGACGAGATATTCACAATTCGCCCGCCGCGCGCGCGAATCATCGGCCGAACCGCCGCCTTGCAACAGTTAAAGACGCTCTTGAGATCGGCATTCATCACCGTGTCCCAGTCGGCTTCGCTCATCGACATGAGCAGTGTGTCGCGCGTGGTGCCGGCGTTGTTCACCAAAATGTCCAGCTTGCCGTACGCGTCGATACAGGCTTTGATCAGCGCCCCAGCCTCATCGGCACGGCTCACGTCGGCCTTGAACACGATGGCTCGGCCGCCCGCGTCAGTGATGGCCTGCACCACTTCCTGCGCCGCCGCCTCGCTTGAGTTGTAATTCACGACGACGGCCGCACCGCGCCGCGCCAGGTCGATGGCAATTGCCCGTCCAATTCCGCGCGATGCGCCGGTTACGACGGCGCTCTTGTTGTCCAGTGTGCCCATATAAATTCAGTTGCAACCACTCTGCCTCAGATCAGTGTTTCGCGATGAAAAAAAATTGACAGGCCTGAGCCGTCGCATTCGTCACCCCACCTGCATCGTGGTCACGCCTTCCGGCAGAATACGCTTGATCAGGCTGCTCAGCACATCCTTCGGGCCGAGCTCCACAAAAGTGTCGACGCCCTGCGCATGCATCCAACGCACGCTCTCCACCCAGCGCACCGGTGAAGTGAGCTGCGCGGCCAGTTCGACGCGCAGGTCGTCCGGATGCGTGATCGGCGTCACGCTCGTGTTCGCCACCACCGGCACGCGCGCCGGTTGAATCGGCGTCGCCGCGACCGCAGCGGTGAACTCGTCACGAATTGCCGCCATCAGCGGCGAATGCGAGGCGATGCTGACGTTGAGCGGCAGCACACGCTTGGCGCCGCGCGCTTTCGCTGTGTCACACGCAGCCGCCACCGCCGCTTTCCCACCCGAAATCACGATCTGCCCCGGGCTGTTGTCGTTGGCGATTACCACTCCCGGCGACTGCTGCGCAGAAATTTCGTCGCACACCACCTGCAATGCGTCACGATCCATATTAATGATCGCCGCCATCGCGCCCGGCACGCGCGCCCCGGCTTCCTTCATCAGGCGGCCGCGCTCGCGCGTCAGCCGCACACCGTCTTCAAATGACAACGCCCCGGCTGCGCACAACGCGCTAATTTCGCCAAGGCTGTGGCCTGCCACGAACGCCGGCGCCGCCAGCTCGCCAGACATTTCGGCCATATAAAACGAAGCCAGGCTGTGGGTAAAAATCGCCGGCTGCGTGTTCAGCGTGTCCGCCAGCTCGGCTTCCGGGCCCGTCAGACACAGCATCTTCAGGTCAAAGCCCAGCGCCTCAACCGCGCGGTCGAACGTGCCGCGAAAAATCGGGCGCAGCGACATATATGGCGCACCCATGCCGACGAACTGCGATCCCTGTCCGGGAAACACATATGCGGTAGTCATGTCGTGTGGAACACCGAAGCCCGCCCGAGGATTCAATTCGAGTTAACTCGATTTGTAACTACTCAGGCCCAAATCAGTATTTCCTGCGAAACACGCTGTTCCTGCCCCCGAAGGGGGGAGGAACAGCGTGTTTCGCATTGGAAAACCAGCTGGACTAAGTAGTTACCCCGATTTAATACACGGAAACGCAAAAAGGCGCGTCGCGCAGCAGTTTGCCGCCTGCGACGCGCCTTCGAACGACCCAAACGGCCGCCCGGCGCTACTTGCCGGCTTCCTTCTCGTTGCCGCGGACCTTGACGACTTCGCGGCCCTTGTAGTGGCCACAAGACACGCAGACCAGATGCGGCGGCTTCTTCTCACCGCAGTTGTCACAAGTCACCAGCTGAATCGGGGTGATGGCATCATGCGCGCGGCGGCGATGCGTGCGACCCCACGAAAATTTGCGCTTCGGTAGTGGACCCATTTCGAAAACTCCTTCAGACAAAGATACGCCCTCAGCACCGACGAGGCGCAGACGACGCAGACGCGTTTTACTATGAAAGGCCGGGCATTGTAACGCAAAAAGTGCCGTGTGCCGAGAAAGACCGAAGAGAAACCGAGAAGGACTCAATAGTCCGCACAATAGTCCGCACAATAGTCCGCACAATAATCCGCACAAAATGGCGGGGGATTCGCCAAGAGGGGTGAATTTCACGAAATGGCGCCTTTCATCACCCGGACCAGGGCGGGCTGGGGGCTGCGTCGCGCCTTCGGCGCCGGCGCTGTCAGGCCCCGCAGGGGCGTACTTCGATTCAGCCAGGGTTTGCTCCCACGGTGGCGACCTTGGCAACGGCGGCGCAACAGCACGCGGTCAGATTTCGCCCTTTTGGCGAATGCGCCCAAAACGGCTTAAAACTCTTTCCTGCGTTATACTGCTATGCCCTACGATATTTGGATCGAAGGGAATATACTCTCACCATGCGACGGCAGTTCTCTCGTGTGAACGCTGAGTCGCGCGGTAGTCAAGAAGGGGCAAATGTACGCAGTAGTTCAACTTTCGGGTCGGCAGTATCGCGTGTCGCCCGGCGACGAGATTTTCGTCGAAAAACTGGCGGTAGAGCCAGGCAGTGAGCTCAAACTAGACGTCATGCTGTTGTCAGACGACAACGGCGTCGTCACGATCGGCAAGCCACTCGTGGCAGGTCGGCAGGTCACCGCACAGGTTGTGGGTGATCAGAAAGGCGAAAAGCTGGTGATCTTCAAGTACCACTCGAAGAAGCGCTATCGCAAGAAAACCGGCCACCGCCAGAGTTACACCAAGATCAAGATCGTCGGCTGAATTCAGCGACGTTTCACGACATAAAGAAAGGCAAATTCCATGGCACACAAAAAAGGTGGCGGCTCCAGCACGAACGGCCGCGACAGTAATTCCCAGCGGCTCGGCGTGAAGATGTACGGCGGCCAGAAGATCCGCGCCGGTAACATCATCGTGCGCCAGCGCGGCACGCGCATCAAAGCAGGTGAAGGCGTCGGTATCGGCAAGGACCACACGCTCTTCGCGATGGCCGACGGCCACGTGAAGTTCGACACCCTGCCCTCCGGTCGCAAGATCGTCAGCATCTCCGAGCCGGCCATTGCAGCCGTCACGGCGCCCAGCGCAGGAGCATAACGCGATGAAGAAGGAAATTCACCCGAAGTACTATCCGGAAGCCAAGGTCTACGTCGGCGGTGAGCTGATCGGCACCGTCGGCAGCACGAAGCCGGAACTGTATCTGGATGTGTGGAGCGGCACGCATCCCTTCTACACTGGCCAGCAACGCATCATCGACACCGAAGGTCAGGTCGATCGCTTCACCAAGCGACTTGGACGCAAGACCGCCGATGCGGTTGCGCTCGACAAGCGCTCTAAGGAAGCCAAGCGCCGCGCAAAGCGCCAGATCGCCGAAGTGGTGGAGGAAGAAGCAGCCGCACAGGCGCCCGCCACACCCGAAGCTGAATAAGCCTCGCGGCAGTTCTGATCCGAATTCCGCCGTGCGCGCTCGTGCACGGCGGTTTTTTTTCGCATTTTCGCATTTTCGCATAAAGATGCTCAGATCTCTCCTGCTCAAACCCACCTCCCTGCTCGCCCTCGCCCTGCTGCTCGTCGCCTGCAGCAGCGTCGACCCATACCTGTCTGAATATGTGCTCTCCCGGCCAGCCGAAGCCGAGCTTGTCGGGCGCTATCACCTGAAATGGCAGACGGCACAGAAGGAAGACCCACCCGAAGTGCAGCTCAGTCGCGTCAGCCTCGAATTGCGCTCTGATGGCACCTTCGTCGCTGAAAATGTGCCCGTCTGGCGCCCCATCAACGACGGCTTCGCACTCGATCGCATCGTCAGCACGCAGGGCCGCTGGCGCGTCGAATCCCTCGGCTCCGTCGCCGATGGCGCTTCCTTCCGGGAAATCTGGGGCGTGCGCTTCGACACACCCTTCGGCTTCGCCAACGCCACCGGCGCCGCCGCCCCCTACGGCCTCCTCTTCCATGCCGGCGCACCCATCACTGGCGCCGCCTCTTATTACACCCGCGAGTAGCGCCCGACGTTTCGTGCAGACCCGGCCCGGGGGCAGATAACGGGTATTTCGCGTATATAAAAATCTGCGCGCGCCGCCTCTGCTTCCTCGACACGAAACGCCAGAGTGCCAGAGTGCATCCAGCATCTCCCAACGCTTATAATTACTTACGTTCAAAAATGGACGGAAATTCACGACACAAAGAAGGAAGCGTCGAAGTCATCTGCGGCTGCATGTTCAGCGGAAAAAGCGAAGAGCTGATCCGCAGACTGCGCCGTGCGGTGATCGCGAAGCAGAAAGTGCAGGTGTTCAAGCCTGCCATCGACGATCGCTACTCCATCGATCAGGTTCGGTCCCACAGCGGCAGTGGATTCGACGCGACGCCGGTCTCCTCGTCCGCGGAACTCCTCCGCTGTGTGGAGGAAGGCACCACCGTCGTCGGCATCGACGAAGCACAGTTCTTCGACAATAATCTGCCCCACGTGGTCGACAAACTCGCATCGGAAGGCAAACGCGTGATTTGCGCCGGGCTCGACCTGGACTTTCGTGGCGAACCGTTCGGACCAATGCCAACTCTCCTGGCCATCGCCGAACATGTCGATAAGCTTACCGCCATCTGCATGGTGAGCGGCGAACCAGCAACGCGCACGCAGCGCATCATTGATGGACGACCGGCGTCATATCATGACCCGATCATCCTCGTCGGCGCTACCGAAAGCTACGAAGCGCGCTCGCGCCGCCACCACATTGTGCCCGAGAAGCCTTTTGATCTCGAATAGGCGCGCCCTACTTTATGAGCATATCGCCAATACCCGCAGGCATCCTCTTCAGCGCCGAACAAATCCAGGAACGCGTCGTCGCACTGGGCGCACAACTCACACATGACTACGCCGACAAGAACCCGCTCATCGTCGGCATCCTGCGCGGCGGCGTCGTCTTCCTGGCCGACCTGATGCGGCAGATTCGCGTGCCATGCGAGATGGACTTCATTTCCGTAGCCTCCTACGAAACCGGCGCACGTTCCTCAAGCCGCTCGCCCCGCATCCTGCTCGACCTGCGCGAAGACATCGCCGGCCGCCACGTGCTGCTGGTCGAAGATATCGTCGACAGCGGCTACACTTTTGACCATCTGCTGCAAATGCTGGCCACACGCGAACCAGCCAGCCTGAAGGTCTGCGCACTGCTGAACAAGCCGTCACGCCGCGAAGTGCTGGTCCCCATCGATTACCTCGGATTCGAAATCCCAGATCACTTCGTATGCGGCTACGGCATCGACGCCGACGAACAATTCCGAAATCTGCCCTACATCGCATGGGTGCAATCTTGATTGTTTTTCCACCCATTTGCCCACCCATTTGCCCACCCATTTGCCCACCCATTTGCCCATCTATTTGCCCATCCATTCTCAAACTGCAGTTCCACGTCCCCACACACGACAAAAAAAATGGCGGTTCGCAGCGAACTCCCGAATTGCATCAGCGCTCTCCATTATTTAGAAGATTTAGTAGAAAGTCTGGCAGGAGATTGGGGGGAACTACGCAGGCCAGCCATTTTTCCAACGCGAAACACACTATTCTCTCCCCCGAAGGGGGAGAGAATAGTGTGTTTCGCGGGAAATACTGATTTGGGCCTGCGTAGTTACGATTTGGGAGAGATGAGGCAATTCGGGGGAGTCAATGGATAAAACGTCACAGAGTAGCAAGTCACGTTAGTTACAATCATCAGCCTGACACATCGCCACCCATCAACTCATGTCCAAAATCGTCGAAACCATCCTCAAACACAGCCACGAACCGCTGTTGGACAAAGTGCTGCTGTCCGAAGAGCAACTGCAAATCCGCATCGCCGAACTCGGCGCTCAGATCACGCGCGACTATCACGGCAAGGACCTCCTGCTCGTCAGCGTGCTCAAGGGCGGTGTTGTTTTTCTGACCGACCTGATGCGCCACATCAGCGTGCCGCACAGCATCGACTTCATGGCCGTCAGCAGCTATGGCGTCGGCGTACGCGCCACGCGCGGCCAGCCGCGCATTACGCTCGACCTGAACACAGATATCCGCGGCCGCCACGTGCTGCTGGTTGAGGACATCGTCGACAGCGGTCACAGCATCGACCACGTGCTGAGGCTGCTGGCGTCGCGCAACCCCGCCAGCATCAAGGTCTGCACACTACTGGACAAGCCCTCACGCCGCGAGGTATATGTCCCGATCGCCTACCTCGGATTTGAAATCCCGAATGAGTTCGTGTTCGGTTACGGGCTCGACCTTGACGAATATTGTCGCAATCTGCGCTTCATTGGGACGGTGAAGGCGGAATATCAGTAGTTTTGTAACGGCTCATGCCAGTCAATTTCCGGCCGCGCAACATGCTCTTCTTTTCTTAAGATACAAATTTCCCTTAAGATGTGAATCTCTTTTAAAGTGCGAATTCCTCTTAAGATATAAAGAAAAGCATGTTGCGTAGGAGATACTGATTCAGGTCTGAACAGTTACAGTTTTTTAAAAGGGGAATCATGACTTTGAAATGGGGCATTCTCGGAACGGGAAGCATCGCGAAGCATTTCGCCGCTGGCGTGCAGCATTCACACAAGGGTGTGCTCGCCGCCGTCGGCAGCCGCAGCCACGAATCAGCCGACAAATTTGGCGACCAGTTCGGCATTGAGCGGCGCCACGACAGCTACGAGGCGCTGCTGGCCGACCCAGAGGTCGAAGCGGTCTATATCGCCGTGCCACACACGCTGCACGCCGAATGGTCGATCAAAGCAGCCGAAGCCGGCAAGCATGTGCTGTGCGAAAAACCACTCGGCCTAAACACGGCCGAAGCGATGGCCATCATCGAAGCGGCGCGCGAGAACGACGTCTTTCTGATGGAGGCGTACATGTATCGCTGCCATCCGCAGACGCAGCAGCTGCTCGACCTGATCAGCAGCGGCGTCATCGGCAACGTGAAGCTGATCAACGCCACCTTCAGCTTCCAGATGGGCTACAACGAGAACCACCGCCTGATGGCCAACGATCTCGGCGGCGGCGGCATTCTCGACGTGGGCGGCTATCCGGTTTCGATCGCGCGCCTGATCGCCGGTGCGCAGCTCGGTAAGCCATTCGCCAACCCGATCAAGGTCACCGGCAACGGCCGGCTCAACCCGAACACAGGCGCCGACGAATATGCCATCGCTTCGCTCGAATTCGAGGGCGGCATCCTCGCACAGCTGGCGACTGGCGTGCTGCTGAATCAGCAGAATGTGGTGACGATTTACGGCGACAAGGGCAACATCACCGTCACCTCGCCATGGGTGCCCAGCCGCCACGGCGGCACCACGGACATCGTCGTGCAGCGCAACGGCGGGCCGCGCGAACTTCACGAAGTGCACACCGAAGACTGGATCTACGGCATTGAAGCCGACGCAGTCGCCACTGCGGTTGAAGAAGGGCAGCACGAAGCCGCATCGCCGGCGATGAGCTGGGCCGACTCGCTCGGCAACGCACAAACGCTCGACCGCTGGCGCTCAGCCATCGGCCTGGTCTACGAACGCGAGAAACCTGGCTCGCATGCACTGAAGCAGACGACGTCGCACCGCCCGCTCGTCTACGGGCGCAAGGCACAGGGCAAGATGCGCTTCGGCGAAATCCACGGCGTGCAAAAATCTATGTCACGCCTGATCCTCGGCGTCGACAATCAGCCCAACATCGCCTACGCCTCGGTCATCTTCGACGATTTCTTCGAGCGCGGCGGCAACATGTTCGACACAGCCTTTATCTACATGGGCGGCATGAGCGAACAATTGCTCGGCCAGTGGATCGAAAATCGCGGCGTGCGTGATCAGGTGGTAATCCTCGACAAGGGTGCGCACACGCCTTTCTGCACGCCGAAGGACCTCGACAAGCAGTTCACAACCAGCCTGGAACGCCTGCGCACGGACTACGTGGATATGTATGCGATGCACCGCGACAATCCGGAAGTGCCGGTCGGCGAATTCATCGACGTGATGAACGTGCATGTGCGCGCCGGCCGCATGAAGATCTTCGGCGGCAGCAACTGGACGATGGAGCGCTTCATCGCCGCCAACGACTATGCACTGCGCACCGGTCAGCAGGGCATGAGCTTCCTCAGCAACAACTTCAGCCTGGCGCGCATGATCGAACCGCCGTGGGCTGGCTGCATGAGCGCCAGCACACCCGAGTTCCGCTCGTGGCTGACGCAGTCGCAGACGCCGCTGCTGCCGTGGTCGTCGCAGGCGCGCGGCTTCTTCCTGCCGCACGTCACCTCGGAATTCACCGGCGACCCCGAAGTGGCGCGCTGCTGGTTCGCCGACGACAACTTCGAACGCAAGCGCCGCGCCACAGAACTTGCTGAGAAGCACAGCGTCGAGGTCATCAACATCGCCCTGGCCTACGTGCTCGCCCAGCCGTTCCCAACCTTCCCGCTCATCGGCCCGCGCAACATCGCCGAAACCCGCTCGTCGATGCGCGCACTGGACGTCGAGCTCAGTCCCGAAGACGTGCGCTGGCTCAACCTGGAAAGCTAAGTGAGTCGCTAAAAGTTCTGGCGGCAGATTCGCCTCCCCCGCTTTGCGGGGGAGGCGAATCTGCCGGACAAAACTTTTGGACAGGACCTTAGGCAGCAGCAGTAGCAGAGAGTCAGAATAGAGAGTCAGAGTGAAAAAGCACTCTGACTCTCTGTTTTTATAACCACTCAGGCCCAAATTAGTATTTCCCGCGAAACACGCTATTCCTTCCCCTTCGGGGGAAGGAATAGCGTGTTTCGGATTGGAAAACTGGCTGGCCTGAGTAGTTCCCTATTTTCCATCAGTCCGCTACTTCACAATCTTTGCCCCGCTGATGTGCGGATGGCATACCTCGGCGCCCATGCGGTTGGTGAAGCACTTGACGCCCTCGACTTCCCCGAAGACTTCAACCACGTCGCCGTCGTAGATGCCATCAAACGCCATGGCGGCTTCGACATAAATCGGCTCGCCATTCCCAAGCAGATTGGCCTGAATCACCGCCGCGTTTTCGACGATATTGAATACACGTGCGCGCACGCGCACTTTGACGCCGGTGTAGTTTTTCGGATACGTCGAAAGATCACGATCAGCGATGTACTCATACTGCGCCGACTCAGCCGCCGCCGTGGCGCGCGTAGCTGCGCGCTCAATCGCCTCCGCAGCCACCCGCTCCCGCTCGATCACCGCCTGTTCGGCCACAGCCGTGCCGCGCGCCAGGCGCATCGCCTGCGTCTCCTGCTTGAACACAGATGCCAGCCGAATTTTTGGCTGGCAGACTTCGTTGCCCATCGAGTTGTTGAAACAGGATTCGCCTTCAACTTCGCCGTAGACAATCACGTTGTCATTTTCGAACAGATCGTCGAACGCATTTTCCGTCTGAATGAGCAGAGCGTCGTACGTGCCGGCAGCATACATCTGGAATGTATCGTTCGAGCCTTTCACGATGTTGAAAATGCGGCCGCGCACGACAACCAGATCACTCGTGAAGTTGCCCGGGTAATCCAGCAGCCGCTTCATATCGATCGGAAGATAGCGCGCAAACAAGTTAATTTCCGCGTCGCGCACCTCAGCCGTGGCGGTCGCATCTGCAGCCTTTGCCTCAGCCGTCGCCGCACGTGATTCCGCCACAGTCGTCGCCGTAGCACTACGAAACTCGGCCGCCGCCGTCGCCGTGGCAGATTTCACCGCAGCCGTTGCCGCCATGGACGTGGCGCGCACCTTCGCAGCGGATGTCGCAGTCATCGATTTCGCCGTCGCCGTCGCCACACGTCGCGCCGCCGCCGCGGTTGCCGTTACCGCCGCCGCAGTGCGCTGCACCTGCGGCGTAGGCGTCGTTTTTGTCTGTGCAGTCACGACTCCAGTCACGGCAACCGTCGCAAATACAGACACGAACAAGGGGAGTAGTCGAATTGCTTTGTTATTCATCATGTATGAACTGCGAAGCGCCGATAAGCGCTCAACACAGCGCACACAGAGTACACGCCAACGACGGATCACGGATTACCGATTCCGCGTACTCACACTACTAATTTTCGTAACCATCGTCGGTCAGCCTTCCGCTACTTCTTCCGGCCCCCGCCGCCAACGCAGAAATGCGCGAATGCCTGCAAGATTGCGCATCCACTCGACGTCGTAACTGGTATACAGCTCGATTTCGACGGCGTCGACGTTCTCATACTTCGTCAGGTAATCGATCGCATCGCCCGTAGTCACCTGGCCGGGCATGCCCTCCGGCAACATCACATAACCCGTGGCGTCCGCCATCGTCTTCGCAAGATCGACAGTCTGCGTCTCAGTGACGCCGGCGCCATGAAAAACTGCGCCGAGCTGACAGTGATAAAACACGGCGGCGCCGATGTTTTTCTCGCGCACAAAATCGCGCAGCGCGCGCGTCTCGGGTTCCGAAAACGGCATGGCACCGGCGTTCACAAAGTTCACACCGTGCCATGCCTGCGGCTGCCACGCATGATCCCAGTTGCGATTCAGGTCGACGCCAGCGCCGTTCATACGGCCGCGCACTCGATCACGGCCGCTCGCCGCCCCGTCCGGATTCAGATTCGGGATGACGAAGAGTGTGACATCTGCAGGCACCTCCTGCGTAAACACTGCAAAATGCTCAATCGTGCGCGACATGAGCTGCACCGTGTTGAACTCATAACCGCCATGAATGCCGCCAACCAGCAGCTTCACCACCGGCCCAGCACCAAACTGATACGCCACAATCGGGCGCCCTTGCAGCGAACGCGTAAGCACCGTCATCGGCACCGCATCAAGAACAACCGGCGACGGCATGGGCGCAGCCACAGCCACCCTGCGCAGCGGCGCCAAAGTCGGCGGCGCCAAAGTCGGCGGCACTACACTCTGCGCATGCGCACGCCCGAGCGGCCGCATGAACAACAGCACGCCACCCACCGCTACAACCAGAATGCTCACGCGAAGAAAAGAAGGCGCAACAAGCTTCAGCATTTTTCCGCGTGCTCGCACTTTCACGCCTTCACGTGTCGGCATCCCCACAGCACGCTGCACCACCGCCAGCCCCATCCAGGCGCCAAGCACAAGATGCATGTTGGCAACGTACAGATTATCGAATGCACTGTGGCCCAGCAAATGCCCAAGCGCACCGAGCAGCCCGACAGCAACAAAATTCACCGCACCGTTGTAGCGTGCACGCCACAGCCAGACCAGCACTGTGCCCCACCAGATCAGATATACCGTCAGCCCGAGCAAGCCGGTTTCAGCCAACAGATTCAAGTAATAGTTGTGCGCATGACCAAGCGCGTTCACCCAGACCAGCAGTCGAAAGTCATCGTACGCCGCCCCGTAGTTTCCCAGGCCGACGCCCAGCCACGGATGCGCTTCAGCCATGCGAAGTGCAGCCTGCCAGTGCGCCAGACGCTCGATGGTTGAAAAGCTGATCGGCGTGATGTACGCGTCGCGCACATCGATGTCACCGTACTCAGCCAGCTGTGTCTCGATCGCCGCCGGCACCTGCAGCTCACCAAAAGCAAAAGTGATCAGCAGTACGCACGCGCCGACGGCGAGCCAGCGTCCCGGCCTCTGCAGCAACGCCAGCGTCATCAGCACAACCGCAAGCGCCGCACCAATCAGCGCACCGCGTGATCCAGAGATGTACACGCCATATGCACAAAAAAGCGCCCCAGCCGCCGCAGCTCCACCCCATGCGACGCACCGCTTCCGAAACAAATGCAGCGCCACACCAGCGGCAACCGGCCAGATCAGCCCCATGTAACCGCCGAACGGATTCGGCTGCTCGAAGGTGCCATAGGCGCGATAACGATCGGTGCCGGGCAGCAAAAATTCCTTCGGCCCAACTCCCGCCAGATGATGCTGATACACACCCAGCAATGCCTCGCCACAAGCCGACGCAAACAGCGCACCTACGATCAGCGCACGCCGCCGCGGATCACGCTCGTTCGCCACGAGCAGACCAATCCACAGCAGTTGTACCAGCTTGGCACATTCGAACAGCCAGTCCGTCAGATCGCGCGCCGGAAAGAAGCTGAGCATGCCAACGCCGAGAAATGCCGCACCCACGACGAACGGCGCAGCAACGCGCCATGCCGGCAGCTCATACAAACGACGCTGCGCCAGCCAGCGCAACAGATAAGCGAACAACGCTAGCGCCAGCAGCATCTGCCCGCTGTCGATGGGTAGATTCAGCGTCACGCGTTCGAGCGGCTGAAACGGCGCAGCAATGAGCGCCACGGCCAGCGCCAGCGTCGGCTCAATAAGTGCGACGACAAGAAAAATCACCACAGCCAGCACACCAAACGCAACTATGACGTCCATACCGCGCGGCAACGACGCCGCGACGCCCAACGCCGCAGCCCCCCCCACCAATAGCACCCCCCATATTTTCCGCACCGCCGCATTCTAAGTGAGTCGCCAAAAGTTCTGGCGGCAGATTCGCCTCCCCCGCAAAGCGGGGGAGGC